>JAGBFS010000057.1 GCA_017936365.1 Clostridia bacterium
CCGCGTGTCGCCTTTTGACTCTTCGGGAAGACGTCACACATCCTTTGCTTCGCTTGAAGTCATGCCCGAAATAAGCGATGATATCGAAATCGAGATCAGGCCGGAGGATATAAAGGTCGATACCTACCGCTCCAGCGGTGCAGGCGGTCAGCACGTCAATACGACCGATTCGGCCGTTCGTATTACCCATATCCCCACCGGTATTGTCACCGCGTGCCAGAATGAGCGCAGCCAGTTCCAGAACAAGGATGTTGCGATGAAGATGCTCAAGTCTAAGCTGCTTGAGATAAAGGAAAGAGAAAACCTTGAACGTATCGAGGATATAAAGGGCGCACAGAAGGAGATAGCCTGGGGCAGTCAGATTCGCTCCTACGTCTTCATGCCCTATACTATGGCAAAGGATCACCGTACCGGCTTTGAAATGGGCAACATTCAGGCGGTAATGGATGGCGAGCTTGACGGCTTTATAAATGCCTATCTCAAGGCATAGAGCGTCGGCAGCCTGGGTAATTTTGAATAATGGAAATTAATATGGTTGCACCCTGCCTGATGGGGCTTGAGGGCCTTTTGGGCGGCGAGCTGAAAAGAATGGATGCACGCAATGTCTGTGCGGAAAACGGAAGAGTATTTTTCTCCGGTGACGAGAATATGCTCTGCCGATCGAATTTATGGACACGTTACGGTGAGCGCGTGCTGATAGTTGTCGGCAGCTTTGAAGCGCGAACCTTTGATGAGCTGTTTGAGGGTACAAAGGCTCTCGACTGGGAGCGGTGGATAGGCAAAACCGATGCGTTCCCTGTAAAGGGAAGCTCGGTTTCCTCAAAGCTTTTCAGCGTTTCCGATTGTCAGTCTATAATAAAAAAAGCGGTTGTCGAACGTCTTAAGACAAAGTATCATGTTCCGTGGTTTGAAGAAACCGGTTATCCGCGTCAGATACAGTTCCATCTGCATAAAGACAAGGCATATCTTATGATCGACACAAGCGGCGACGGACTTCATAAAAGAGGCTACCGGAGAAAGGGCGTTGCCGCGCCGATAAAGGAAACTCTTGCGGCGGCGCTTGCCGATATATCCTTTGTAAAAAAAGACAGTATCGTTTACGATCCGTTCTGCGGTTCGGGAACTATACTTATCGAATCGGCGCTCAAGGCGCTCAACGTTGCCCCCGGAATAAAGCGTTCCTTTTCGTGCGAAAAATGGGGGATAATACCGCAAAGTGTATGGCAGGTGGAAAGGGAGAGAGCCGATTCTCTTATAAGGCGCGATGCACTTTTTGAAGCACATGGCTTTGATATAGATCCTGCGGCGGTCGAAACGGCAAAGGAAAACGCATATAAAGCAGGTGTTGCGAAGCGCATTACTTTTGAAAAGAGAGATGCGGCCGAATTTTCCTGCGAATCGGGTATAGTTATATGTAATCCGCCATACGGTGAACGCCTGCTTACCCTTGAAGAGGCGGAAAAAATCTACCGTATAATGGGTAAGGTATTCAAAAAACAGCAGGGGACAAGCTATACCATTATCACGCCGGACGAAGATTTTGAAAAAGTCTTCGGAAGAAGGGCGGATAAACGGCGCAAGCTGTATAACGGCATGATAAAATGCCAGGCGTATATGTATTTCAGATAATTGTTATTTTGCGGCAAAAAAATTAAGTAATCGTCAGGAGGGTGTATTTTGAAATATCTTTTTGTTTTCAATCCTGCGGCAGGACCGGTAAACGCGGCGGAAAAATACGGTGATGCAATCAAGGCGGTATGTGAAAAGAATAGTCTTGATTATGAATTTGTACTGACCGAACGTGTTGGTCATGCAACCGAGATTGCATCGGCTGCGGCAGATGCGGCAACGAAGGAAAATCCCGTGCGAATCTTTTCCATCGGCGGTGACGGAACGCTGTGCGAGGTTGCAAGCGGCCTTATCGGCAAAGAAAACTGCGAGCTTGGCTGTATCCCCTGCGGTTCGGGCAACGATTACATAAAGAGCTTTGGTACATCGGCCGATTTTCTTGATTTTGAAAGCTACATTATATCTGATGCTGTCGCTGTTGACGGTATAGATACCGGTGTGCTTAAATCAATCAATATCTGTTCGATGGGCTTTGATGCTATCATCTGCGATAATGCAAACAAAATAAAGGAAAAGAATAAAAAATATTCCGGTTCGCAGGCGTATGATAAGGCAGTCATCAAAAGCTTTTTCGGTAAGATATACAATACGCTGAAGATAACTATCGACGGCAAGGAAACCTTTGAGGGTGACTATCTGTTTTCTCTTGCGGCAAGCGGCCAGTATTACGGTGGCGGTTTCAACAGCGCGCCCATGGCCGACCCGACCGATGGGCAGATCGACTTCGTTCTTGTCAAGCGTGTTTCCAAGCTTAAGGCTCTTACACTTGTCAGCGATTATAAAAACGGTTCGTTTATCAACAAGAAGAAATTCAAGAAAATACTTACTATAAGAAAAGGTACCCACATGCATGTTGAATCAAAAACTCCCGTTATCGTAACGGTAGACGGCGAATGCTTTGCATCCACCGATATTGATTTCAAAATCATGCCGAAAGCGCTTCGCTTTGTAGCACCGAAATGCTATCTTGAAAAGCACGCCTGATTAAAATGCAAAAGCTCCTGCCGACTGTTTTTGGCAGGAGCATTTAATGATATCCGGGATGAGTTTTTTATTGTTTTAAAGGCGACGTTTATATAATACTATCGAAGTTCAAAGACTCGTGCGGCCGGATAAATAATTTAAGTTTATAAATAACAAAAATTTGAAGTTTTGGCTTGACAATTAGGCTTTGATTTGATAATATTATATGGCGAACTCATGTGAGCGATCTCACGGAGGGGTGTCCGAGCGGTTTAAGGAGCTGGTCTTGAAAACCAGTGATACGGCAACGTACCAAGGGTTCGAATCCCTTCCCCTCCGCCACATCCATTTCGCCAATAATGTAAATTAATTCACCATGGAGAAGTACCCAAGTGGTGAAGGGGCTCCCCTGCTAAGGGAGTAGGGCTCGAAAGGGTCGCGAGGGTTCAAATCCCTCCTTCTCCGCCAGAAAAAGACCGTAACTTTGGTATCAAAGTTACGGTCTTTTTCAACGAAATAAATCCCATACGGGATTTGTGGAATACGCTGCGCGTGTGAAATATTGTTTCGCCATGTGAAATGCCTGCGGGCGTGAGTGGATTTCTTTCATTTCACTTGATGTGACAACATCACATTTCACAATGACCGCAGGTCATTATTTCACATTTGCCGCAAGGCAAATATTTCACTTTTCACCGCAACTTTGATACAGGTTGAGGTTATTTCCTTTTTATGGTACAATGCAAAAAAGGCGGTGATTGTATGGATAAAACAATTTTTGACCAAGAACCAGATGTAGAAGTTTTGTTTGAATTTATTGGAACAAGAAAACATCCCGTTGCTGATGGTTATCGCCCTCATCATTTAGTGACAGGGAATTATTTGTCAACGGGTGTTCATCACTATTACGATACGCAGGCAGTTTCCCCTAACGGTACAGCCAAAGGTACAATTACTTTTCTCTCTCCGGAAGCCTATCCAAACTGTCTATGGGTGGGTAAGAAGATTAATATTCAGGAAGGCGAACGTATTGTGGGATATGCCACTATACTTAAAGTCTTTAATCCTATCTTGTTAGGCAAATGCGATTCATAATGCAACCCTATAAAACAACTTTGCACCCCCTAAACTCAAAAGGAGGTATTAAAATGAAATTTCTGTTTTTGGTATTGCTCTTATTTGCACTTCTGATTCCCATGGTTTTAGGAATTATAATCCCAATATTCAAGAATCATAGTAAAGTAACCGGCGATATTATTAACTATGATTCCACTATGAGAAAATTCGTATATAAAATCAATTTATCAAGCGAGGAAATTATTAGCGCACTAAAAATAAAGAACGCTGTTGATGAACTGTCTTGCACTTTTGATTTTGATAGATCCATGATAAGATTTTCGGAATACGGTTCTCATAAAGATTACTATTTTCAAATTCAGGAATGTGATGGTTTTTCTGTTTTAAGGCTTGAACAAGTTGCGTTGATCGGTATGCAAAGTTATATTCCTTGTAAACTAAACCCATTTATGGTTAGTAAATTAAAAGCAGAAATAATACCTTTTTCTTTATATGGCTTTTAGTTTTACATCCTTGTTCCAAAATGCATAATAGGATAATTTTGCTGTCATTATACCAATAAATGAAGAAATTTGTGTTTATCTGTCCCCGGCAACGATTCAGGCTGCCGGGGGCGTTTTATGTATGCGGTTGTAAATGCATGGTTTTGTGATATAATCAATTTAATAAATATGAATTCGTGGAGGATAAAAAATGGCGATTACGATAAATATTTACTATACCGGTGAAAATGGAAATGCACAAAGATTTGCCAATGAAATGATTTCCCGTGGTATTGTCGATCAAATACGTAAGGAAGAGGGAAATCTAAGATATGAATACTTTATTCCGATGGATGATGAAAACAGTATACTGTTAATTGATAGTTGGGAAAATCAGGAGGCGATTGATGTACATCATAAAACTCCGATGATGGAACAGATAATCGAATTGCGCGAAAAATACGATTTACATATGAAGGTTGAACGTTATATTTCGGATGAACTTCCGAATTTGGACAAGAGGTTTATCAAAGATTAACAACATTTTGCATTTTAAAGAGAAAAATAAGAATTTGTAATTCTACTTTTGATGGGTTTAATAACTAATGATATGAGGATATATTATATCCGAAAGAAGTGATATTATGAATCAAATTGAAATTGGAAAGTTTATTTCAGAATGTCGTAAAAGCAAAAATATGACACAAACCCAACTTGCTGAAATGTTAAACACAACCAATAAGTCCGTTTCAAAATGGGAAAATGGAAGTTGCTTGCCCGACGCATCGTTGTATGAGCCGTTGTGTGATATATTGGGCATAACAATAAATGAATTGTTCGCAGGTCAAAAGATTAAGAATGAAGATTACCAAAGAATAGCAGACGCAAATTTAATGAAAATGTTAAAATATCAGTTATATCAATCAAGCGATAAAAGTGTAGCCTTTGCGGAATTCAGTAATGCATTAAATAAAATGGCAGAGGTCACGACAATATTGATGCAATTTAAAACTAAAGAAGAAGCAGTTGATTATTTAGCGAAAGAAACAAATTTGTCTGTAGAAGAATGTTCAGCGGCTTATGACTTTTATATTAATCTGTTTAAAATAGATTAAGGCAAATCCCAACTTGCCGAGGTGAGCAAAATGAATGAACAAGTTGAAATGTATATTGAAAAGTATTCCGCGGAAGTTGTTGTTATGTTCAAAACTTTGCGCCGGCTGATATACGACAGTGGTTCGTTTGAGCTTACAGAAAAAATGTGGGCAAAACTACCGAGTTACTATTCAGGTGAAAATTTTGTTAGATTAATACCGTTTAAAGATCATATCAATATCGAGGCACAGGCGGTAATCACGCATAAGGAAGAGTTGATTGGTTACAAAATCACACCCAGAGGAATGCTGCAGATATATGTAGATCAGAGTATACCGAGTGATGCTTTAAAACAGGTGTTTGAAGAAACCTTAGGAAGATAAAGATATTATGCAAATTAAAGGCGAAGGAAAGATCCGATTATGATTACTAAAGAAACAATCAGGGAAAGAATATTGGAATTAGGTGCTGATGTATGCGGTTTCGGGGGAATGGAGCGATTTTCGGATGCACCGGAAAATTTTTCGCCCGTGCATTTGTATGCTGACTGCAAATCTGTAATTTCAGTGGGGGTTGCGCTTCCAAAAGGACTTCTTCGGGTGGATTCAAGATTGATATACGGACATTTTAATGAGGACGTAGTACATAAGGTGGATGAAATTGTCTTTTCGGCGGCAAAGCTCATAGAGAAAGAATGTGACGGGATATGTGTACCGATTCCATCAGATGGCCCCTATGAATACTGGGAAAAAGATACCATGACAGGCAAAGGTCTGTTATCCATGAAGCATGCTGCAGCAGCGTGCGGCATCGGTCAGATCGGCAAAAGCAGTCTGCTTCTTAATCCGCAGTACGGCAACAGGCTTATTCTTGGCGCTCTGCTGACAAATGTTGCTTTTGAAAGCGACCCATTATGTGAAAATATCTGCATCCCCGGCTGTACGAAATGTATACAAGCGTGTCCTGTGTCAGCGATTCATGACAAGTCTGTTGAACAGATGAAATGTAGGCAAAACGCTTATGGAAAAACTGCAAGAGGATTTGATACCGTTGACTGCAATAGGTGCAGAAGTGTCTGTCCGATGCGTGACGGTTTGCATTCTTAGGAAGACGTTATTTGTAAACTGTTTGATTTCTTGCATCGCAAAGCACTCTTTTGTCTGCAGGATAGAGAGTGCTTTTTATTGTGTTAATTGTGGTTGATTTTTGATTGGATACAATAAAGTGTTTTTGTTATTGGCTATAAAACAGTTGACCTCGGGTGCTTGGTAGGTGTAAAATATAAGACGAGATTTTTATCTTGAAAAATTAAAAGGAGATAAATTAAAAATGGCAAACAGATTCGTACTTAATGAAACAAGCTATCACGGTAAGGGTGCTATAGCTGAAATTGCTAATGAGATCAAGGCAAGAGCATTCAAAAAGGCGTTTGTCTGTTCCGACCCTGACCTTATTAAATTTGGTGTGACAAAAAAGGTTACCGATATTCTCGATGCAGAACAGATTCCCTATGATATCTACAGCGGTATAAAGCCTAATCCCACCATCGAAAACGTGCAGATGGGCGTTGAGGCGTTCAAACAGAGCGGTGCAGATTGCATTGTAGCGATCGGCGGCGGTTCGTCCATGGATACGGCAAAGGCTATCGGAATCATTATCGAAAATCCGGAGTTTGCCGATGTAAGAAGCCTTGAGGGCGTTGCTCCCACAAAGAATAAGTGCACCCCGATCATTGCCGTTCCCACCACCGCAGGCACAGCGGCAGAGGTCACCATCAACTACGTTATCACCGATGACGAAAAGGATCGTAAAATGGTGTGCGTCGATGTACATGATATTCCCGTCGTTGCCGTTGTAGATCCTGATATGATGTCTACAATGCCCAAGGGACTTACCGCTGCAACCGGTATGGATGCTCTGACCCACGCTATCGAGGGTTATATCACAAAAGGTGCCTGGGAAATGAGCGATATGTTCCATATCAAGGCTATCGAGATTATTGCAAAATCTCTCCGCGGTGCTGTTGACGGTACTGATGAGGGAAGAGAAGGCATGGCACTCGGTCAGTACATTGCAGGTATGGGCTTCAGCAACGTAGGTCTTGGCATAGTTCACTCCATGGCTCATCCTCTTGGTACTGTTTATGATACACCGCACGGTGTTGCAAACGCTATCATTCTCCCCACCGTTATGGAATACAACGCTCCGGCAACCGGCGAAAAGTACAGAGATATCGCAAAGGCGATGGGTGTCGAGGGTGCGTATGAAATGAGCCTTGAAGACGCTCGCCGCGCCGCAATAGATGCGGTCAAAGCACTTTCAAGTGATGTCGGTATCCCTGCAAATCTTAAGGATATAGTCAAGCCGGAGGATATTGATTTCCTTTCGCAGTCGGCTTATGACGATGCATGCCGTCCCGGCAACCCGAGAGATACCTCTGTCGAAGAGATCAAAGAGCTTTATCTCAAGCTGATGTAAAAATATAGCATTAAACGCAAAGAACAGACGGTCAAGCGCCGTCTGTTCTTTTTGTGTATTAATTAGTTTTGAATATCGTGCGAAATTTATTGATTTGCACCGATGAAGTGTGGTATAATCTAATGAAAAATGCAGTATTTTGTTTAGGAGATGATATATTTGGCTGCTGAACTTCTTATGGGCAATAATGCGATTGCTTTGGGAGCTATTCGTGCCGGAGTAAAATTTGTGTCGGGCTACCCCGGTACACCGTCTACCGAAATACTTGAAACGGTGGCAAAGCGCAATCCGGGCGATATACATGTCGAATGGTCGGTAAATGAAAAGGCAGCGCTTGAGGCTGCCGCAGGTGCCGCCTATGCCGGAGCAAGGGCTCTTGTAACGATGAAGCAGGTTGGTATGAATGTTGCGTCCGATCCGCTTATGAGCCTTGCGTATGTTGGTGTAAAGGGCGGACTTGTTATAGCGTGCGCCGATGACCCCGGCCCCATTTCATCCCAGACCGAGCAGGATACAAGAACCTTTGCGGCATTTTCAAAGGTGCCTGTTTTTGACCCGTCATCCCCGGAAGAGGCCTATGAAATGATAGGTGATGCATTTGAGCTTTCCGAAAAATACGGATGTCCCGTATTTATTAGACCGACCACAAGAGTTTGCCACGGCTGTGCATCCATAGATGTTTCAGATGAAATAAAGGACTGCAAGCCGGAAGGATTTATAAAGGATACAAAGCGCTGGGTCATTTTCCCGAACGCGTCTTACAATAACCATATCAAACTTGAAAAGCGCCGTGAAACATTGGGCGAAGAGCTTTCGGATTATAAATATAATTTTATCACCGGAGACGGAAAGATGGGAATAGCCGCCGGCGGAATAAGCTGGGCAAATGCTATGGAAGCTGTCACGGCGGCTGATATAGACTGCAAAATGCTGAAAATTTCCACACCGTATCCGTTCCCGGAGCGGCTTGCGGTGCGGTTCCTTGAGGGACTCGATAAGGTTCTGGTTCTGGAAGAGCTTGATCCGGTAATCGAAAAGGAGCTTGTTTTCCTTTGCGGAAAATACGGACTTTCGACAAAGATCTTCGGCAAGCTTACGGGTGATACACCGTGTGCCGGTGAGCTGACTGTCGAAGCGGCAAAGGCTTCGATAGCAAAATTCACGGGTGTCGATATACCTGTTGCGGCGGCAAAGACGGATATGCCTAAAATTCCAATGCGTCCGCCTGTGCTTTGTGCCGGATGTCCCCATCGTGCATCCTTCTATGCCGTAAAACAGGCTATGAAGGGTAAAAAAGCTGTCTTTTCGGGTGATATAGGCTGTTATACTCTTGGCAACGCAATGCCGCTTGATATGGTCGATACCTGCCTTTGCATGGGTGCCGATATCACTATCGCGCAGGGTATTCATTGGATAGAGCCGGATACGGTCAACTTTGCGTTTATCGGTGATTCTACCTTCTTTGCCTCCGGTATGACCGGTGTGCTTAATGCGGTTTACAATAAGTGCAAAATCGTCATAATCGTTCTTGATAATTCCACGACAGCCATGACCGGACATCAGCCCCACCCGGGTACAGGTGTGACCATGATGGGTGAAAACGGTACCCCGGCTGATATTCCGGCTGTGCTTCGCGCTCTGGGAGTTGGATTTGTCGAAACGGTGGATCCGCTTGATCTTAAAGCTGCCGTTGATACAGTCAAGCGCGCCGCCGATTTTGGCGAAATAGCTGCCGTAGTTTTCAAATCGCCATGTATCGCGGTGACTAAAACAGATGCATCGCTTAAAGTAGACAGCGATAAATGTGTCGGATGCTCAAGATGTGTCAATGAGATCGGATGTCCTGCATTGACAATAAAGGATAAAAAGGCGGTAATTGAGCCGTCGTTATGTACCGGATGTACGCTTTGTTCGCAGCTGTGTCCGTGTAATGCTATCGGGAGGTGCTGAGGATGACTGATATACTTATAACCGGAGTTGGCGGCCAGGGAATAGTCCTTGCCTCAAAATTGATAGCGCGGGCGGCAATAGATGCCGGACAGCATGTGCGCACATCCGAAACCATCGGAATGAGCCAGCGCGGCGGATGTGTTGTCAGCCATGTGCGTGTCGGCGGCGTGCAGTCGCCGATGATACCGCTGGGCAATGCCGATGTAATTATTGGTTTCGAACCGGCCGAGGCTGTGCGGTGCCTTTCATATTTAAAGGAAGGCGGAGCGGTGATCGTTGCGAAAAAGGGCGTGATTCCCGTTACGTCATCGCTTGGCGGCGGAAAATACGATCCGGACGAAATGATTGAATATTTAAAGAAAAACGTTGACCGTCTTATAGTTGTGGACGGTGATGCGATTTGCGAGCAGTGCGGTTCGGCAAAGGTTCTTAACGTCGCTTTGCTGGGTGCAGCCGCTGCGGCAGGACTTCCGGGTATATCGCCCGATGCACTTGAGCAGGCGGTGGCGTCTATGGTACCCGCAAAATTCCTTGAGATAAATAAAATGGCCTTTGCTTTGGGAATGAATACCTGCAAGTAATCAGATATATAGTCTTGCAATCTGGAGATGCAATTGGCAATAGCTGATGCAGCTTCACATGAAAGGATTGAACATAGTTTATGTCACAAAACAGATATGAGATGTCAGAGCGTCAGCTTGAGCTGATAAGGAATCAGATAGACCGTCTGATGAAGGTTCCGAACGGATTTTATGCAAATAAATTTGCCGGGCTTTATCCGCTTGATATTAAGTCGGTGGAGGATTTCAGAAAGCTTCCCTTTTCGGATAAGGACGATTTGAGAAAGGCATATCCTCTTGGGCTGCAGGCCGTTCCCGATGAAGAGGTCGTAAGAATACATTCCTCCTCCGGTACCACCGGAACACCCGTCATTATTCCTTATACCAGACAGGATGTTGAGGATTGGGCGATAATGTTCAAGCGCTGTTACGAAACAGCCGGTATCACCCCACTTGACCGACTGCATATTACCCCCGGTTACGGACTTTGGACGGCCGGAATCGGCTTCCAGGCCGGCTGTGAGCTTCTCGGAGCGATGGCCATCCCGATGGGACCGGGAAATACAGATAAGCAGATAAAGATGATGATCGACCTCAAGAGTACCGTTCTGTGTGCAACATCTTCTTATGCTCTGCTTCTTGCCGAGGAGATCGCAAAGCGCGGCATAGGCGATAAGATCCATCTGCGAAAGGGCGTTATCGGTTCCGAAAGATGGGGCGAAAAGATGCGAAACAGAATCGCAAGCGAGCTTGGTGTGGAGCTTTACGATATCTACGGACTTACCGAGTGCTACGGCCCCGGTATCGGTATGAGCTGTGAACACCAGTGCGGTATGCATTATTGGGATGACTATTTTTATTTTGAAATAATCGATCCGAAAACCGGCGAACCGGCAAAATTCGGAGAGATCGGCGAGCTTGTAATAACCACCCTTACCAAGCAGGGCGCGCCGCTCATCCGTTACAGAACCCATGACCTTACCAGATTTATCGGCGGCGATTGTCCTTGTGGAAGGGAGTATCCGCGAATCGACATAATTTTGGGCAGAACGGACGATATGATAAAGGTAAAGGGTGTAAACCTTTTCCCGGCGCATATTGAAGAAGCTCTGAAAGAGGTAGATGGTGCAAGCAGCGAATATCAGGTCATGATCGACCACCTCAACGGCAAGGATATAATGACCGTTTTTGTTGAAGCAAATCCCGAAGCGGATAAGAAGATGGTCGAAACCGCTCTTAAGGATAGGATAAAGGCAAAGATCGGTATTACCGTCGTGCCCAAGGCTGTTGGCATGGGTGAGCTTCCCAGAAGCGAGAAGAAATCCACCAGAATCTTTGACAACAGGTATTAAAGATTAAGTTGTCCCTTTTCGGAATTTTTCGTCATTTCTCAATTGGGATATGATTATCAAAGTTATTGGCAATGCGAATATGCCGATAAAGCCAAAGAGCTTTCCGCCGACGTATATTGCAACAAGCGTAAGTGCGGGGTGAAGACCGAATCGCTGGCCGATAAGCTTTGGTTCAAGATAGTTGCGGATAATGGCAACAAATGCATATAATGCGATCAGCATGATGGCAAGATGTGAATTGCCTGATATAAGCTCAATAACAGCCCAGGGAATCAGGACTGTGCCAACACCTAAAACGGGAAGTATGTCGATAAGGGCGATTATCAGCGAAAGGGGGATAGGATAGCTTATATCCTCTCCGGCAAGGCTGATGAGTGAAAATCCGACCGCAAGCTCCGTAAAGGTAAGAAGCATCAGAAATGAATAGGTTTTCAGCATTTTAAGAAGTACGTTGCAGAAAAGATGCTTTGTTTTAAGGGCGAGCGGCTGCAGTCCGGACGGCAGTATTGACAGCAGCATCGACTTGATGCCTTTGAAATCCATGCTGATAAAGTATGTTGATATTATCGTTATTGCGATAGCTATTATCAGCGATGGCAATTTGAGTGCAAGTTCGCCTACCGCGCCGACCGAATTCATAAGCGGGCCGGAAAAGAGCTCGGCAATGGTTTTTAGCGTTCCCGGCATATCGGATATCGTTTTTTGAAAATAATCGTATATCGAATCGCCTATCCTGCCGGGGATAGCTTTTATCCATCCGTCAACGGTGTCTATGACCGATTGGGTCATGGATGTAGCTATCGACGGAAGCCAGATGGCAAATTCGACAAACTGCCGTATAAGTGCGGTTCCGATAAGAAACAGCGTTACACCGAATGTTGCAAAGAGTACAGTAGTCGCAATAGCGGCCGCTGCTGGATAGGAGAGCCGCTTTATCCTTTGGGAAAGCGGTGTGGCTATCCTGTAAACAAAGGCGGCTATTGCGAAAGAAATTATAAATGGCAGAACAAGACCTATGGCGTATTTTAAGATAAGCCATAAAATGACGGAAATAATTATAAAATAGAATGCGTCAACAATAAAGCCGACGCGTTTGCTGTTGATCGACATAGCAAGTTCGTCTCCGCTTTGTTTATTATTTTTAAGGAGTGTATATTTATGGAATTTCAGAAAGTTGGAAAAAAGGCAAAGGCAAAATGGCGTTTTTCGCGTAGTATAATGCTTATCCTTTTGCTTATACCTTTTGTGATATCGATTTTCAGTTATATATATGATGGTGAAATCGGTTCGTTGATATTCATGATAGTTTCGGGGGCTTTTGTGGTTTTCCAGCTTCTCAATGTCATAGTCTATCCGATAATAGAGTATATTCAGTGGGCGTATCTTATAACCGATGACCGCATTGAAATTAAAAAAGGCATATTCTGGCGCACACATACAATCATTCCCATATCGCGCGTACAGCATGTCTGTGCAAAACAGGGTCCGGTTCAAAGAATGTTCAAGCTTGGTACGATTGAAATAATGACCGCTGCCGGTCTTCATAAGGTAGAAGAGCTTGATTACGAAACCGCACAGCAGATAAGCGATATGCTTCGCAACAATGTAAACAATAAGCTTGCCGAGCTGGAATCGAAAGAGCAGGTGGCGCAGGATGCTTAACCGTGAAAGATGTTCGCCGACAATTATAATCGAGCGAAGCATTAAAGTTTTTATCATCCTCATATTTTCCATTTTTATCGAAGTTGCCTCGGTATATGAAGAGGGCGACATGGAAGATATTGGCACAGGAGTTGGCATTATTATCGGAGTAATTGCCGGTGTTGCGCTGCTGATCCTGTTTATAAACTGGCTTTCCTGGATTAATACGTACGTCAGCGCTGTCGATGATAATCTTATTTACGAATCGGGCGTATTTGTAAAAAAGAAGGTATCGATTCCCTTTTCAAAAATCAATCCCATCGATGTCGGACGCAATGTTTTTCAGCGCATCGTCGGTACTGAGGCATTAAAAATAGATACCGGCGCCATCGCTGAAAATACCGATGAGAAATCCGAAATGGGATTGATTTTCTCAGTCAAGAGGGGAGAGGAAATAAGAGATTATATCATCTCCCGCAGCTCGCAGGACGAAAAGATTCTTCGCGATGCAGGACAGTCCCCGATTATCGAACACGGTGAACCCAAATGGGCGATAAAAGCCGGCTTCGGTGATTTCTTCCTTTACGGTCTTACGTCGTCAAGTGTGCTTAAGGCCTTCGGTTATATCCTGCTTGTCTTTACCTTTGTGGCACAGCTTTCCGATGCGATACTTGATAAGCTAATGGATGCCGCCGATCCGATAATCGATTCGACTATGGGCTTTTTTGCAAGTCACAGTATTTTATTCCTTATACTGCTTGCAATAGTTCTTATATTTATTTTTGCGGTTATTTCCAATATTATTAATATTTTGTGGGCAACTCTGCGATATTTTAATTTCAGAGTGGCGCGCGACGGCGACAATATAATTATAAAATACGGCCTTATCTCGCTTAAAAGCTACACTCTGCCGGTAAGAAATATCCACGCAGTCACAACGACACAGAACCTTTTCCAGCAGCTTCTCAAAAAGACAAGTGTGAGTGTTACATCTATCGGCTACGGCAACGAGCAGAATGAAACAGCGCTTCTTTTCCCGATTATTTCGCTCAAAAACGCCGGGCTTCTCATTGATGAAATACTTCCCGAATACTCCGGAGCGGTCGAGCTTAAATATTCCGGCAAAAAGGGAATACGCTTCAATGTTGTTGTTCCTATGATAGTATGGGGTGTTATCTTTGCAGCAGCAGCCGTCGTACTCAGCGTTATTTTCGAAAACCTTGCGCTTGCGTTGACTCTGCCGATAATTCTGTACGCCTTAATTGCGTTTGGATATATCCTTGAGCATAAGCATACCGCTATCGGATATAACGATCGCGCAATAGATGTCCAGAGCGGCGGATATCGCAAGACTCGTACTCACATCCGCCTTGATGCTGTCCAGTCGGTTTCCACAACGGCAGGCATATTCAAGAGAAGACGCAATCTTGCAAATTTCGTGGTTGCCTATCATGCACCTGCGATGCAGCAGGCGGTTATGGCAAAAAGCTTCGATACGGCCTATCTTGAAGAGATTGCAAAAATTATAGAAGAATAATCTATCCGAACAGTCGTTCAAGATATTCCAGAATTTTAAATCTGTATTCGTATCCTTCGCCTTCGACAATGGCAAGCTGATCCTCGTTGAGAACATCATCGAGCTTAGCGCCGTTTGTCGAGGGCGATATGCATATCTGCGGGAACATAACGCACCACCAGTTGTGTCCTTCGCCCGACCCGATGACCACCCTCAATGCGGTGTAATTTCCGGCGGGCAGGGTGATGTTGCCGTATGTTCTTGTTGTAAAATAAGTTTCTTCAAGCCGTACGCTGACATCATAATCATATCCCTGTGCGGCTATTTCATCTTTCGCTGTTTTCTCAAGATATGATAAGTTGTCATTTGCGGAGTCCATTGCATCAGCCAGATCGGAGGAATCGGAAAAAATGCTTTCCGATTCCTTTAATATTTTATCCCTTACCCGAAGCTTCAAAGCCTGATCCTCGTCAGAATCGGAATTTGCGAGGATATGAAGCCGCAGTACGCTGCTGCGGATATCGCGGCACTCCTTGCCAAACGAAATAAAAGAAACCGAGAAGCAAAAAATAAGTGACATAAACGCGGCAATAAAAAGTCTTTTCATTTTTGTATCATTCCTTTCGCTTGGGAGTATGGGAGAAATCAAGAGAAGATATTCAGCCAAATTAAATTGACGTTGGGATTTTATTTTGAAGGTCATTTGGAGGGATTGTGCATAAGAATCTTTTGTTATTTCTTAATAATATGTCAATTGATAGATGTCTGTGCTTATGGTAAAATTATACTGTGTATATGTAATATACAGTATTTATCAGATTTTGAAAGGAAGATGAGGGTAATGAAGAAAAGGAGCAGAATGTTATCCGGTGCCGGATTGGCAAAAAGGGCTTTGGTCATGCTGCTCGCGTTTTCCATGCTGGTGACCGGTGTGGTTACTGCCGCTCCGGGCGATTCCGGAATGAAGGTTTATGCTGAAAGTGTTGTGGCTGTTCCGACGGCCGACAGACCCCAGTATACCGATACATACACCAGCGGAAGCCTAGAATATGCAATAGTTTCGGGTTCTGCTGTTATAGCCGGATGCGATGCATCGGCAGCAGGAGTTATTGAGATACCGTCGGTAATCGACGGATATTCGGTAACAGCGATAGGTGACTATGCTTTTGCCGGGTGCAAGGATATTACGAGCGTTATCCTTCCCGAAACGGTAATCAGCTTAGGCAACTGCGCTTTCAGCGGATGTACAGGTATAGAATCCGTCACAATACCGGACAGCGTAACAGCGGTCGGTATTGACGCTTTCAGCGGCTGTGCTGATATAACGATCGCCAATCTGACCGATGGCGGTCTTGTGACGGCAATAGGTACAACCGACTTTACAAAACCCGAAAATGTCGTAGGCTACAGCGATGAATACGGTGTCCTCGTAAGCGAGGATGGCGGTGCGGATGTATATGCCGCATCTTCGGCCGATTGGTATGTTGCATATCCTGACGACATTCTTACAACATTAAAAAATGGATTGATATCTTTTTCCGGTGATATCAATATTCAGTCATACGGTATAACGGTTCCCGAGCTGCCGGATCTTGTTGATGCGCTCGAGAGAAAGTATCCGATTGAATATGCCTCAGCCGGAGTATCGTATTATTCCTATTCCTATTACCCGAGCAATCAGCTTGTGGCAAGTGTCAAATTTGTATATACCTCGTCGACCATATCGACCGAATATTCCGCACGATACAGTGCCCTTAAATCCAAGGTCGATCAGATAATGGCTGCAATCGAAGGAATGACCGATTATGAAAAGCTGCTTTATGTTCATGATTATCTTATACTGAACGGTGAATATGACCTGAATTATGAGCGCTATGCAGCCTATGATATTCTGGTTGACGGTATCGGCGTATGCCAGGCATATACCCTTGCTTATCAGCTCATAATGGATCTGTGCGGTATCCCGTGTGTTCGTGCAACGAGCGATGAAATGAACCACACATGGAACGTTGTAAGGATCGATGGCAAGTGGTATCAGATAGATGTAACGTGGGATGATCCTGTTCCTGATGTTGATGGACGTATATATTACACCCATTTCGTTCTTAATGACAGCGAAATGGAGGCAGAAGACCATTACGCGTGGGAATCGCCATATGAATGTACCTCTACCACATATTCCGGCACTCCGCGCGGGACAAATTCCACCCAGTACTATTACAATGGCCGCTGGTATCTGTATGATTCATCTTCGAATTCGGTTGTATCATGCGACATTTACGGCAACGATACTAAAACTGTGTGTTCTCCGGCAACCGGCGGTATGTCGGTGTATAACGGAATTCTTTATTACGGCAACGGAAGCTCGATAATGTCTTATGGACTTAACTCGGGCGAGAAGAAGACGATATATACCCTTTCTGCGGCTGAAAAAGCCAATTCTGAAGGCTCGCTTGCTGTAAATATCAATACTATAATGATCGATGACAGCGGAAAGCTTTCGTATACATATAAAGTGTGGAAGCTCAAGGAAGTAAACGGAAACACTTCCACATATACATCAAGTATTCTTCAGGGAAGCAAGACAATTGATGTTTCTGCATATTCCGATGCTGTTTTGGCAACAGCGATAAAGCTTGATAAGTCCACGGCGTCCCTTACCGTAGGCGGAACGGTTACCCTTACGGCGACCGTCACTCCAGCCAATTCCACCGATAAGGTAACATGGAAAACATCGGATGCAAGCATAGCAACGGTAAGCGGCGGCAAGGTAACCGCAGCAGCCCCCGGTACGGCAACCATTACAGCAACCGCGGGCGCATACAGCGCGAAGTGCGTGGTAACCGTAACAGCCCCCGCAACAGCGATAAAGCTTGATAAGTCAACAGCGTCCCTTACCGTAGGCGGAACGGTTACCCTTACGGCGACCGTCACTCCAGCCAATTCCACCGATAAGGTAACATGGAAAACATCGGACGAAAATATAGCAACGGTAAGCGGCGGCAAGATAACCGCGGCAGCCCCCGGTACGGCAACCATCACAGCAACAGCGGGCGCATACAGCGCGAAGTGTGTGGTAACGGTCGAGGCGGCAGACGTTGATTACGATGTTACCCCGAATATCAACGGCGGTGCTTCCAAGCTGTATGAACCGTGGGGATTGAGATACTTTGCGGTATACAATGGTGCCGATATGGATAAGATTACCGACCGCGGAATCGCGATACTCAAGGATAAGTACTATACCGATGGCATGACTGCGGAAGCTTTCTGCAAGCATCAGAATGTCCATGTGTATCTTGATTCCAAGGGCGAGCTCGGATTTGAAGATCCGTCGACCAATAATCCCAACGGCAGATACTATGCGACATTGACCGAAGGAATTTATTCCTATGATATCAGTGCTTACTATTATGTTGTACCGTTTGCCGTAATGGAAAACGGAGAAACGATTTACGGTACCATAAAAAAGAATTCGATGGAGAAGATTCTCAATACCAATCTTGGTCTGTCGAGCATAACAGCAACAGAAAAGGCAATCTGCACATGCATACTTGAGCTTAAGGAAAGCGTTGCAGAGCATTATGCGGCAACGGGTGTACCGGGAGCATCCATAGATATGGATATACCGCGCGGCGATACCCAGACAGCAGCAAAATCAGTAACCACAACGGCACAGTCCGGTATCACCCCCAATATTGTTGCCGGTGCTTCAAGACTTATCGAGCCGTGGGGTCTGCGTTATTTTGCAACCTATACCGCAAGCGACAGCATTGCAGACAGAGGCGTTGTAATACTTTGTGAAAAGTACTATGATTCCTCCTACAGCACAAATCAGGATAAGATGCGTCTTAACGCAAATGCCTATGTGTTTACCGAAAGCAACGGCACGCTGCTGTACGATGATGACAGCGCACGCTATTACGCAACGGTGACCGAGGGAATATCTTCAAAGGATATAGCAGATGTTTACTATGTAGTTCCTTATGTTGTTCTTGATAACGGTTCGTATGTTTACGGAACGGTAAAATCCAATTCAATGCTTAAGATAATGAACATAAATCTGAACATTGCATCGGTCGCCGAAACCGAGAAGCAGGTAAGCCGTGACATAATCGCATTGTACGAAGCCGTCAAGGAATACTACGCAAGCAAATAAGAAAAAATGGAGGGCAAGCAAAATGAAAAAATCCAGTATGACAAAAATACTTACCGTGTTTGTTGTGATGATAATGGTCGTAATCATCGCCGCGGTTGCAGGAGCCTGTTCCACGACTGAAACCGCAGACGATACAACAAAATGCACATGCTATGACGAAGAGATCGCAGCAATGCAGTCTCAGCTTGCAGAATCGGAAACAAAGATGAGCGAAATGCAGGAGCGCATAGATACCATGGAGTCCATGCTTGGCATTACGGGTGAAGCAACAACCACCACAACCGAAACAACAACTACTACTGCAGAGACTGAAAGCACTACCGGTGCTGCCGGAAACAAGACAACAAAGAAAACCACCGGAAAAACAACAGCAAAAACCACAGCTAAGCAGACTACCACCACCAAGAAACCGACAACTACAACTACCAAGAAGCCGAGCAATGACGATGGCTTTGGTACAGACGTCGGAATGTAAGATGTAAGGAATAACGATATTAACTCAAAAGGCGTGCCGCATTTTTTGCGGCACGCCTTTAAAAATATATAGCAAATTTGAAAGAAGCTATTTTGTTTACTCGAACGATGTGTTTTTAGGATAATACTTCTTTGCCATGTTGCGGTAGGGGATAACGGTATGTTCGGGAAGACCGCGGGCAATGTCGGTTATCTCGTCCATAAGATAGTCGCATAAACGGCGTCGCTCTTCATCGATCGGGGTATCTGCCGAGAAACGGATGGGATCGCCAAGGTGCATGGATTTAAGCTTAGGTGCAATATAAAGCGGTACAAAGGTGAGTTCCTTGCCGGTACGCTTGTAATACAGCCGTGCGATGTCAATAAACTTGTCCTGAAAATCGTAGACTATGTTATTGTGCTCAACATCGTGTTCGGGAAATATGACTACGCTTGCGCCGTCTGACAGCTTGTTTACCGTAGTGCGGAAGGTGCTGATGATACGGCTGTCGCGATAAACTGCAATAGTGTTGGCGCGGCTCAATAGATAAGAAGCAAGAGGAGCGATAAGATACGAAAGCAGCTTGTAAAACGGTTTGCTGAACTTTGGCTTATGAGACCAGAAATCCTGATAAGCATAAGCAGGAACCTCTTTCATGTTCATCATCTGTCCGGCGCACCACGTATAGCGATTGCCTGGAAAATATAATTCGCAGGCAATAGGACCGTTCATCTGACAATGGTTGCCGACGATTATTACAGGTTCGTCGGGAAGCTTTTCGGTACCCAAGACTTTCATTTTGGGATAAAAAAGCCATACAAGCCATTTTACAGCCTTGTACAGCAAAGATGTCTTTTTTCGATTGTCTTTTTTCATGCCGGGATTCTCCTGTTGGGTAATAATTACATATATATTATCTCTTTAAAGATGAACTCAATGTCAACTCGACAGCGATTGTTGGCGAAAACTAAATAAATTTTTGTAATTTTCTGAAAGAGTACCGTTCAGGGCCGGAATAAAACATGACAAAAGTCATATTCAAAACAGGTCTTTTTTCACTACCGCATGTTGCATAAGGCTGATATACTGGGTATTGTAAAACAGCGCATCACGAATGCGGAGAGGAGAAAATTATGAGCGAAGTTATTCTTAGAACAAAAGACCTTATGAAAAAGTACGGTGGACACACGGTTGTTGATAATCTCAATATTGAAATAAAACGCGGCGAGATATTCGGTCTGCTTGGTCCCAACGGAGCAGGCAAAAGCACCACGATGAACATGATCTGCGCTATCGTTCGCCCCACCGCAGGCTCGGTCGAGCTGCTTGGCAAAAATCCGTGGAAGCAGAAAAAAGATGTTATCCATAAAATCGGCTACATTCCGCAGGAGCTTGCCATTCACGGCAAACTCAAGGCATGGGAGAATGTCGAGCTGTTCACATCGCTCTATGGTATAAAAGGCGCACAGCTCAAAGAGGCGGTCAACAGCTCCCTTGAATATGTCGGTCTGCTGGACAGAAAGCGTGACTTTGCAAAGAACTTTTCGGGCGGCATGAAGCGCCGGCTTAACATAGCCTGTGCTATCGGCCACAACCCCGAGCTGCTTATATTCGACGAGCCCACCGTGGGCATCGACCCGCAGTCGAGAAACTTCATTCTCGAAAAAATCAGAGAGTCCAACCGCAGCGGCGAAACGGTCATCTACACCAGCCACTATATGGAAGAGGTTGAGGCTATCTGCACCCGTATCGCGATCATGGACAACGGCAAGATAATCGCCTGCGGTACAAGCGAGGAGCTCAAGAAAATGGTCAGCGACAGCACCGACATCACCCTTGAAGAGGTCTTCCTGAGCCTTACGGGCAAGAAGCTTCGTGACAGCGCTGAATAAGAGGTGGCAGTATGTTTTATCTTATCAAAAATAACCTAAAGCTGATGCTCCGCAACAAGTGGAGCCTTGCCGCTCTGATACTTGCACCGATTCTTTTGTCTGCGGTGGTGTCGAGTGCTATGAGCGGTTTGATGAGTTCCTATGAAGCTGCCAAAGCCTTTTCCGTGGGCTACAGCATGGAAAGCGGCAGCTTTGCCGAGGACTATATCGAAGACATAGTCAAGGCAGGGAAAGAAGCAGACATCACTTTTATTGAATACCCTCAGGGAGAGTCCGAAAGCATTATTACAAACAACAATCTTGCAGGCTTTGTTGAGTTTGGGACGGACGAATATATTATACACAGCGTTGACAATCACGAGATAGAGGAGCTCACTCTTGAGTATTTCCTTGGCAGAGTAATGACAAACAGCAAAAACACCGTTCTTGGTGTCCAAAACAAAGAAATCACTCTGCCCAAAACAGAGCTTGAATTTTTGCCGGCGATAAATTCCTCCGATTATTACGGAATCGTCTATATCGTATATTGCGGCACTCTTGGTCTGCTCTGTGCCACAGGTGTGCTCGCCGCAGAGAAGAAGCACGGCATCGTACGCAAATACCGCATCGCAGGTTTTTCAAACTTTCAGATTTATCTTAGCCGAATTATCCCCATTGTACTTGTAACGGCGATTGGAATCGGTATTTCCGCCGTATGCTCCGCATTTATGTTTGAGTTCCACTGGGGTCGGCCGCTGCTTTCTGCCTTTATCCTGCTTGCCATGATATGCGGCTCATCGGCACTTGGTCTTATGTTCTACGGATTATTCGATAATCTTGCAGCGTCAATCATTCCGCTGTGGTTGATTATGATGACATCGGGTATAATTGGCGGTACCTTTGAGACTTATATGTATTCCTCAATTGCTGAAAACATCAAACAGCTCTCACCCTTATACCATATCAACCGCGCACTTGTTGAGCTTTCCTGCATGGGAAAAAGCGATTATGCGCAAAGTGCGATAGTTTATTGGCTTTCAATATTTGCCGTGTGCTCACTTGTCGCTGTAGCGGCAGAAACTGTTAAAAGGAGGGTAAAAGCATGACAGGCGTTATAAAATCCACATTTAAGCTTATGCTTAGAAACAAAGTTTTTCTCTTTTTCCTTCTGTTGGTACCCATTTTTACAACGCTCATACTTGAGCTCATTAACTTTGAAACGCCAACAGAGACCTCTGCCCCCTCTTCCTCTGTCATAGAGCTTCCCTCTTGTGACGAACGTTCAATCTACTATGCTCAGGATAACGGTAATGCGTATGCTTTCAATGTAAAGGTTTTTGATGCTTCATGTTCGGAATTATCCGAATATGTACTTGCTCAGCTTGCCGATAACAAAATGTTCAATGTCTGCCGTGCCAAGGCAGGCGGTCTGACCGAAGAGAAAATCCTCGCCCAGGCGGAGTTTGACGCCTTTAACGACAGAGCCGGCTGTATTATTTACCTAAAGAGCGATTTCGACAATGCCGTTATGGAGGGTGACCTTGATAATGCGATGCAGCTATTTGTTGTATCCGAAGATGAGCGGTTCGAGCTGTTCGAGCTGGAGCTTTCGGATATGCTCCGTCAGATAAACGCGGCTCAGACTGTCTGCGGCAGCGACACCGCCGCTATTATTGAGATGCTCGATAATATCGAGGAAAACATGCCCGCTAAAAAGACGGTAAGTGTTACAGGGAAAAATGCAATCCGGCTGACCGCAAAGCAGGGTAATCAGTTGGATGCCTTTACAACGGCTTCTACCTTCAGTATGATGAGTTTCCTTTTTGCAGGTCTTTTTATCGCTCACACCGTCATTGAGGAGAAAAATAACAAGGTTTTCACTCGCATAATGCTCTCAAAGGTGGGAACTGCAAAATACTTCATAGGAAAAGCTATTGCAATGGTTTTTGTAGACCTTCTTCAGGTTACATTTCTGCTCTTTAGTTTTCTGACTATTTACAGCACGGATTTCGGGCTCTCCCTCTTTGAACTTATGATAATTATGCTTCCTCAGGGAATGGTCTTTTCTGCCATCGGTCTTACCCTCGGCGCTCTGATAGGCGATATGATGAGCTCAAATTATGTGGGCTTTGCACTATGGAGTGTTTCCTCCTTGCTTTCGGGTTCATTCTTTTCAATGGACGACGCAACCGGCGCAATGAAGGCTATGTCCTCAGTGATGCCTCAGAAGCTGTATAACGATGCGGCAAAAATGTTTTTAACAGGTGACAACAGCGGTTACTCTGTGGTATTATTATCTACAGCAGCATTTCTGCTTGTTATCTTCTGTATCGGCAGTGTCGGATTAAAAATGCAGAAACAGGAGCAGTAATATTCAAAGAAAGGGAGTCGGCAATGGAAGAACGACTGCGCCAAAATTTCTTTATGGCGGTTCGCATGGGACTGCTGCTCATACTGGAAGGCTATATTGCCCTTTCAACGTCGGCTCTGACAGGGGCACCCTCAGCGGTGCTCCTGCTTCTTGCGTTATTTATTGCCGCAATGTCACTTAAAGAGCTGTTTGACGGCAAGGTGAAAATCCCTTTCTTTGCCGCGGCGGCTGTTATTCTGATTATTATGGTCAAAGCTTTTGGAATAGAGTTTATCCTGCTCGGTGTCTTGCTCTTTTATGAAATTCTCCACTGCGTAAAGCCCGGCATCATATTCTATTTTCTGCCCCTGCTTGCGGCATTTGCTCGCACCTCTTTACCACTGAGCATACAGCTGCTTATTGTGCTGTTGCTGGCGCTTGTTTATATCCAGAATGATTTTGTGGTTGAGTCCTACCGCCGTCAGACGCAGGAGGACTGCGAAACGGAACAGCACCTCAAACACGATATGTACAGGCGTGAGCACGAAATGCAGGAGCAGCTGCGCAAAAATCTGCTTCAGACCGAAAATCAGATACTCGAAGAACGGGAACAGCTCTCCCAGAAGCTTCACGACAAGCTCGGTCACAGCATCAACGGTTCAATATATCAGCTCGAAGCCATAAAGGTGCTCATGGAAAAAGATCCGACCGCTTCGCGAACCATGCTGCAGGCGGTCATCGACCAGATGCGCGGCGGAATGGACGAGATACGAGCCATACTGAGAAAGGGACGTCCTAAGAAATACCGCATTGCAATGATCCAGCTTGAAAAGCTCTGCGAGGATTGCATACAGAAAGGCGTTGATGCAACGCTGAATACCGAAGGCGACCTCTCTCAAGTGCCTGAAAAGTATCTTGAGATAATACTTGACAATGCTTACGAGGCTGTCTCAAACTCAATGAAATACGCAAAATGCACCGCTGTCAATATAAATATCCGTGTGCTCAATCAGCTGGTGCGGTGCAGTATATCTGATAACGGTGCCGGCTGTCGTGAGTTCGTTGACGGCATGGGCATCTCAGGTATGCGACGCCGAATAAGAGAGGTAAACGGCGTGATAGATTTTGAAACGGAAATCGGATTCACGATAAATATGCTGCTTCCTCTGCAGGAAAGGGATAAGTAATGGAAAAGATTAAAGTGATAATTGCCGACGACAGCGATTTTGTCCGCAGCGGCATGAAAATAATTCTTGATGTGGACGACGAGTTCGATGTTATAGGCTGTGCCGCCAATGGAAAAGAGGCAATAGAGCTTGCCGAGACTGCTGCACCCGATGTCTTTCTCATGGATATCCAGATGCCCGAAATGGACGGCATAGACGCGACCAAATACATAGTGGAGCATGGCCTTGGAAAGGTACTTATCCTTACCACATTTGACGATGATGTACTTGTGCAGAATGCTATGCGTGCGGGAGCAAAGGGATATCTGATTAAGAATCATACCCCCGAACATCTCAAGCAGATGATAAAAGCAGTCTATAACGGCACGGGCGTTATGGAAGAATCCATTATGGAAAGCTTCGCGCAGAGCGCGCCGACCGTTTCCGGCGGTTTCAGCGAGGAGGGATACACCGCACGCGAATTGGATATTATCAAAGCGGTAGCAGAAGGACTTTCCAACAAGGAAATTGCAGCAAAGCTTTTTATCTCCGAAGGAACGGTAAAGAATTACATAACCTCTATTCTTGCAAAAGAAAACCTTTCCCACCGTACCGCTTTGGCGGTGTATTACCTGACGGGTAAGAAATAGCGCAATATCTATATAAAATAAATGCCGCATGGTTTTTTACCATGCGGCATTGTTGTTAGTCCAAAGCGGGATCAGGCTCCCGACAGCATAGATGCGAAAGATGTGATCTTCCGGAATTATGCGATATTTACCGCTTGAAGCAGCTGGGCTCATTCTCTGCCGGTAAGCAGAGCCTTCAGATTTTTCTTCCAGGTCACGCGCTGATAATGCCCGTCGGCATCGGTAAAATCGAAATCCTCGATGAATTGGCAGATTAACGTGCAATAATTGAGTATAGGGCTGCCGTTGTAAAAACCGGGCTCATCAAAATATATCGGCGGACAGCAAAAATCCTCATTGGACAGCAGTACCTCATGTGAAACACGCAGACATTCCTGAAGCAGCATGGCAAGCAGGCGATCGGGTAATGCGTGAGCCTCGCTGCATATATACAGCCGTGAAAAACGCTTGTTTTCCGCCGGCAGAGCAAAGCCGAACAGCTCATAGCTGTGCAGTTCTCCCTGCTCCATATAAAGCACACAGCCGCTCTCGTGCTCCTCTGACGGAAGCATTACCGCCGCCTCGCCCTCGCGCAGAACAGGAGGCTCGCATCGGTTGTGCTTTGCTATCATTGCACACATACGGCGCATGCTGTCAAGCCGCTGCGGGTTGGCATCAAGCTTGAAGGCGCAGTGAATCTCCATTTCCAGCGATGGGTGCTTTCCAAGGAAATAGCACATATTTTCCGCATTGCTGCGCGTGTTTTTGAAGATGTTTCGTGCGTGGGAAAAGTGAAAGACAACGGCATCACGGCAATAGACGATTTTGCCGAGCTTTCCGAGCCTGTAACCGAACTCGATATCCTCGCTGCCCCATTTGACAAAGCTCTCATCAAAGCCGCCGATGCTGCGGTAAATATCGGCACGAACTGCGTTAAAACAGCCGAAATAGTATTTCCAGTTGCCGGATGGGTCGGCGGTAAGTGAGGGATTATGCCAGCGGTAATCAAACAGAGTGGGATAGGCATAAAGGCTTGAAGGGTCGCTGTCGAACATATCAGCAAGCTGGTCGATTGTTTTTCCGACTGCGATCTCCACCTGATCGCTGCTGTGGTCGTTTCCGAAGGTGGTGCCGGAGGCTCCGACCGTTTCGGGGTCATCAAAGGCGGCTCGGATTATATCGAGGCTTCCGGGAAAGAGTGCGACATCTGAATCGAGAAAGAGAAGTATGTCGCCTGCGGAATGTGCGGCGGCGCGGTTGCGCACCAGAGAGCGGTTACCTCCGGAGCGGCATTGCTCGATAGTTGCACGGTCAGAAAATGAGCGCATTATATCGAGAGAATCATCATCGGAGTCGTCGTCTATAAGCAGAATTTCATCGCAGGGCTGCAGTTGGGAAACGGCGCTGCTGATGGAACGTCGAAGGCAGAATCCTCGGTTTTTATTTATCATAATGATGCTGATACTGTTCATTCTTTTCCGCCTCCGTCCACATACTTTTCAAAGGATATAAAAGCACCGTCATGCCAGCGTACATGGTAATATTGCTCGTCCTTGTCGCTGAAATCAAATGGCGATATATTTTCGACATATATATAATCAAGAAATACAGGCTGATACAAACGGAAAGCGTTGCTGTCACCAAAACGCTTTTCGGGCAGCAGCGGGACGCGCGGCAGCAATACCTCATCGGCGACGCGAAGTGCTTCCTGGAGCAGTCTGGCAAGCAATATTTCGGGAAGCAGTACCCACGCGGGAGAGCAGACAGCGCGTTTGAAGGAAGATGGGGAATAGGGGAGCGCAAGACCGAACAGCTCAAAGCTTTCGCATTGACCGTCAAGACAGCCGCGGAGCAGTCCGTGAGGGTGAAGTGTTGAGGGAAAATCGATGCAGAGTGTGCCCTCTTCGACCGGTGCGGCGGCAGCGGTATTTTCACCGGCAATATATGCGCAAAGCTGCTCAAGCTGACCTGCAGCAGAGTAGAGGTCGGCAGAGGGGAAGGCGACAACCAGTTCGCACTGAGAGACGGGGTATTTGCGAAGCAGACGTATCACGTCGCGTCGGTTGGAGGCCTTGTCGTCGATAAAGCTGTTTGGCGGGGCAATAAAACAGGCAGAGGCATCGGGGCGTGCAATGAAATTGCCGAGCGTGCGCAGCCTGATGCAAAGATCAAGAACCGTGCCGCCGACATTTTCAATTTCGGCATCGAAGCCGCCGCAGAGGGTAAAGGCAGCGCGGGAAATGGCAAGCTGTGATGAGGCCTCAAAGGAAGCATCATATATTACCCCCGTTTCGGGGTCGAATGGCGGAATAGTTTGGCGAAATACGCTTTCGAATTGTTTCCACGCATTAAAATCTGCGGAAAGCTGCACAAGTAGCTCATCCTCACTTGTGCCGATAGTTTCTTTCATGCGAAACGGGGCAAGATTAAAGTGTACAGAGCAGCCACAGGCAGCAACGGTGTTTTCCTTTTCAAAGGCTTCCGCAATACTGCTCATATAGCCTGGTGCGAGCAGTGCCCTGCTGTCAAGCAGAAGGATAATATCACGCTGTTCACGCTCGATAAGCTCGTTTAGCAGTACGGGTTCGTAATGCTCAATGCACGAAAGTCGATCATCCTGTGAGAGCTGTTCCCTTACCGATTGTACGCATCGGTTGTCGCCGTTGTAACTGTGTAAAATAACGTGAAATGTTTTCATTGCTGTAAATCTCCAAATGCGTTAATGAAATCGTTGATGGTTTTGAAGAAAGCCGGGCTGAGCATATCATCATCAAATTCGCAGTCAAGCATATCCTCCAGCTCGACAACGATCTGTACGAAATCAATTGAATTGATTCCAAGATCGGCAAGGTTTTCGTCACCCGTTATTGTGGCGGCATCGATGCCTTTTCTTTGTGCAATGATGCCGGCAACCTTTTGCAGCAAGTCCTTTTTGAAGGCTTCTTTTTCAAGTACAGCCATAATTATGCCTCTCAATCTGCCATTTACGGCGAAAAAATTACAACATCACAAATTATGATAGCATAATTTCTCGTCCAATTCCATGCTAAATACAAAACAAAATTGCTTTGAGTATACTGTGCGTAATGCATAATTTGATTTTTTTAACAATATTTAAAAATTTTTGGAAAATCGGTTGCCAATCCTGCTAAAACGTATATAATGAAATGTAATGCGTTGTAAAATATCGAGGTTTTGTGTAATTCTTTTGAAAACAATGCCGTGGTTGACGCTGCTTCTTGAAAGGGCAGCGGCGGTATCACCGGGAGGTATATAGAGCATATTTATGAAAAAGCGGTCTGTGTTATCCAATATCGGTTATATAATCAAGCAGGCAGCGGCGGATCATTTTATATTGCTTGTCATAATGGCTGTTGTGGGCTTGGCGCAAGGGCTTTGCACAATGATACTGCCGGTGGTTTCCGGAACGGTAATCGGCATTGCGGAGCGTGGGCTTGGACTTCGTGCGCTGCTGCTGTGGGGCGGAGCCGTTTCGGCTGCGGCAGTACTGCTTTTTGTTCTGGCTGCTGTGCTTGCCAATAAGACCGATTGGCATATCGAATATGTGCGCTGTCGGTTTATCGAGCGGCGTGTGCGAAAGGCGTATACACTTGAGTACAGTATGCTTGAAAGGAGCGATATTCTCGACCTGCAGCGCAGGGCGATCGAAGCCGATCAGGGAAGCGGCATGGGGTTGTCGGGGATGTTTACCGCGCTGCAGCGGCTTCTTGTCAATCTTGTGGGTGTGCTTGCGGCGGCAATCGTCCTTGCTACCTATAACCTTGCACTTATCGGCAGTATATTTGCGGTTTGCATTATTCGTATGCTGGTTATGAATGCGGCAAAAACCTATGACAAAAAATATGTATGGGACATGATGGCGCCCTTCTGGCGCAGGATCGAATATCTTTATCGAATAGTTACCGATACGAGTTGTGCAAAGGATATTCGACTTTATGCCATGCAGGATTGGCTCAACGACCATCATCAAAAGGTCAGCGGTCAGGCACATGAGCTGATGGGAAAATCGGCATTCAACTGGATGCGTTTTTCAATAATCAATCAGTTTCTTGTGTTTGTGACCGATTGTATCCTGTACGGCTGGCTGATATACAGCGCCGTCACAGGTAAGATTTCCATTGCCGACTTTTCCCTGTGCTACGGCTCCATTTATTCGCTGATAAACAGCATAAATCTGTTTTTTGAATCGTGCGTTGAGCTGCGTCAGTTTTCGCTGCATGTGGATGATTATCGCAGCTTTCTTGAACTGCCCGACGGGGATGTAGGCGGAAAAGGGCTGTCGGTGCCCGACTGCTCCGAATACAGTGTGGAGTTTCGCAACGTTTCCTTTAAGTATCCTGGCAGAGAGGACTATGCTCTTCGCAATGTGAATCTGACCGTGGAGGCTGGCCGGCGGCTGGCTGTGGTCGGCATAAACGGAGCAGGAAAGACAACACTTATCAAGCTGCTGCTTCGTCTTCACGAGCCGACCGAAGGGGAGATATATCTAAACGGAATCAATATTCTCGATTTTGACAGGGCGGAATATTACAGCCTTTTTGCGCCCGTTTTTCAAAATTCGGAGGTGCTCTATTTTTCTGTGTTGGAAAATATCACCATGGAACGTGAGGAACTGTCTGACAGCGAGCGTGCCGAAGAATGCATCAATAGTGCGGGACTTTCAGATAAGCTGGCCGCGCTGAAGGGCGGCATTACGGCGCATTTGGGTAGAGGTATTCACGATGACGGCATGGATTTTTCCGGCGGCGAGAAGCAGAAGCTGATGCTGGCGCGTGCGCTGTACAAGTCCGCGCCCATTGTCGTGCTGGACGAGCCGACGGCGGCACTCGATGCTCTGGCCGAAAGCAGACAGTATGAGAGCTTTGACGGGCTTATCGGTAGCAAAACGGCGATATATGTGTCGCACAGACTTTCCTCAACCAAATTCTGCGACAGCATCGTCATGTTTGACGGCGGTGAGGTAGTGGAATACGGTTCTCACGAGGAGCTTCTTGCGAAGAACGGACGCTATGCCGGGCTTTTCAATGTTCAGGCGCAATATTACACACAAGGGGGCATGGACTGTGAAAAGCAGCTGTAAGAAGAATGGCTCCCCACGCGAAAAGCGCGCGCGGTTTCATCTTTTCTGGGAAGCATTTTGTTATCGCCCTTGGTTCTTTGTCCTGTATGTTATTCGTGCTTTGCTTATGGCGGTTCTGCCTTTTTCGGGTATCCTTGCCGTTAAGCTGCTTGTAGATGAGCTGAGCGGCGGTCGGGATATTGAAAAAATGGTTCGTATTGCGATTGTATACTGCATCGCCGCCTTTGTACTCAACGGCGGCATTGCGGTGATAAGGCTGCTCGGCGACCGCTGGAGCGACTCCTTCAACCGCTATTTTGACAGACTTCTGTGCGAGAAGTGTATGCTGCTTGACTATGAAGCGCTGGAATCTCCTGAATTGCTTGGCCGCGTTGAAAAGGCAAAAAACGGCATCAATGCGTCGACAGGCGGCATACGGGGAGTTACAGATACTTTGCTCGGCATGATTTCCGATCTGCTGATGGTTGGTGGAGTGGTGTCAATAATTGCGGCAAATACGCCGTGGCTGCTGGTCATTGTGCTGCTGCCGACGTTGCTGTGCGCTGTTCTTGCGGGGAAAATCAACAAGGTCAACATTGCTGCGCAGCGCAAAGGCAGCGAGCTGCAGCGTATATATCGATATATATTTACCGATCTGACCGAGCCGCGCTATGCAAAGGATATACAGCTTTACGATGCGGGCGGATTTATAGCAGGAAAAACAGGTGATTACAAAAAAGAATATGTGAACGGCGTTCTGAAGAAGCAGGCAAAGGACAGAAGCGTGCCGGTGCTGCTGAGCGGATTGCTGGATATTCTTTACCGAATGGGCGGTTATATCTACCTTGGCGTATTGCTGGTGATGGGTGCATTGACCCTCGGCAATTTTACGATGCTGGCTACATCCGCACAGACCATGAGCGAGGGTGTAAGAGGTTTTATAACCAAGCTTCAGACCTATGCGGTTCAGCGCGAGCTTATGCGCGATTATACCGATTTCATGCGTATGCCGCTGTCGCAGGGCGGTGAGCGGCAAGCACAGCTTGATGGGGAGCATACGGTTGAATTTTGCGATGTGTCCTTTAAATATCCGCGCTCTGATAGCTATTCGCTGCAGCATTGCTCGCTTACAATCAAAAGCGGCGAGCGGCTGGCGATAGTTGGAGTGAACGGCGCGGGCAAGACCACTTTTATCAAGCTGCTTTGCGGTTTGTACGCTCCCACCGAGGGCACTATACTCATCGACGGTATTGATATACGCGACTACGACAAGCGCAGTCTGTATGAGCTGTTTTCGGTTGTATTTCAGGATTTTAATGTCATAGCCTATGAAATAGGAGAGAACATTGCTATAAAAAGCGAACCTGATGAGGCCGACCGTCGGCACATATTCGAGATAGCCGACACGGTCAATTTTTCAGAAAAGCTGCGTTCGCTGCCTAAAGAGCTTGATACCGTGCTTTTTAAAATATTTGATGACAACGGCGTGGAGCTGTCGGGCGGCGAGCGGCAGAAGCTGGCAATAGTTCGCGCCATATACAAGGATGCGCCAATCGTAATCCTTGACGAGCCGACGGCGGCACTTGACCCCATCGCCGAAAACGAGGTTTATACAAACTTTGATAAACTTGTCGGCAAAAAGACAGCGATATACATTTCGCATCGTATGTCCAGTACCCGATTCTGCGACCGCATCGTCGTTTTTGAGGACGGCGCAATTGTCGAAATCGGCAGCCATGACGAGCTGATGAAAAACGGCGGAATCTATGCCCGTATGTTCAGCGCTCAGGCAAATTTCTATAATTGACGGAAAGGATAATTAGGCAAATGAAACATTCTGTCAGTGCAAAGCCCTATACCGAATATTGGATGGACTGCGTGCTAAGTCTGATGGTATCACTGGTCAGCTCGTACTCACCGCAGTGTGCCGATGCCGCAGTAATGAACCATTACGAATATATAAATTTCGGAAACAGTATTTGGTGGAAATTGCTGGAACTGCGGTATTCACCCGATTTTTACAAGGAATTGAGCAGCAGAATAGAAGTTCGCCCGCTCGACAAAATAGAAGAGGACGAGCTTGTACCGACGATTAAAAGCTATGTCGACAGCGATCGTCTGCTGATGCTTACCACTGATGCCTACCATCTGATAAAGAACAGCCTGCATTATCACAGCACACATATGCAGCACGGCTGGCTTTTCAACGGCTACGATGATCAAACAGGCAGCTTCTATATCTTCAGCGACAACATAGGCGGCTTCGGCGAAAACGAGGTCACAGCGCAGGATTTCGAGCTGGCTGTCATTCCCGAAACCTACACTCAGGCATGCGAGCTGGTGCTTGACAAGCGGGAATTTGCATATCGGCTGACGCTTGAAGAGGTGCGAGCGAATGCGGCGAAAATAAATAAAAGCATTACCAAGCTCAGTTACTGTAATTTCTGGAAATGTCACAGCACCGAATATACGGAGGATCGCTGCTTTGATATGTCAAAGCTCATCGGAAGACAGCATGCGAATACGGTGCTGTTTGCGCGGCTGTGCGAATGCGGGCTCATCAGCGAGGAGCTGTGCCGCGAAATGACCGAGCGCAGTAATGCATTGGAGCTGGGCTGGAACAGCGTTCGCGGAATATTTCTGAAAAGACATATAAAGGGACGGGTGCCCGATTACGCTGCGTTGTCCAAAAAGGCGTGGGATCTGCTGTGCCGCGAATACGATATGTGGACATATTTTCTTGAAACGACGGAAAATCGGTGATTCGGAGATACATAAATGAAAATAGGTAAGATTGAAACAGATATATACGGCGCTAAAAAGCGTCTGCTGATAAGGCTGCACCTTTGTGGCGTCATCGGCGAACTGAAAGTTATTGGCGGTGCGGGCTGCTTTTCGCTGCTTGTGCAGAAGAGCGACAGCTTTTCCGTTACCTCGGTCGAGGCGGACGGAAGCACCATTATCATTCGCACCAACGCGGTATACAACGCCCTGTCGGGGCTTGAGGACTGCGAGCTGTGCTGTAAGCCTGATGGGAAGCATCGTATAATTGACGGCGAAGGACATGAGCTTTGCGGGTTTGAAAGTTTGCCGCTCTTTGCGCAGGGGAATTATACACCCTATTTCCATTGCGGTGATATAACGGCGGTGGAGCGTTTCGATAAGAAATTCGAACAGCTGGCGGTTTCGGACATTCCGTCCGACGAGCGGTTATGCCCTTTGTATGCAATGCCAATGTAATACAGCCCCGCGTATTGAATAAAATGCGCGGCAATGTGGAGGACGGTGTGTGCTTCATTCGATTCCGTCTGCGCTGTGCCGAGGCGATGGATGTCAGATTGCTTTGGGGCTGCAGCGGAAAATTAAGATATAGTGTAGACGGTGACGATATGGTCGGTCACAGCAGCGAGCGGCTGCTGTTTGCGTCGCATTGTCGTGAACTGCGGCTGACAAAGGGTGAGCATACCATAATTGCGGCCTTCTGCAATACGCTCTCCGGGCGCGGTGACAAGGGTATAACTCTGCGGCTTGAGCGCACCGACAGCGACGGCGAGCTGCCTATGCTTGTGCGCGGCGAAAATGCGGAATATTTTTTCAATGTATAATCGAGGAATATAAATATGCCAGAATTACAGCTTAAAATCAACAGAATAAAGCGTGACGCCAACAGCGTTACTCCGGCGTTTTGTCTTGATGACTGCATCGCAACCTATGCCGCGGCGCATGGCATTGATTTCAGAGCGTTGTATTGTTCATGCATAAAGGCGGGCTTTGATGCGCAGAACACAGACCTGCCTATCGGCAAACGGCTGATTTTTGGGTTCGATCCGGAGGAGGAGCTGAAGAACAGGCTGGGAATATTCTGCCGCCGTGTCGATGAGCTTGCCGCGGCTCCAAAAGCAATAGCCGCCGAGCTTGCAAAGGGGAATCCCGTACAGCTCAATCTTGACGGCTTTTATTGCCCTTGGGATTGGCGTTTTGGCGTGATAGCAGGGGAGATGCATTCGCTGCTGATTGTCGGCGAGGATGAAAAAACTGGCGGCTATATCTGTGTCGATCCCTATTACGACAAGCCGCGTGCGTTACTTTCAAAGGAGAGCTTTGAGTCGGGATTTGGCGAGCTTCTTATATATGAAGTCAAAGCGGCGGTAAGTTTTGATTGCGAGGCATTGCTTTTAGAATGTCTTGAAGAGCCGTATCCTGTGGGCTGTGTTTCACTTGATGAAATGGCGAAGGCGGCGCGGAGTTTTGAGCTGCCGCGCGAAATCGAGGACTATTGCGATGATATGTCCATCGACCGACATCAGAACAGGTTTTATCTCAATGTGCGCTGCAAGGAACTGGCACATAACCGAATACGCTTTGCGGCCTTTCTTGAATATCTTGCAGAAACGAGCGGCAAGACCGATTTTATGCAGCTTTCGGATGAGTATGCGGTGTTGGCACAGCGATGGGATCTGTTCCGTATGCAGATACTGCGCCGCGTGTTTTCGAAAAAACGGTCCGAGGCGGGGGAATATATTGCACAGCGTATGGCGGAGGTGCTGGCGGAGGAGAAGCGTCTGATCGAAGCGCTGAAGGCGATTGTCTGCGGCGAAGCTCGCGCCGAAGAGCGGCAGGTATCCGATGCCGATGTGATATGCACAGCCATAAATATTGAAGGTTATTTCAACTGTGAGGGCATCTCAGAAGGCGCGGCAAAAACCGATTTCAACGAGGACGGAGAATGTTTTCTTGCGGAAAGCTTTCCGAGCGGCGAGCGGCTTTGCGTCGGTGATGCAGGCTTTTCTCTTGCCGAAAAAGCGGTCGAAAAACCCGATAATATTTGCTGCCGCGGACAGAGCATAGAGCTTTGCCGTCGCTGTACCGAGGTGCTGCTGCTCGGCTGTTCCGACTATGAGCAGTGCGCCGAGAGTGTGCGTCTTGTGTACGACAGCGGCGAATGCGAAAATCAGACATTGACCCTTGATGACTGGCTGCCCGATTACGGCAGAGTACTTGCCAACGAAGCGGGGCGATTTGCTAAAATTACACGCTATCCCGACGGTGATTACGACACCGATGACGAGGGTGTATTGTATATTGGCATACTGCGTGCAGACGGCGACAGAGTGCTTGACAGGATAGAGTTGCCAGAATGTGAGCATATGCATATTTTTGCGCTTTCCGTTATGGAGATAAAATGACATATTATTTTGAAGAACCAAACAAGCTGACGCCGCAGGACATAGAGCGGCTGAGGCGTATGATGCCGTCCGAGCGGCAGGATCGTCTTGACCGCTTTCGCTTTGACAAAGACAAGCGGCTTAATGCGGCGGCGTATGCGCTGCTTCTTTATGCTCTGCGCGAGCGCGGCTGCGAGGTGAGAGAGCCTCTCCGATTTGATTACAACGAATACGGCAAGCCGTACTTGAGGGTTTTTCCCGAACTGCACTTTAACCTCTCACATTGTGACGGGGCGGTTGCATGTGCATTGTCGGATTATGAGGTCGGGTTGGATATTCAGGATATCACACCGACCGACAGCGGCGTTGTACATATGACGATGAGTGACAGCGAGTGCGGGCTTATTGCCGGCAGTACATCGCCGGAGCGGATGTTTACGCGGCTGTGGACTGTGAAGGAAAGCTATCTGAAATTCGTGGGCAGCGGGCTTGACGGCAGCTTGAAAAAACTGGATTTTACGGGCTGCGTTTCCGATTGCTTTATGGCGCTCGGCTGCTGCTTTTGTACAAAGTCGACCGAAGACTGGTACCTGACACAGTGCGCGGCGCCCGCCGATGCAGCGGCGGAGATGTTTGTAGGACTGACAATTGATGATATACGAAGCGTATTAATATAAAAGAAAAGGGAGAAAGAAAATGAAAACATTGAGCGTAATTCTTGTAAACAAAAACAGGGGCTTTGCCATCGAATGGTGTCTTAAAGCCGTTCTGCCGCAGCTTCGCGAATGTGATAGTCTTATAGTTATAGACGATAACTCTGACGACGGATCCGAGCAGATACTGGCGCGTTATTCGGAACATTTTTCAAGCTTTGTTCACTTCGATTCTCACGGCAATCGTTCCAAGGTACGAAACCGCGCGGCAAAGGAAGCGACGGGGGATATCCTTGTGTTTATCGACGGCGATGTAATAATCGATTCGACCACCCTTGAGCGGGTGCGGCAGATACACGAGGATGACACTATAGTCGGCATCAACGGTGCGGTATACGGTAACAGCCATACAGTAGAGCAGGTGGAGCTTATAACGCATAGGAGCATTGAGGAATTGAATGCTCTTGCGGCAGAGAGCTTTGACAATCTCGCGCAGTTCCTTGAGCTGTGCGATTACCGTTCGCGTTATACAGAGTGTACTGCCGACGAATACCGCAACTGGAGCAATTATTTTACCTCGTTTGCCACAGCGGTGCGCAGCGCGTATGAGGAGATAGGCGGCTTTGAGGAGGGCTTCACAAAGTGGGGTGTTGAGGATATGGAGTTTGCCTACCGCCTCAACAAAAAGGGCAGAATAGTCTTTGCTCCGGACATAGTGTCGTACCATCATCCGCACGAGAAGAATGCTTTCAATAATGCGCTGAGCAATATGCAGAATCTTTACACGATGCTCGATAAATACCGCAGTACCGAGCTGGAGGCAATATGCGCCGTTACGCTGCAGGCCGGTCCGGCCTTTGTGCAATGCCTGCAGCAGATGTTTGGATATATTGCGCAGTACAACACCTATGAGCCGATAGAACTTAAAGAGCGTGAAATTGCCTTTTACTTCCCGACAAAGGAGCATGAAAACGGCTATATCGAATATATGCTTGACGGAAAGCTTCAGAGCATGGAGCTTTTCGGAATGGCTGTGCCGTTTGTAAACAATACATTTGATCGCGTGTATTTCTCGGCGGGCTATTCGCTGATGCAGATAGCCGCCCTCGCCATAACGATGCAGGAAGCATTGCGCATCGGAAAGCAGCTGCTCATTCCGCGCAGAATAAATAAGGATGTTCCTTGCTTCTGCCTCGATATGTTTGTCGGCGGAAGCACCATACTTTTCGGTGAGATGTGCGGAGTTGTCCAGTCGCTTACATGGTTTGACCGTTTTGATTTCGATGAGGATTATTATAAAATCAAGTGGAAGGAAAACAGCGCGCTGCATTTGAGCAAGCAGATTTTGGAGATTTAATCGGCGGCAGACGGTCGTTTGATTTTGAGGTGAAAGATTAATGACAAAACACAGCGATGCACAGGATATTATTGAACAGCTTGCAGAGGCGGCGGGTTCGGCCAAGGTTCTCAGGGATGCTCATCCCGCCGCTGACACAGGTGGTACATCCGGCGCTCACGTCGAATTTGACGGTATAAGGAGCAGAATTGATTGCCTTTGTGCTGAAACGGGAGCAGTGGCAAATGAGGTGCTTATAGGTATCACAGCCGCCCTTATCCAAAGGTATTCCATGTCGGACAGGGTATCGCTCGGCGTATTGGAAAAGGATGGAGGTTTCGCGGTTTTTACCGAGGTTATCGACGAAGATACCACCTTTCAGCAAGTGATAACCGATGCTCATGCCTGTCTTGAGCGCGGCTTTGCGAATTTTTCTGAAGTACGCATGGCGGCGGAAAAGAACGGTCATATGCTGGGTGATACACTCTCTGCGGCAATCGATTTTTCTGAAGGCTGCGCAAACGCAGAACAGCTTTCGCAATTCGAGCTGTGTTTTTCATTTTTCTATAAGGATGAGATGTTGTGCGCCGATGTAAGTTGGGATGCACAATGCTTTGCCGAAAGTACCATAACTGTGATGGCAGGGCGAATCAGGAGCCTGTTGGAGCAGGCGGCGAATTGTTCCGCTCTGCCCGTTACGGAGGCGATTATGTGCAGCGATTCCGAGCGCGACACGATAATCAATCGCTTCAATGACACGGAAAACGAATGTCCGTCTGATAAGACCATAGCACAGATGTTTGAGCTGCAGGCGGCAAGGGTACCGGACGCCGAGGCTTTGGTGTGCGATGGGCGGAGATTTACCTTTGCGCAGCTGAATAAACGGGCAAATATGCTTGCGCATACGCTGCGAGACAAAGGAATTTCGCCGAACGATTTTGTTGCGCTCATAACCGAGCGCAACGCTGAACTGATAATAAGCATCCTGGCGGTACTCAAAGCGGGCGGCGCATATGTGTGGGTTGACCCGAAATTTCCTGAGGACAGAAAACGCTTTATTATTAACGATTGCTCGGCGAAGCTTCTGATGACAGCAACCGCTGATGCGGATGTGCTTGCACAGGCGGCGGGCTTCGGGAAGGAAATTGTTGATATATTCGACGAGAGCAATTACACAGGAAGCGGTGATAATCTGCCGCACACCGCCGTCGCTGATGATACGGCATACATCCTCTACACATCAGGTACAACCGGCAGACCTAAGGGCGTTATGATACGCAACAACGGAGTCACGGTTCATGTTGCATCGATACGCGACGGAAGAATATGCGGCTATGTCAATCCCGAATACAAATCGTTTTTGTCGATTGCCGCGCCGTCCTATGCTATTTTCCCCTTTGAAACCTTCATGTCGCTTCTCAACGGAATCAAGGTTGTTGTGGCTACCGATGAAGAACGGGGTTCGGTCAGCAAGATCAATGAGCTGATGTGCCGTGAGGGTGTTGAATGCTTTGTTTCAACCCCATCGGTGCTGCGGATGTATCTTTCGGACGAAAGCTGCTGTGATTTTGTCAAGGCTTTGAAGATAGTAATGCTGGCAGGTGAAAAGCTTACCGGCGATATATACGATATGGTGAAGCGTCATAGTGCTGATTGCCGCATGATTGGCGGCTACGGTACCTCCGAGGCGACGCTGCAGGCTACCGTTCACGAACTGGACGGTACCGATGGCGACCCGATACCGCTCGGTGAGCTGGCTGACAACGCCTTTGGTTATGTTGTGGACAGCAATATGAACCTGATGGGCATAGGTGTTCCGGGCGAGCTGTGCGTTGGCGGCATAGGTGTTTCCAAGGGCTATATCGGAAACGAGGAGCTTAACCGCGCAAAATTTATTCCCAATCCCTTCGGTAAGGGTGTGCTTTACAAAACGGGAGATATGGCGCGTTGGCTGCCCGACGGCAAGCTGGAAGGACTCGGTCGTCGGGATAATCAGATCAAGATACGCGGAATGCGTGTTGAAATGGAAGAGATCGAAAACGTACTGAGCGGTGTCGAGGGCGTGAGCGACTGCGCCGTTATAGTAAAGAAAGATGGACTGCTGTACGCCTTTTATACGGGCGAGCCGATGCCCGAAGAGGAAATAAAGGCAAAGCTGGGAGAGAAGCTTGCGGTGCATATGGTGCCGAGCTTTGTTATTCATCTTGAAAGCTTCAAACTCAATGTGAACGGCAAGCTGGACAGAAAAGCGCTGCAGGCGATCGATGTGTCCGCTTCGGGCAATTATTCACAGACCGAAACCGTGATGCAGGAGCAGCTTTGTGCCATGTTCTGCGAGGTGCTCGGTGTTCATGAAGCAGGCCTCGATGACAATTTCTTTTCGTTGGGCGGTCATTCGCTTCGTGCCATGACCCTTGCCAATTGCATTTACAAGCAATTTGGCTGTAGTCTCAGCGTCAACGACATATTCCGCGCGCCGACTGTGCGCGAGCTGGCGCGGCTGCTTGACGGCAAGGCGTGCTATACTGAAATTCCATCGGCTATGGATAAGGAATGGTATGTCTGCTCATCTCAGCAGCGCAGAATGTATCTTATCAATGCCCATGACGACCGTAGTGTTGCGTACAATGTGCCAATGGTAATAAGCTATACCGGCACGATAGACCGCGACCGATTCCGAAACGCGCTCGGTGAGCTTGTCGAAAGACACGAAGCGCTTAGAACGGTTTTCGGTTTGGAGGGCGGAAAGGTGATTCAGCGGATTCTTCCCGCAGATGCCGTTGAGATACCGATTGAAGAGTGCGAGCTGGACGAAAATGACATAGAAGCCTCTGTGAAAAGCTGCATGCGCCCCTTCGATTTGGGCAAGGCTCCGCTGATGCGGGTAATGCTTTCACAGGGTGAAAATTGCAATTACATAGTTGTCGATACCCACCACATTATCACCGACGGAAAAAGTGCCAATATTCTTGCTCATGAGCTGTTTTCACTGTATGAGGGAAAGCGGCTTGATCCGCTGCGCGTGCAGTATAAGGATTACAGCGAGTGGATTGCCGGTGCTGATATGTCCGCCGACCGCGAATACTGGCTCGCGCAGATAACCGACGATTGTACAGCTCCCGATTTGCCTGCCGATTTTGCAAGAACACAGAGCGGCGGCGATAATTGGGGTCGTGCGGAAGAGAATATATCTGCCGATATGACAGCAGACATCGGGCGATTCTGCCGTGAGAACGGAGTTACCGAATATATGCTGCTGCTGTCTGCGCTTATAATTGTGCTGAATAAATACAGCGGAAGCGAGGACATTGCGGTAGGCAGTCCGGTTAGCGCGAGAACGCACGCAGACACCGAGGGAACGGTCGGAATGTTCGCAAACACCCTCATCATGCGCGGATATCCTCAGGTGGATAAGGACGTAGGTACCTTTATAAACGAAATCAAAAAGATGTGCCTGGATGCCTTTGAGCATCAGAACTTCCCCTATGATGAGTTGACGGCGGCAGTTGGTCATGACCCGTGCAATGTCATGTTTGTACTTCAGAACAATGAGGAAATGAACATAGCGTGCGGTTCGA
>JAGBFS010000058.1 GCA_017936365.1 Clostridia bacterium
AGACTGCGTTTACAATATGAGCATGATGGAGCCTGATGCCGTATATTCCCAGCCGCTTGAGTACTGGATGGAAAACGGCTTCCCCACAGAATATGCCGGCAACGGTTCGTATACAGTCGGATTCCGCTTTATGACATATCTTGACGATGTATACGGAAGCTGCAGTAAATGGGTCGCTTTGAGCGATATAGATGTAGATTATGCTGATCCGCAAGGATTTACCGACCAGATCAGTATTGACGATCAGGTCAAGATACTTAAAGAGGCGTACGATAAGGATGTTCTGGATAATTTCTACCCGTGGCTTAAGGAAAACAGCCAGCAGTTCAGCCTTGCTGCGGCAGAAGCTGAAAGAGCCGATCTCAGCGGTGCAAAGGAAATCGCGCTTTATCCCTTCTTCATGTCCTTCGATTGTAAAACCGAGCTGTACAGCAACGGCATGAAGTTCAAGTATAAGGATCTTTGCATAAATGTTGAAGAGGCAAAGAATTATCTTAGCGAATACAAGGAACGCGATATCAGCAATCTTAAGCTGAATGTTATGTGGCCTTCGGGTGCAAATGAAATTGAGCTTCTTGACAAGAATATGAAGTCAATTAAGACTGTAAAGGAAGATACACAGATAGATCTTGATGGTGTCAGCTATATAGTATTAAAGGGCGAAGGTGTATGTGCAGGTGTAGAGATCGTTGGCTATACCGATTACGAAGGAAACATCAAATAAAAAGGAAAAATCCCCCGGTAATACGGGGGATTTTTTATATATACTTATCTTCCGAGAAGCTTTACAAGTACAGCCTTTTGTGCATGGAGGCGGTTTTCAGCCTCTTCAAATATTTCTGCTGAATGAGCTTCAAGAACCTCCGCGGTTATTTCCTCGCCGCGGTGAGCAGGCAGACAGTGAAGTACCATGGCGTCGGGTTTTGCGTAACGCATGACCTCATCGCCGACAGTGAAGCCTCTGAAATCGAGCAGACGCTGCTGTGCTTCCTCTTCCTGTCCCATGGATGCCCATACATCGGTAATAACAACATCGGCACCTCTTGCTGCACCGCGCGGATCGCGGTACATTTCAAAATGACCGACCTGTGCTGCGTAATCGAGAACCTGCGGATCGGGGTCATAACCCTCGGGGCAGGCAACGGCTACGTTCATTCTGGATTTGAGGCATCCGACGATGGTGGAGTTCATCATGTTGTTGCCGTCGCCGATGAATGCGACCTTGAGACCGTCAAGACGACCCTTGAATTCGCGGATGGTCATAAGATCGGCAAGCACCTGGCACGGATGGGCAAAGTCGGTAAGACCGTTGATAATGGGGATGGTGCCGAAATGAGCAAGCTCCTCGACTTCCTCCTGATCGAAGGTGCGGATCATGATACCGTCACAGTAACGGGAGAGGACTCTCGCGGTGTCCTCGGTCGGTTCGCCGCGACCAAGCTGGATATCATCTGAAGAAAGAAAGAGAGCATGACCGCCAAGCTGATACATTCCAACCTCGAAGGATACTCTTGTTCTGGTGGAGGATTTCTGGAATATCATTGCAAGGGTGCGGCCTTCAAGCACCTGATGTGCCATGCCGTGTTTCTGCTCATATTTGAGCTGGTCGGCAAGGTTTAGGATGTCCTCTATCTCTTTCGAGCTGAGATCAAGCATTTTTAAAAGATGATCCATTTTCAAAATCCTTTCAAACGAAATAATACTACAACATTATAATAGGTAAAATATGCCGTTTCAAGCATATTTTATTAAATGAGATCATTTTTGCATGTCGAAATGTGTCATGTCAAGAATATCTTTCTTTTGCTGACTCCATTTAGGTTTTACACGACCCTGATTTTTGGAAACAATGTATTTTATGAGTCGGGAAATGAGCAGGGATATCGCTGATGGCAGCGCACATCCCGCAACGGCACAGCACAAAAGCGGAAAAAAGAGTGACCAGTCGGGCGCATTGTCCTTTATGGTTTTGACTATAAAGGTTATTATTGTCGCGATAAGACCCGCTGCACCGGTACAGAGAAGCCACGAAGCAAGTGATTCGCGTTTCTTGATAAGCCACAGCACAGCCGCCGATGCGGCCGGTATAGCTGCACAGCAGATTATAAGCGTATTCATATATGAATTTATGACGCCGCTGTCTATCTTGCCGATAAGTACAAACCAGAAAACGAGGCTGCCGCCTACCGCAAGAGCGCCCAGACAGAGCATTATCATATCCGTAAAGCTAAGCCGTCTGTCAGACAAAAGATCACTCCCCAGAAAGAATACCGCGCAGAATTTCAAGTCCGCGGTCGATTTCTTCGTATGTAATTGTCAGCGGCGGAAGAAGACGAAGCTTTTCCTTTGCTGTCAGAACGAGAAGACCCTTTTCAAGAGCTTTTTTCAAAATATCGGGAGCTTTTACACCGTCAAGGGTGATACCGAGCATAAGGCCGAGTCCGCTGACCGATACGACATGAGGCATATCGGTGAGGGCTTTTCTTATATATTCACCCTTTGCAGAGATTTCATCAAGAAAATCTTTTTCACCAACACGGTCAAGAACGACCGTTCCGCCGGCGCAGACAACGGGGTTGCCGCCGAAGGTGGAGCCGTGGGTTCCGGGGGTGAGTACTTCGGCCGCAGCACCCTTTGCAAGGCAGACGCCTATCGGCAGTCCGCCGCCGAGTCCCTTTGCCATTGTAACGATATCGGGTGTAACACCGAAATGCTCCACAGCAAGGAATTTGCCGGTTCTTCCGCAGCCGCACTGAACCTCGTCAGCGATTGTCAGGATATCCTTCTGCTCAGCGATTTTGAATATTTCCTCAACAAATGCCTTATCAAGTGCGATTACGCCGCCTTCGCCCTGAACAGCTTCAAACATAATGGCGCATACGGTATCATCAACAAGCTCATGCAGAGCGGTGATATCGTTTGCGGGACAATATTTGAAACCGCCGACAAAGGGGAAGAAATGCTGATGGAATGTATCCTGTCCGGTAGCGGAAAGGGTAGCTATAGTACGGCCGTGGAAGGAATTCTGAAGTGTAATAATAGTGTTTCTTCCGTCGCCGTAACGATCGTGCGAATACTTTCTTGCTATTTTGATTGCACATTCGTTTGCTTCGGCGCCGCTGTTTCCGAAGAAAAGCTTATCCATCCCGGTAAGAGAGGTAAGCTTCCGGGCAAAATTACCGGAAACTTCATTGTAATAATAATTTGAAATATGCTGGATGCAATGAGCCTGTGCCGAAACGGCATCGGCCCATGCGCTGTCGGCAAAGCCGAGGCTGTTTGTACCGATTCCGCTGCCGAAATCGATGAATTCTTTACCGTCGGCATCGCGGCAGGAGGCGTTGCATCCGGCTTCGGAGGCAAGAGAAACTCTGCCGTAGGTATGCATTACGCAGTTGTCGTAATTCTTTATTATTTCGGTTGACTTCATATTATCAGATCCTTTAATGGAACATTGTACCGATACCTTCATCGGTAAACATTTCGATAAGAATGGAATGATTTATTCTTCCGTCGATTATATTAGCGCGTTCGACACCGCGGCGGATGGCTTCAACACAGCAGTCGACCTTGGGGATCATACCGCCCTGAATGATTCCCTGACTCTTGAGAAGAGGAACCTCACTTACGCTGATTTCGGGAATAACTGTAGATGGGTCATTTCTGTCGCGGAGAAGTCCGACGATATCGGTCATGAGTATCAGCTTGACTGCGCCAAGCTTTGCGGCTATCTCTGCCGCAGCAATATCGGCGTTGATGTTGTAGACCTCGCCGTTCTCACCACCGGCAACTGTGCTTATTACAGGGGTATATCCGCGGTCGATGGCGTCCTGAATTATCTGGGGATCGATCTCGGTGATATCACCGACAAAGCCGAGGTCTTCTTCGGCTTCAAGCTTCTTTGCCTTTATCATACCGCCGTCCAGTCCGCAAAGACCGAGTGCGCGCACGTTGTTCTGGGAAAGAAGCTGAACAAGTGCCTTGTTGATCTTACCGGCAAGAACCATCTGAACGACCTCAACGGTTTCTTCATCGGTATATCTCATACCGCCGACAAAGCGGCTTTCTTTGCCAAGACGCTTGAGCATATCGGAAATCTCCGGTCCGCCGCCGTGGACAAGCACGACGTGTATGCCGACCTGCTCAAGAAGCACGATGTCACTCATGACGGTCTGCTTGAGCTCTTCGTTAATCATTGCATTGCCGCCGTACTTTATGACAACGGTGCGGCCGTGGTACTGCTGTATATAAGGAAGAGCTTCAATAAGTATCTGGGCTCTTTCCGGATTGGAAATCTGCATTGCGGTATTTCTCCTTTTAAGTGCGATAATCGCCGTTTATTTTAACATAATCGTATGTAAGG
>JAGBFS010000059.1 GCA_017936365.1 Clostridia bacterium
CGTTGACAAAAACGGAAAAAGAATCGATATTATTCCACTTATAAAGCAGTTTATGCAACATTAAACGCAAGTGGAAAAGGAGGTTTTAATATGAATGTTTCAGGAATCGGACACATCGCTGCAGGTGAATACGATGAAAAAATTTCCATAAGCGGAAGCGGCAAGATTGACGGAAATATTCGCTGTGTTGCTCTTTATTGCTCCGGCGCGGTAACAAGCACCGGTTATATTGTCTGCAACGAAGATATAGAAGTGTCCGGATCGTGTAATTTTAAGAAAGGGTTGACTGCGAGCTCCATAACAACAAGCGGAAATCTTAGCGTAAACGAAGATATCAACGCCTCGGAAACGATCGTTGTTTCGGGCACGCTCAGCTTGGGGGGCAGCGTAAAATGCTCTCTTCTCAAATGCTCAGGAAGCATGGATATCGGCAAAGGAGCAGAAGCGGAAGAAATACATATATCCGGTAAGATCAAATGTGCGGGACTGATCAATGCAGAAAAAGTTGATATAAAGCTTGATTCTTTTAATACGGAAAGTACAGTAGGATCCATCGGCGGTTGTGACATCAAGATCCACAACGAAAGAAAGGGCTACAAAAACAGCCGAATGCCGCTGCTTTCAAAACTAATGGGGGCGGACCGCGGATTTTTTACTGTAAACGAGCTGGTGGAAGGCGACAGTGTCGCTGTTGAATATGTCAAGGCTCCCCGTGTCGTCGGACGTGTTGTGGCAATAGGCGAAGGCTGCGTGATCGACAATGTTCAGTACAGCGAAGAGATCGAAATACACCCGGACGCCAAGGTCGGACTTTGCGAAAAAATATAACACCGCAATACGGCAGGGAATAATTCCCTGCCGTATAATAATCAATCAGGATTTTATATGTGTAACAAAAGGAATACTCAATGCAAAAATCAAAGCAAATTATATCCAATCATAAAACCGACATTTCTTTCCCTTTGTATGTAGCATCATTGGAAATATTAAAAAAATACAGGGCATATCTGAACGAATTCGGTCTTACGTACACACAGTACATTGCGATGCTGGTATTACGCCAAGAAAAAGCGATAAACGTAAAGGCATTGGGCAAACGTCTTTTTTTGGATTCGGGAACCCTCACACCTATGCTGAAAAGACTTGAAGCGAAGCAATATATCAAGCGAAAACATTCCAAATCAGATGAGCGGGTAACCCTGCTTCAAATCACAAAAGCAGGTGAGAATCTGTTGGAAAAGACTCTGGAAATACCTGCGCTAGTAGACAAAGAAACAAACTTGAGCGAACAGGAGTGTATCGAGCTGTCACGTCTGCTTTATAAACTTCTCGACTGCTCCGAGGCAGAAGCCAAATGGCAGTAGATCTGTAATAATACCGTTTAAGCTTTGTTAAGTCCTTGACTTTTTAATAACCAAATGCTATAATAACATCAGTTTTTTATTAAAACTCAACCACCGAAAGGACACTATCATGAGCAGAAAGCGCTTTTTATCTTTACTCGCATTTTTACTTGCATGTATTATGCCGTTGTCGATGATCTCCTGCAACAACGGCGCAAACAGCACCGACGAAACCACTATTGACGAAGAAAGCGAAGAAAACACTCCCGACGACCGCTACGTTTACAAGCACGTTGTAATCGTTGGTATCGACGGTGCCGGAGCATTTTTCAAAAACACCGACACACCCAACCTTGATGCGATATTTGAAAACGGAGCAGTTACATACGAGGCTATCACCGCAACCCCCTCTATCAGCGCACAGTCCTGGGGAAGCCTTCTTACCGGTGTAACCCCCGATTTCCACGGGCTTGACAACAACATCACCGGCACAAATGCTTACCCGAGCGATTCGATCTTCCCC
>JAGBFS010000060.1 GCA_017936365.1 Clostridia bacterium
TATAGGCGTGCTGGGAGCGTTTTTAATTATCGCGACGATGGTAACGATTTTTGTCAGTTGTTTTCCTGTTTATCAAGTGCATGGATCATCGATGAGTCCCGCAATTAATGCCGGCGACACCATCGTTTGCATGAGGGGAAACAATTACGGCGTCGGTGATATAATTGCGATAGAATATCAGGACATTATACTGATAAAGCGTATTGTTGCCAAAGGCGGCGATCGCATTGTGATAAATGAGAGCGGCGCGGTCTTTGTCAACGACGCCGCCATCGATGAGCCGTATGCAACAATTGTTGAAAACAATGAGCAGTATACGGCGCAGGTTCCGCAAGGAAAATGGTACATATTAGGAGATAATCGTGCGATATCGGGCGACAGTCGACTTCGTGAGATAGGCACGGTTTCAGACGAGCAGATAATCGGTCGGGTCGTATTAACGATATGACCGTCAGAAAGAATAGTGACAATAGATTGATGCGGTAAACGGAACGTCAACAACATTCAAGAGGAAGGGCTACGGGAATATGGAAAACAGAGCAACAAAACTTTTGGAAAAAATACGCTTTGAGCAGATGACCAGAAAGCATCAGATGAAAATACTCATACTTACATCAGTACTGATGCTGCTGATCTCGATGAATATAGCGATAAATGTCACGGCGCCGCCGGCTTTTGCCGCGGAACGCGTGCTTACCTGTACGCAGGCGGAGCATACGCACGGCGATAGCTGCTATACGCTCGTTTCCTGCTCTGATGCCGAGCGTATCGACTGCAAAACCGGGCTGCATTACCACGGAGCAAGCTGTTACGATGCGTCCGGCAAGCTTGTTTGCGGTAAGGCAAATTATATTATTCATACGCATAATGAATATTGTTATAATGCAGACGGTCAGCTTGTATGTTCGCTTGCGGGAAAGTGCGTTGAGGCTCACACCCATTCTTCCGCCTGCTATGACAGCAACGGCAAGCTTACCTGTACTCTTCCGGAAGTCAAGGCGCATACCCATACAAAGTCATGCTATACGGTTAAGGAGAAAATCGGTCTGACCGATACGGTACTTATCTGCACCCTGCCCGAGGGCGAAGCACATACTCACACTCAGCTCTGCTATGAAGTCAAGGCAGAGACCGGTTTGGTTGATATGGAGCTTACCTGTTCCATGCTTGAGGTCAAGGTTCACGAGCATAGCGCGGACTGTATCGACGCCTCCGCGCCGACACAGAAAAGTGTGCTTCTCTGCACCATGTCAGAACACATCCACGGTGATGACTGCTACGAGCTGAAGGCTATAAGCGGTACAGATGCCGATTCAGCCGACATATCGGCGGCTGACGTTTCATCGGCCGATGTCCTTTCCGGTTCGGACACCATTGAGCAGTCTGAAATGAGCGAGCTCTTTGATTCGCTCCTGCTTAGCAATGCCCCCGCGCTTCTTGCCGAAGGTCAGAACAACACAACGGCGAGTGTCGGGTCTGTGACGGAGTATACCATCCCCGGACGCACAGGTGTTAACTTTACATTTACGCCCGAATTTACACACGGATATAAACTGGCGTTTTCGTACAGCAGCGGCTCTGACTGGGTCTATGTATACGATGAGAACAACAAACAGATAACAAGTGTGCTGTCAACAAATTCAACGACGGTGGAGCTTGAGGGCGGACATACATACAGGATCTACATCTACAACTATTACAACGATCCGAGAGATTTCACAATAACACCTACCGTTGCCGATAGCAACCACCACTTTGCTGATGGTGGGTGTGCATGCGGGCTCAAGGAAGCCGATCTTGGAGGAAGCTGCGGAGAAAATGCATCGTGGTCGTTCAAGGACGGTGTGCTCACCATCACAGGAACCGGAGCTATGACCAATTATTCCAGCGGCTCCGCTCCGTGGTACAACATAAGAAGCAGTATTGACAAGGTGGTCATTTCTGACGGTATCACCTCTGTTGGCAACTCGGCTTTTTATGGCTGCACCGCGCTGACTGATATTGATATCCCCGATAGTGTTACATCTATAGGCAGTTCTGCATTCTATAATTGTCAGAAGCTTGACGGTGTGGTAATACCTGACGGAGTGAGCGTGATCAACTCCAGCACCTTCTACGGCTGCTCTTCGCTTACGAATATTGAAATTCCCGACGGTGTCACCTCGATCGGCGGCTCTGCGTTCTATAACTGTACTTCGCTGACAAGTGTTGATATTCCTGACGGCGTCACATCAATCGGCGGTTCGGCGTTCTACAACTGTACGTCTCTTCAGAGTGTTGAAATTCCCGACAGTGTTACATCTATCGGCAACTCTGCCTTCAATAATTGTCAGAAGCTTGACAATGTAGTGATACCTGACGGCGTGAAGTCGATTGGCAACAACACTTTTTCCGGCTGTTCCTCGCTGACAAATATCGAAATTCCCGACAGCGTTACATCTATCGGCAGTTCTGCATTCAGCAGCTGTTCTTCGCTGACAAACATTGACATTCCTGACAGCGTTACATCTATCGGCAGCTCTGCATTCAGCAGCTGTACTTCGCTGCAAAGCATTGATATTCCCGACGGTGTCACGTCTATCGGCTCTTCCGCATTCTATAATTGCCGGAAGCTTGACAATGTAGTGATACCTGACGGTATAAAGAGTATAAACAGCAGCACTTTTTCCGGCTGTTCTTCGCTGACGAACATCGACATTCCTGACAGCGTCACATCAATAGGCAGCTCTGCGTTCGGTAGTTGTACCTCGCTTCAGAGCATCGATATTCCCGATGGTGTTACGTCCATCGGCAGCTCCGCATTTTATAACTGCAAAAAGCTTAACAATGTTGTGATTCCCGACGGAGTAAAGAGTATCAGCAACGAAGTATTCCGCAACTGTACCTCGCTGACCGATATTGATATTCCCGACAGCGTTACATCAATTGGAAATACGGCGTTTTATTCCTGTACGTTACTCCAGAGCATCGACATTCCCGACAGTGTCACATCTATCGGAAGCTCTGCGTTCGCATATTGTTCTACGCTTGAGAATGTGGATATTCCAGATGGGGTCAAGACTATATCGAGCAGTGCATTTTACGACGACCCGAAGATAAACACCCTCTATCTTCCCGAATCTCTCACTAACGCGGGCTCGTCTATTATTAAAGGAAGTGACGGCGCGGAGGTTTATGTTGACAGCGCGAAGCTCACCAGTATAAGCAAGACAGCCGTCAGCAATTATAAATATGTGGATAAAGTAACCATTGGTGACAAGGTGGATAATATTACCTCTTCACTTGTTGACTTTATCGAATACATGCCGAATCTGTCCGAGCTTGACTTTATTGGTGAAAACTTCATCACGATTGATAAGGATCTCAAGGTAAACGGCATCAATGTGACATTGAAAGCCGGTGATTACTTTGTCGATGCCGACGGCGTACTTTATCGCCTTGATAAAGAGAGCGGTACGGCCACACTCTATTATGTTCCCGGCGATCTGACCGAATACACCGTTATTGACAAGACGGCTGCGGATGAGGATGGTACAGTCTACACGGTTACGGCAGTCGTATCCAATGCCCTGAGTGCGGCTGATTCGCTCACCAAGCTGGACTTTGCAGCACCCGAAACAATAATTCTGCTTCCCAGCGGTGCGCTTGCAAACTGCCCGACGCTTGAGAGCGTCAACGGCGCAGCTACCGTTGCAGATGCATACAAAACCTTCACAAATCCCGCCGCAATCAAGGCAGAACAGGTGTTCTACAACACCGGACTTGAGGAAGATGTTACTGTGGTTGACGGTGAGCTTTCCATCTTCGGAAATGACACCGATCTGATCCCGGTTGTAAAGGTCATAGCACAGAAGAACAACGGCGAAAACAATGAGGAGTTTGCCGATACTTATACCTATTATACAGGCGAATACGCAAAGGTCACCGTTGGTATCAGCAACGCCAACGCCGGTGATTACGAGGTCGTTCGTGTCTACTTTGCATTTGATGACGACGGCGGTGAGCTCTCATGGCCCTTTGGATCGCAGACCTTTGAATCGGACAAGGGTACCGAGTATGACATCAAAACGGTGCGCTCGGACATAGACAATGTTTACTATATCGAATGTCCGCGTCTTGCAGAGGGGGACACAATAAGCGCCCACATCAACACCCTCTTCCCCTCGCCTAACACCGAAGGCGGAAAACTGAAGATATGGCCGGCCGTGCTGACGGAAAGTGAGCTTGAAAAAGTCGGCAACGGAGTGGTTCATACCGATGAGTGCAGCGAGATCGAGTGGGTCACAAAGCCCGATGACTTTGCGCTGACCAAGTCTGTTTACAGCAGAGGCAACGGTACCTGCATCACCTCAAGGAATGATGAGACCTTTATCGCAAATCTCGGCTACACAGTAAAACTCAACCGCACCGGCGATACATTGCTGGGTATGGGTAAGGATCATATCACTTCGGTCGAGTATACTGATACCATAACCCTTCCGGAGGGTCTGGAATGGGACGAGGATGTTATAAACGCCATACTCAACGGTAATGTGCGCACTACGACGGAATCGTCTACCTGTTATATTTATATTATTGTTGACGGTGAGCAGAGAGAATTCTGCTATATGAGCGTCTCCAATTATTCCTCTGCACCTGTTACAAAGCTTTCCCTTGGATTGACCGATGATGGTAATGTTCAGATAAAATGGACAGTCAGAAACAACTCCGTCGACACATCGGAGCTGAATGCTTCCAGCTACACCATATACCTCAATCGCGGCACCAATTCCAATTATTCAGTTAACGGCTACACATACTATCCTTCATACATCAACTGCGTCAATCCCCAGCCCGAACAGGAATACACGATACACAACGATGTTGATGCGCTGCAGCACTTCTCCTATTCCAAGGATCAGTTTGACAGCGCCGAGGTTGACAAAGAGTTTGTTACAGGCAAAGCTGATTTTCTCATCGATAAGTCGTGGTATTCCTATGGCAGCTACTGGGGCTCAAAGGCGGAATACTATGTTAGAGTTTCCAACAAGTCCCCCTTTGAATTCCCGGGTCTTTCCTATGTCAACGACCCGCTCGCCGCTGAGCTGTACATCACACCTGCAAATATTCAGCTGATGTTTGACGAGTTCCTTAAGAATACCGATTATCTCAAGGAGCTGAGCATTAAGATAACCACGGCTACGCTCTGCAGCGATACAGCCGAGGCTCATACACCGGGCGCAACCGTAACAGCAGCTGACGGAACAAAGCATACACTCACTCAGGCTAACTCCGGTGTCGGCACGCTCTACCACGGCTGCGAGGATCCCGATCCTGCCGAGTATGATACCGATGCGACACTTATCCTCACCTGTACCGCCGACGGCAAGCAGACGCTGACCTATGGCGATAAGGTGCTTGATGCAAGCAATGTTCTTGATGCACTTGAGGCTGTTGGCTATGTTGTGACCGCAGACGTTCGTTACGAGCCCAAATGGGTGTTTGTAGATGACTATGCCCTTGAGCCGGGAACAAATCTCACATTCTACATCAGATCTTCCTTCAAGGACAGCTTCATGCTGCTCAACGATGATATGCCCAACCGGCGAACAGAGGATTCGCATAGGGCACCGTATAACTATGCAAGCGTATGGTATGAGAACAGTACCGGTGACCTTGCGGAGAAAAACGATTCTGTCAGCAGAAGCACTTTTTATCGCGATTTCTATATCGGCAAATCAGCCATCATCAATGGAGACAGCAGTCTGACAAGTGTTGTTGACGGCGATGTTCTTGATTACACCCTCAATGTAAATCACTATGGCGGTGCTGCCTATGAGATACTGCCGCTGACCGACCACATGCAGGGCGCACAGGTTGTGCTTGTCCCGGCGAAAGGCAACGAGCATCTTGCTTCCAAGTACGGTCTTACCGAACGGGAGATAAACGGCGAGAGCATGTATGCCATCAACAAGGTCGGCACATATAATGATGTTAAGATCGGCGGCATGATAGCCGACAGCATTACCGTTTCCGCTATCGACGGCGGCGGTTTTGATACCGTTATCCACTGGTATCTTACCGATATTACAACCGCTGCAAAAAATAAATATGTTTCATACAAAGCGATGGTCGACACACAGACTACGGGTGTCACGGGACTTACCTATTCCATCTCGAATGAAACATGGCTCAACGATCACCAGTCCCACCGTCTTTGGTCGCCTGTCGGCACAGAGGGAGAGATCGGCGGTACAGGTGTCGATTTTGACAAATATATCGTAACCGAAAAGGGAGATACTCCCGATACAGATGTGCTTGAAACCTATGAAGCGTTCAGAGAGGGTGAGCCTACGCTTTACCGTCTGTCGCTGACCTCTGTTGGCGGCGAGGTAACCATTGCCGGTGACGATATCTATGACTCTCTGCCGCAGACCTTCCATGATGCATTTGTGTGGTCGAAGGACAACGTAAGCCTGCGCTATGAAGCGGCACAGGGAAGCACCTTCAGCTTTGCCGGCGTTGATAACAGCGATGCAACGTGGTACATCGATTCGACGCCGCCCGCATGGACCGGTGTTGGCGAGCATGAGGATCAGCAGTATATCCGCTGGTCGAGTGATATGCAGCTTACCATTTCGGGTACGCTCTATATCTATGTCACGCTGGAGCTTCCCGAGGGCGACACATGGCTTGACAACGCGATAAAATACCGCGAGACACGTCTTGAAAACTCCTTCTATGTGCGTGAAGAGAAAATGACCGTCTATCACGACCTGATATCCGTTACCGAGGCGTATCTGCAAAAGGGTGTTTGGGATACCGGCGTGGACAGCTGGAGTACTTCCAGCCAGAGAAGCAGTCCGCGCAGGACAACTCCGGATGCTCGCCAGTATTTCTACAACTCGACCGATCTGTCCGCACAGGTTGTTTCTTACTATATTACCGTCTACAACAGCGGCACGACGCGTCTTTACCTCGAAACCATACAGGACGCGCTGCCAAAGGGTGTAGTACCGTGGACCGTGCGAAACAATAGCAGCTGGGGCAATAGCAGTTCGCACACCAACTACTACAAGCAGTGGACATCCGGCAATGTCAATCTAACGGACGAGGATGGCAATAAGCTTTCGCCGGTGTGGAAGAATTTCAATACCGCACCATCATATAATGCCGAGACCAACGTGCTGAGCATTGACCTCAGCGGAGGCAATCTCAGATACGATAACTATTTCGGCAAATATTACCTCGCACCCAACGAGGGTGTCAGGTTGATCGTTCCCTGCTATGTAAACCTGAGGGAGTACACCGATGACCACATAACAAATACCGTTGCAATGCCGTATTTTGACTATCTTGCTGCCGGTGTTGAGGTGAGCGACGATTCGGCTGAGCTCAACAACAATCAGAATGGTATTACAGGTGCGGCACTCAATGACGGTGATTGCGAGATTATCGACACCGCTCAGGCAAATCTCCTTGGTATGGCGGGCGGCAACAGCGGTACACAATGGCTTGCCTCCGATGTCACGCTTCGCCGCGGTCAGATTGTTCCCGGTATCACCAAATGGATAGAGAATCTGACAACTCCCGGCGGCTCCACCGTTGCAGCCACCGAAACAGCCGGTACAGATGACACGGTCAACTGGGCGGTAAAGCTTACCGATACCGGCAATGACGACATCAGCGTCTGGAGATTTACCGATATTGTAAATCCCGACTATGGTTTTACCGGCACAGTCAAGATGGTTTACAAGGATCTATATACTTCCAGAACGATGGATCTCTTTACCATAGAGCGAGACAAAGACAATCTTGACAAAGTCATCATAAAATACCGCAACAGCTCGGGGAGCACTTTACCGGTGGAGCTTGAGCGCGGCGGTGACGCCGTCACCTTAAGTAAGGTGTATCTGTACGTCGGTTATGTTGGCAGTAACTATAAATATATATACAGTGACATAGCTGTGAAGATGTACGTTGATGAAAAAGGAAATGAGGCACTCGCCTTTGACATCCTCAATCCGAATATTACCATCCCGGCAGGCGGCGAAGTGACCGTCAAGCTTTCCACAAAAATATTCGGGACCTGGGCAAACAAGGTTTATTACAACAATGCTTATCTGACGCCGCTTACGCAGATATATGATGACACGCGCGTCAGTCAGGGCAATCATCTGGAGTTCGGAGTTGGCCTTGATCCCTCCGTCAGAAATTCCGCGCAGATCACCGCTGCCTACGGCTATGTTACCAGCTCGGAGAAACGGATCCGCGAGATAGGCAACGAAACCAACTGCGCCTCCAGTAAGGACGAAAAGAACTGGATCTTCCTTGATGAGCATGCCGACACATTCCGTTATACCAATATCGTCAACAATATTACGGGCAAGTCGCTTTCAAAGTTCATAATGATCGACAACCTCCCCGAGGTGGGAGACCATTCCACCTTCGCGGAGACCGAGGATCGCTACAGCGAATTCAAGGTTGAGCTGCTTGCTGATCCGAACTTTGAGGTCTCGATAAATCTTGATGGCGAAAAGACTGTGCTGACAAGCGATCAGTATACCATCATGTTCAGCGACCGTACGGAATTTGCAGAGAAGGATTGGGACGGCACGAGCGACAGCGGCTGGTACACCTCATCGAAGGCGTCGACGCGTTCTTTCCGTCTGGAAATCTACGACAACACAGGTCTTGTCATTCCCGATCAGGCATCGATTCATGTCGAATACAACGGCAGGATAATCATGGCTGCTGATTACGCGAATGACGATGTTACCACAGATCCCAAGGAAGGCACCATCGCATGGAACAGCTTCGGCTATCATTACAGCGTGCTTGGTGAGAATATTTCTCTTGAGGCCGCGCCGCTGAAGGTCGGCGTGTGTATTCAGTACATTCCTCTTATCAGAAAGACTCTGGTATATCCCGATGGAAGTGAATATATTGCCGAGGAGGATGAGAGCTTCCGATTCATTCTCTACAGCGGTACGCAGCTTACATCTCTCAACGGCAAGACCGAACAGGAGATTGCCAACATCCTCAAAAACAACAAACGCAAGGTTACCGTTGTAGACCTCACCGTTGAAGCGGGCAAGAGCAAGAGCGACACGCTCAGGCTTTCCGATCAGAAGGTAATGACCTATGATACGGCGATAGGCTCGTGGGCAGCAACCGATACCAAGTGGACCTTTGTTGATGGCGAGAGCTTTACGGTGTTTGAACTGGACAACGCTGCAGATATGTATGATGTACAGTCGATTGCGACCTCTCTTGCGGGAAGCTACACCTCGGCATACAACGGTCAGACGCTGACCGATATCATCGCCGTCAATGAGATAAAAACCTGGACGGTACGCATCAACAAGACCGACGCTGCCGAGGGCAAGGCTCTTGCAGATGCAACCTTTGGCATTTACAGCCTCGTACAGCGTGAGCAGATGTCCGATGACGATTACGCAAAGCTCGCACTCGACCGTGCACCCGATAAAACTCTCACCCATGGCGGCAAGAAATGGTATCTGTCGCAGGTGATGACTACAGGAGCGGGCGGCGCCGCCGTCTTCAGCGGCCTCATTGAGGATAATTACATCGTCCGTGAGCTGCAGGCACCCGGAGGATACAGACTTTCGGATGAAATCTATGAATTTAGTCTTTCCGATGCCGACAGTACTCTGACCATTGCAGAAGACGTTGTAAATATTGCCGACTATGAATTGCCGAAGACCGGTACGGCCGAGGCTGTCATGATGATAGTGATCGGCAACCTGATGATGCTGGCTGCAGGTGCGGTGCTTATAGTCGGAAAGCGCCTGCCGGAGCTAAAAGGGCTTTGGATGCGGGTGAAACGAAATGAAAAAAGGTAAATTACTGACATTTATTTCGGTTATTGTATTCGCAGTGGGAGCGGTAGTCATGCTGCTCCCGCTGGCAGTACAGTGTTCCGGCACCGGTGATTCTGCGCGTGCCTCGGCACACTATGCCGAAAGCCTCACCGAGTATGATGAGGCAAATTTTGAAGAAATGCTCGCCGATGCGCATGATTACAATGATGCTCTTTCAAAGCGAGCGGCCAATTTTGTGCTTCCCGATGATGTCAGAGCGGAGTATGATTCTTTGCTTGACCCTGCCGGAGAAGGTGTCATGGGGTATGTTGAGATACCAGACATCAATGTCACCCTCCCTATCTTCCATGGGACAGATGAGCAATCGCTCAGCACAAGCATTGGTCATCTTGAGTGGACGTCGCTGCCTGTCGGAGGGAAAAGTACGCATTGTGTACTCTCGGGACATAACGGTCTGCGAAGTGCGGCTCTTCTGCGTGACCTCGATAAGCTTAAAAAGGGCGATATATTCTATATTCGGGTGCTGAATCAGCTGTTGGCATACAAAGTCGATAAGATAACCGTTGTTGAACCCGACGAAGTGGAAGCGTTATTTATTGAAGAAAACAGAGATTACTGCACTCTTATGACGTGTACGCCCTACGGTTCAAATACCCATCGGCTGCTTGTGCGCGGTGCCAGGATTGATGTTCCAAAAGACACACCGGGCAGCCTCGTTACGTCCGATGCCACACAGGTTGAGCAGCACACGGTTGCGTTTTTACTGGCTGCGCCCTTGCTCTTCCTGCTCGCGCTTGTATCAGTAATACTTTATATGTCTATTGGTGAAGGAGATGGCAACAATGAAAAAAAGCACGATCAGATACATGGCGATTCTGATGTTGATGCTGATAATAGTATTGACTGCGGCTGTGCCGATAAGTGCGGCGGGGTATCTGGATACCACGAAGCCGGCGACGCTGACGGTGCACTTCCGCCCGGAGGAAATCTCCGCCTCTGATGTAAAATTTGAACTGTTCAAGGTTGCCGATGTGGATGAATACGCCGAACTTACGCTTACGCCGAGCTTCAAAGATATTCCGATTGATCTTTCGAACCCCGACAGCAGCGTATGGGCTTCTGCCGTAGCCGAGGCGGAGAGCTGTATTTCCGCAAATGGCATCAAGGCAAATCAAAGTGCTGTTTCAGATGAGAACGGCACCGCGGTATTCGGTGATTTACCGGCAGGTCTGTACCTTCTCAGAGGTGAGAGCTTCATTGTAAATCATGACGTGTACAAGCCGCAGGCGTATCTTATCATGCTGCCCAATCGCGCTGATGATGGCTCGTGGGAATATGATGTTACTTCCGTACCAAAATTTGAAAAAAGCGATGAGCTTATCGATCTGAAGGTCACCAAGAAATGGAAAGGCGGAAAGATCGATGACCGTCCGGAAGAAATCACCGTTGTCCTCTATTGTGATGATGCTGAATATGAGTCGGTAAGTCTGAATGCTGAAAATGATTGGCAATACACATGGCCTGCGCTTAATGCTAAAAACAACTGGACCATTTCGGAGGTATCCGTCGAGGGTTATACCACAACGATCGAAAATGATGGTTACGACTATATCATCACGAACAAATCCAATACCGGAGGATTGCCCCAGACCGGTATAATCTGGTGGCACATTCCGGCAATCGCTGCGGCGGGTATTGTGCTCTGCGCCGCAGGTTTGCTGCTTATGAAGAAGCAGGGCAAAGCTGCGTGACAAGCATTTGTTTTATGAAATAAGCGGTAATGCAAAACGGACACCGAGTCAAGGGATTCGGTGTCCGTTTCTATTCTTTGACAGACGCTCTTCTTCAAGTTGAATGTCGAACTGTTGTGTGGTATGATGTTATATAAAGGATGATAAAGAATCTGACGAAGGAGGCTGTGCTTTCTATGCAATTCTCGCTCCGGGTTATCTGCAACTGCGCGATTATCCAAACCGTAAAGGAAAGAGCGGCGACGCTGGCAGATTACCTTTGTCTTTCTGATGATTTTGTGTTTTCTCCTTACTGGAAAGATGATGAATGCGCCATTCTGGAGGTTAATGCAAAGATAGAGGCCCCTAATTACAGCAAGATCCGGCAGTATATTCGCTCCATTTCAGGAGCAGAAAACCTTTCTCAAAGCTGTTCATCAGATGAGTGGGAGTGTGCGTATTTTGCTTCTCTTGATGAGCTGCACTCCAATAAGGATACCGCGTTTGTCGTGTGCAATATTTTTGAGGATCATAACGACTAATCCGAAAACTTCCAATTTACAGAAGTTTACAAATTAAATTAGCAAGGAGAACAAGATGATAAAAATATCCTATACCGCAATGATTATTGCGATAAGTGCGATATGGCTTTTGGTAAGAGCTGCAGTCTGGGCAAAAAATAAACAATTAAATTGGAAACGGGAGCTGCAGCTTCTGTTTGTTTATATCTGTCTTATCGTAGTTGCGCGATTTACGTTTTTTCCGTTTTCCAAGGTGAACGGCGCAATTCAGCCTTTGGTTTTTGATTCGGCAAATATGATTCCTTTCAGAATAAATTTCATACCTTTTGTAAATCTGTTTGATTATACACAGCGCAGTGATGCGATACTTAATTTTGTCGGAAATACTGCAATGTTCATTCCTATCGGCGTTATCTGGCCGATCGTGTACAGAAATCTCGATACGCATATAAAGGTCATAGCCGCAGGAATAGGATTTTCTCTGTTTATAGAAGTGCTTCAGCTGCCCTTCTTCGACCGGGTTACCGATATTGACGACCTGATTCTCAATTCCGTGGGTTTTCTTATCGGATACGGGGTTTATCTCCTTGTAAAGCTGATTGCAAAGAAAAAGAGCGGATTGCAAAATTGAGGAGCGATAACATGAAAAAGATATTTGAACCGGTAATATATAATAAAATATTCGAGCCGCAGTTAATCAGCTTTTTGGAAAAATGTCTGCCGGAGTCGGGCAGGGCTTTGGATATAAACGGTCGGCACAGCTTCTATATGGATATTGAAAATTGCTTTGACGCATTCTGGTGTATGTTTGACGACGAGGGGATTATCGGTGCGGTTGCCGTCAAGAGGCTGGGAGATGTAAACTGCGAGCTTAAATTATTGTATCTTTTGGAAAAGTATCATGGTAAAGGATATGGCAAACGTCTGCTTGGTGAAGCTGTAACTTATGCAAAAGAATCGGGATATGAAAAGATGTATCTTGATAGCCTGTCAACCAGTAAAAAGGCTATAGCGTTATATCGCAAGGCGGGTTTTGCTGATACTGAAAAATACAATCAAAGCGAACGGTCTGATGTATTTATGGTTTTGGATCTGACCGACAGGTAGGCTGCCGTAAAATCGCGGTACAATAATATTTTGGAGATGACGGTTTATGGTATTTGAAGATGAATTCATGGACAAGCAGTCCGAGATAATATCAATGTACAATGATGAAATAAATGACAATGTAAAAAGCATCTATTTGTTTATATACAATGACGAATCCCAGTTTATGATGGCGTCTGCGTATAAAGTCAATGACAGAGTGGTCGGCAATCTGGAGGCCGGAGTTTCGGACGAGAGAGATGATGAAATATACGATGTTATCTGTGAGGAGATTTTTCCGGAGCTTCAGGAGATACACGAAAAATATAATATGCCGATGCCGGCGGAATTCAGACTTACCTACAATACCGTTTCCGGTTCTTTCGATGCCGAGTACAGATATGAAAAAGATATCGAAGCAGAAGAAGACTATAATTGCGGAATAACGGCTCAGAATTGGATAGATTCATTAAGATAATCAAAACAGCATCGAGGAGAGCTTTCCTCGATGCTGTTTTTACGCAATGCAAAAGTGCGCTTTATCCCTTAAAAAGTGTCACATAAGCCTGTGCGGATTGCAATTCGCAAATCAGATGATAAAATATATATACATCGAGAGCAAAGGACGAATGCCATGAAATATATCATACAGAAAATTACTGATGGTGAAGATGAGCTCATCTTGCGATATCGGAGCGTGACGGAGGAAGTCGATCAGGCATTGCGGTTTATGTCCAGACCGCAGAAGAAGCTGCTGGGGATAAAGGACGATCAAAAGACCGTGATTGATTTTCAGAGCATCCTGTACGCTGAAAGTGTGGATGGCCGCAGCTTTGTCTATACGCAGGAGGATGTATTCGGCGTTGAATATACTTTATCGCAGCTTGAACAGATATTGAGCGATGTAAACTTTTTTCGGTGCAGCAAATCGGTGATAATCAATATCGACAAGGTAAGCAAGCTCAAAAGCCTTGCATCAAACCGTATCGATGCAACGATGTGCAGCGGTGAGCATATCATTATTTCCCGAACATACGCGTCAGCTTTCAGAAAACGGCTTAAAGGGGTGAGCGACAGTGAATAAGAAAATACTTGATATTATAGAAAAATATCTCACACGCAAGATAGGCGTGGAGATAAAGTGCTGCCTGATGTTCTTTATGGTGCTGTGTTTTTACAGCGGTTATCGGCTTATATGCGGCTCCATGGAGGCTGGCATTATACACATGCTGGAGATGGTCGTGCTCGCCTATCTGCTTGGCTGGATACAGGCGCTCATCGGCTCCGATTTCGATGAGGTTGACAGGCTTTGTGCAAAGGATTGGGCGGTTGTTCTGATAGGATCGTTAATATATACCGCCGCTTCGCTGCTTTTCGGATGGCTTGACGGTAATCCGACCGCCACTGTCCTGTTTGCGGTCTATATGGTAATCACCTATCTGTGCATATTCCTCATCCATAAAATCAAACGAGCCATTGATGCAAAGCTTCTGAACAATGACCTGATGCAATTTCAGAAGAGAAATAAAGAAATATAAGGAGAGATATTGGTGAAAACAAATGCTATGAATATGAAGCTGCTGCTTGTCGCGGCATTCGGACATCTTCTATGCTGGGCGGGCGGAGATATGCTGCTCTATTTTATCCCGAACGGGCCTCTTGATGTTATGGGGCTGTTTGATTACTACAGAACCGCCGAGATGCTTGAAGGAGCAAACCCGCTGCAGTTTACTGTTTCCGGAATCGCCGGAACGATTGCAATGATGCTCGCACTGTTGGGTTACTATCAGATATATCAGTTCTTAAAGCCTGTCGCAAAAGGCGCAGCCAATGTGGCAGCGGTCGGAGCGCTGTTGACCACCATTCCAGGCGCGGTGATGCACTTTACCTGCACCTCCATGCTGTGGTATTTCGTCAAATCGGGGGCAACAAAAGAAGCGCATGATATTATGCTTTCGTTCTTCATGGAAACCTCTGTTACCTCGGCAATGTGCAACATCGGTGTATTTATGGTCTGTATCGCTTTGTTCGTCGCAGTAGTAAGAGGAAAGACCTGCCTCCCTAAATGGGCATGTCTTATCAACACCATTCCCTTTACGATGCTTGCCGGTATTGCTCTTGCCGGTATGGGTGCAATGAATGTCGGCAGCGCTATGATGTTCCTTGGACTTTATTTCTGCATCAGAAAGTATAGCAAGGAGAAAATAGCAGAGCAATCTGAAATATGATAAAACCGGCCTGAGGGGATATGTTTTCTTCTCAGGTCGGTTTTGCTTTAATCGTATTTCTTAACCTGCTTGCTCTTTGCTTTTGCCGGCTTTTTTGCTGTCAGGTCAAAGCTGAGATCAAGCAGGAATTTAAGCGTTTCCTCGTCGGCGCGGCCGTCCAGAGCAACAGACAGCCAATGGGTTTTGTTCATGTGATAGGCAGGATATATTCCGTTTTCACAAAGGAAAGAGCCGATCATCATCGGGTCGCATTTGAGATTTACAATACATATCATGCCGTCTTCGTTTATACCCAGCCGTGTTTTGGGTATCTCCATAATAACGGCAAACCATTTGCGATTATTCCGGTGGCGAAAAACGGAGTGGCTTGTATCGGGAGCCCAGGGATGCTCCGCATCGGCGTTGTATGTTTCCTGTATGTATGCTTCAAGCTGTTTTCTGTTCATATTATTCCTATCACTTTACCCATTTCTCCAGAAATGTCCGGATTGAATCATATTCCTCGTTAAAATCCCATTCGCCCTCGCCGTGGAAGGCAAAATACACCGGAGAGGCATCCTTTGTCAGGTCGATGCAGAAAGGATCGCCCCATGCAGAAGCGATGACAACCATATCGGGATTCCAATCGTCTATCGGTTCTCCTGAATAGCCGTCCTGTCCGCCAATAAGCGTTTGGGCGCCGAATATCTCAAGCTCTCCATATTCCTCGGTGTCAAAAAACAAGCTGTCTGCATTTGTCTGCAGAAACTCCAGATAATCTTTGGGCAGTTTCCATCTTGAAATGATATCATCGATAGTCATAATTGTCACCTCGTGCTTTACACGGTTAGGTATTACCGCAATGAATGGTGCAGCTTTTTATTATAATATCATATATTATGGATTTTTGTCTATCAAAATATATCGGGGCGATTGCTTGGTTTTTGTATTAAAGAAATGTGTCGCATGACAAACTGTGTCTTTCAGGTTGTAAAAATATAAAATTTATGATAATATATATTTTAAATTACTTATAGTAGAGTTGAGAGGCTGAATATATGAGTGTGACGATAAAAGACGTAGCGGAAATCGCCGGAGTTTCGACCGCGACGGTTTCGAGAGTTATAAACGGTTCTACAAATGTCACCGAAAAGGTGAAAAAGAAGGTATTAGCTGTAATAGAGGAGCTTGATTATACCCCAAACCCTGCGGGAAGAATACTCAAGCAAGGTGTCAATAAATCCATAATGGTTATCCTCCCCTATAAACTGTCCGGTTTTTACGGCCGAATCGTTGACGCCATGACTCAAGAGGCGATAGCAAGCGATTATACATTGCTTATCAGCAGCTGTAATGATGATAAAAAATATGAGCAGACGGTTGTTGACCGCTTGCTCAGGGATGTAATAAAAGGATTTATTTTTCTCGGAACCTTTTTTGATGGGCATGAGCTCAGCGAGATCAACCGGCAGATTCCAACGGTTTTGTGCTGCGAGCAGGTAGATAAATCCGACCTCAGGACGATCGTCTGCGACTATAAACAGGGCGCGGAGCTGGTTGTAGATAAAATGGTTGAAGCCGGCCACAGGCGTATCGGATACATTGCAATGAGGCATCGTCCGGCATCCTCAAAGCTGAAGCAGAGCGGATTCCGTGAAGCTTTGGCAAAGCATGGGATCGATCATTCCGAGGAGTATTATTTTTACGGATCGCATACTTTGAAGACGGGTTATTCCGCAATGCGGTTCTTCAATTGTCTTGATGAACCGCCAACAGCTATATTTGCCGAAACCGATCAGCTTGCTATGGGTGCATTGAATTATGCGATGGAATGCGGCATGGATGTCGGTAATGATATAGTGATTTCGGGATTTGACGATCTTGATATATGCAAAATGGGCATCAAAAAACTCACATCCGTCTCTCAGCCGCTGGAGGATATAGGACGTACGGCGGTTAGATCTTTGATAGATATTATCGAAAACCATGCGGAAAATCAGGGAACAATAACCCTTCCCGTTGCGCTTTCACTTCGCGACACACTAAAATAAACATAATCAAACGGAGCATGACCATTAAGATCATGCTCCGTTTTTGTATCAATTATTATCTAAAATGCATTAAGCCTCTTTTGTGAACTCAACACCGTCAAGAAGAAGCACATCGTCCTTGATTTCAAAGGTGTAGGTTCGTGTGGAGATGAGCTCATCGGGGTTTTCGAGCAAGCCTGCTTCGGCGATCTCCTCGATGCTCATGCCAAGCATATCCTCCATAACGGAAGTGCCGTCGGCAACGATAGTAATTTTGTCGCCGTCGATCTCGTAAGTGATGGGAATGGCCATGCCGAGAGTTTCGGAAGAGCCCACGCCGTCCTCTTCAAAGACATAAACGACCTCAAAGCCGGATTCTTCGCCGACCCATTTGCCAAGGATTTTTGCTTCGGGAGAGTTTGCATCAGCACAGGCAGCAAACAGACAGGTAAGGAGCATAACAGCAACAAGAACAACAGAGATTTTTTTGACCATAATATTCTTCCTTTCAATATAAGATGAGAAAATTATAAAGAAAAACAGAGTTAATGTCAAGTAAGCATTACCGAGCATACGCTTTTCACATTCGGTCGCATTCGTTTTTTAAATTATTTTCAATCTGAATTATTGTAGCGATAGTGGTCTTAAGCTGCTCCTCGCCTATGCCGCTGAACATCCCTTTTATTATTTTGCCGCTCAGCTCATCGTTTTTTTGGCAAAAGTCCCGGCAGTAATCGGTAAGAACGATTCTTTGCTTTCTTTTGTCCTGCTGATCTGTAAGGATGCTCACAAAGCCCTTTTTTTCGAGCTTGAGCAGGATCTGTTTTACGTTCTGATGCGAGCTTCCCATTATTTCCGACAGCTCGCGAATGGTTGGAGCTTCCTTGCACATATTGATGCAGATTATTGCAAAAAACTGTTTCCAGCTGATTTCGGCGATAGCTTTATCAGCCATAGCCTGAAACCGATTATCAAAAGCGCTTAATAATCCCAAAAGAAAATATGACGGCTCTATGCCGGTAAAATCCACATTATCGTGCTGTATCGCTTCTTTTATTTTCATTGCCGCCTCCGCTGATAATATATAATCCATATAAATAGTAACATATTACCTTTGGGTATGTCAAGAAGCGGCCGAAAGAGGTTTTGCATAATAGCACAAGTCCACTTTCGGCCGCTGGTCTTGGGTATTTTTTATTGTGCAAAAATGGCAATAATTACTCCGCACAGACAGGCAACCGGCAGACCAATCAGAATTCCGAAAAAGCCGTCTTTTATGCTTTTCCATGCGTTGGAAGCATATTCCTTATCCATGTCTTCCGTGCCGGGCAGACGAACCTTTTTCCATTTTGCAAAAACGCCAATATCAAGCACGATGGCATCAAAGATATTTACGACCGACCAGATGATATAGCTGTATATTGCACCAGTCAGGAAGTTTCTTGCACCTGCGAGGTACACCATTGCGGTAAGTAACGCTGTGAACAGCAAGCAGACAAACAGTTTTGCAAGAATGAGTGAAACTGTCTGTTTTGTTTTTTCTTTTGGGGTGTAATCGGGATTCTTTTCGATGAATCTTTGCTGAACCGCCGGCGCATATTCATGCAGCCATGCCGTTTTGTTATGCAGCACCGAGCCGACAATAGCTATGCCAAAAATCACACAGGCAACAACACATTCGATAATCAGTATCATGAAATTACCTCCATATTTATTCGTCTGTTTTTGGTTTTTTCTGCTTGAAATTTTCAAGCTCCTGATTCAGTTCTTTCGTGCTTACCGACCGTCTGAAGCTGTAAAGCCAGTATGTGCAGCCAAAACAAATAATCATAAATGCAAAAAATATTACCGAAAGTAGTGGGATTCTATCAAACCAATTAAGAAAATAACTGAAAACCGCATAGATAAGCGAGCATCCAACTGCTTTTGATATCTCTTTCCATGTCAGATTTTCTGCCTCGTCAAAGTTGCCGAGGAGGAATACCTGTATGTAGCCCATTATATAGGTTGAGGCGATCATTTCGAGGATAACATATATATTCGCCTGTGGACTTCCGCTTATCAGCTCGTAACCGATATAAAAGAACAGCATCGAATAAAAATACAAAGCGGCTTTAAATTCTATGCCGATTTCTGCCGCAAAAAACTTTTCGTGTTTTTTCATTATGATAATCATTCCCCTTTCAGTATGCTTCTTAATGCTTTAACGTATCTTCTTGATATGATAACGTGTTCGCCGTTATCCATAGTCACATCTACTCGGTTGCCCGATATGCTTTTCAAATATTCGATGTGATAGATGTTTATTACCATCGATTTGCCGCAGCGGAAAAATCCGTCCGAAGAGTATATGCTTTCCGCCGCGGAAAGTGTCAGGTTGGTTTTGGCGACAGCTTCTTTGGTGTAAACATAAACCATGTTGTCAACACTTTCAAGGTATAGAACCTTATCGGGCGAAACAAGCATTTTTGCGCCGTCTTTCTCGGCGTATATTTTATCCCTGCGGTGACTGATGCTTTGGATAAGCTCATCGATCTGCTCGGTGAGCTCACGGTAACGGATGATAACTTCGTCCTGACCGTCGGGTATTTGCTGCAATGTGATCTTCAAATTAATCCTCCTTTGGCGGTAGGGTCATTTATAATGATAATACGCTTTTTGAAATTTTCAACCCAAGCGGGTGTAAGAGGTATTTTTAAGGCAGTAAGCGGTCATAAAGCTGCGAATATCGAACACAGCCATTATGAAGAAGCAAAATCTCCATAATGGCTGTGCTTTTGGGAAAATTGTATTTTAAATAAGATTGAACAAGGTCTTTGAAAACAAAAATCTATTGCTTTAACGCAGTAAGGTCGGATTGTTCGTAACGATTGTGCCCCGGTAAACTCTTTTTATATTTCCAGCACATAATAGCTTCTTCCAAACTTCTTCCCGGGTTTCCCTCAAAGAAATCACGGATGTATGTATTGTATTCAAATTGCTTATCTATGGTTGTTTTACCCTTTTTCTTTTCTTCTAAAATCCGATAATATGCATCGATAGCATCACCATAAGTTTTTCCGGCATTGCTTTTCAGCCATTTCTGGAACAAGACATTAAAAGAAAAGCTTTTGCCGATCTTTTCAATAAAAAATGCCCGATGCTTTTCCGAACATACAATATCTGGCTCAATTTTTGTATTCTCGGTAATTGTGCCAATGTTCGCTGCGGCTTTCCTTTTTGCGGAAGTTTTTAGTACTTTTCCCGTATCAAGAAAATATGAAATCCTATCCGCAAGCTCTATCTTTCCGCCCGAAACAGGCAGCTTATTTTCCCTGCAAAAGTCCACCAATTCTTTTTTCAGATAATAAAAGCTGCGAAAGGTTTTTCCGTCCAATTCCTTGCTCAGCCGCGGTCTTTCAGCCATCTGTCTTCTCCCCTGCAAATTCAAATATTCGCGTGATTATTCTATGTATTTTTCAATAGAGGTCTGTGCAATTACGGTTTTTCCAAGTAATGTTATTGCTTGCTTCGGGCATAGATTTACGCATCTGTAACACATAGTACATCTGTCATTGCCTTTTGCCTTGTTATCCCGCATAACGATATTTTCAGTTGGACATACCTTTGCACATTTAGAACAGCCAACACATTTATCGGCATCAATTTTCAATTGATTGCTGTATTTTTGAGTTCTATGAACAAACCATAATCTTTGTGTCAAGAAACCTGATATGCGAGATAAAAGCCCCAATCCTTCCTGCGGATATTTTCCGCTCTTTATAAGAGCGGCTGCCTTTACCGCTTTTTCGGCGGCTTTCTCCACAAGACGGGCATTCTTTTTATACGAGCGCTTTAACACCTTTTCGTCTGCAATACTGTCTGGCATTTGAAGATGCAGGCCGCCGGTAATTATTGCACCATATCGTTTCAACAAACGTCCCAATACACCGGCACCGTCTCCGCTGAACAAAGCCATTGTCGCAATAATGAAGACTCTTTTTCCATGCCAAATCTCGGAATTGTTATGTATAAAATCTCTTAAAATTTTAGGGACGGCACTATATTGTACCGGATAACTAAAAACCAATTCATCATGATTGCAAAGGTGCTCCACAAGGTTCTTATCCTCAATAGAAAACATAGCGGGGTCGTTGCTGAATTCTTTTAAAAACACATCTAATGCATATTTGGAATTTCCTGTTCCGCTAAAATATATTCCTATCATAAATCAACCTCAAAACTCGAGTTTTCCGTTTGTTTTATCGTATCAAATATACATCAAGTGAAAATTAAAAATCTCCAATCGGTAAAGTTCACTTGTTTGGGCTGTGTTTTGTGCCTGTAAGAAAGCACAAAAATGGTATTCTGATGGTGATTTCACAGCAAATAAAGGTCAGCAGGTAAGAGATAAGCAATGTACCGGCAAATATGATCCATGTCTGATTTCCGATTAATTTATACAACAGATACTGGGACAGAACGACCCAGACAAAGTGATAGATATAAAATAGGAATGACCGTGATTTCATGTAAGCGGATACCTTTGTGTTAAAGTTGAGATATTTTTTTGCCATGCCTATCAAAGCGATTATCATAAACCATTCTGACATATAGTCTGTGATATTGTTAAGTGTGGTATATTTTTGGTCGGCCCAGATAAAAAGATACACATTAAGTATTGATGCCGCCGTTCCGATACCGAACAGGAGCCAGCGGTATTTTTCTGTTTTGCTTATTGTTTTTTCGTCTGTAAAGACAAAATATCCGATCAAAAAAAGATAGGTATACTCAGCGAGACTTTTTCCGCCTATGGAGAGCAAATCACTCAGAAGAGGCAGAGGCAGCCCCAAAGCAATAACGATCAGGAACGGAATCGATCGCTGTGTTCCCGAGCTGTATTTTTTTACGAGCATCAATACGCCGAGACACACAATAGAAATAACAAACAGATACAGCAAAAACCAGAACTGCCCGAAGGAAAAGCCGCCGTCCGCACCTGTCAGATCGGTGTATTTTGTGAAGAATACAGCATAATGCCGGAAGAATCCGACGTTATAAGAATAATTGAATTTGTCGCCAATGTAACACAGTATCGGCATGAGTACTATTGTTCCGAACAGCATGGGTACAAGGAGTCTTTTTACCCTTTCGGCGATATATTCTTTTCCGGTTCTCTTTTTAAGTGCAAATTTTGTGCCGATGCCTGCCAGAACAAAGAGCAAGGGCATGAAATAGGGCGAGAAAAATACAACTATGCTGCTGATGGCTCGGTTTCCTTCAAAGAAAATGTAGTTCGGTTCGCCCCAGACATTCCACGCCATTGCAGTATGATACGGGATAAGTATCAAAAGAATTATCCATTTTAAATTATCGAGGTAATGCTTGCGTATGTTTGATGTCATATTATCTCACCATCCGATTCAGCTTATGAAAGATATATCGCTACAGTAAAAATCCGGCGGCGATCCCAAGCAATGCCGATAAACAGATGACGATAATCGGAGCCACCTTTTTAAGCGCCAGCACAAGGCATAGCGCAAATATGACAAGCGATACATAAAAAGAGGTATCGGTAAATATCGCTGTGCTGAAACCTGTGGGAATAAATACGGTGACGGCCATGGTTATGATCGCAGCACCGATAAGTCCGACTACCGCAGGTTTAAGGCCGGTCATTACACCCTTTACAGCGCGGCTTTCCTTGAATTTTTCAAAGAATTTGGCAACGATGAGGATGATTATAAAGGAGGGCAGCACTACACCAAGCGTCGCGCAGACCGAGCCGAGAAGACCGCCGACCTCCGCGCCGACGTAGGTTGCGATGTTGACTGCAAAGGGGCCGGGAGTGCTTTCGCTTACGGCGATAAAGTCGATAAGCTCGGAAAGCTCCATCCAGCCGTGGGCGAGGACCTCGTCCTGAATTAGAGGGAGCATTGCGTATCCGCCGCCAAAGGTAAAGGCGCCGATTTTGAAAAAAGTCCAAAGAAGTTCAAGATATATCATGCTTTGCTCCTCCTTGAAATTATCAGTGAGGATATAAGTCCGAATATGGCGCAGCCGATAATTACGATAAGTATCTCTACCTTCAAAAATGCCGTCAGTATGAAAGCGGCCCCGATCACAATATAGGAAACAATATTTTTCGGGCATTTCTTGTACATCGTCCATAAAGCCTTTATAACAAGGGCGAGAACGCCGGCGCGTATGCCGTTAAAAGCGTATTGAACCGCCTTTATATTTCCAAATTCGCGAAGCACTTTGGAGATAAGGAAAATAATCAGAAAGGACGGAAGCACAACGCCGACGGTGGCACAGAGAGCCCCGAAAAATCCGCATAATCGGTAACCGACAAAGGTTGCGGAGTTTATGGCAATCGGTCCGGGGGTGGATTCGGCAATAGCGACGATCTCAAGAATATCATCATCGGTGAGCCAGCCGTGCTTTTCCACAGCCTCCTTTTGTATCAGGGGTATCATTGCATAGCCGCCGCCAAAGGTGAAGGCGCCTATTTTCATAAATGTAAGAAAAAGGCTTATAGCGTTTTTTAGTTTGCTGTTTTTCATGCTGTTATTTTTCTTTCGGTTTTATTGTAAGGGCGGAGTTGCTGACAGGATTTTTTCGCGCGATTGCATTAGTGTTTAACCGTTGAGATACCGCGGATAAAATCGTCGATACTGTTTTTTGAGGGCTGGGTTGGGAAAATCTCCTGCAGTTCCTTGTTGGGGGTGTACTGGTAATTGCTTCCGACTATCTGCAAGTCCCAGCCGTTATCCGACCATAGACGGGAAAGATGCTCTTTTAGCTGTGCATTTTCGTACATGACCTTGACCGTTGTATGCAGCCCATAGGAATATTGATTGTGATTTTTGAGGTATACCGTGCATCGCTGCCACTCGTCATCGGGTGATGAGGATGCTGCGGCGATGATATCATAGCTGCCCTCTTCCGCCAGCCACATATTATAGGTTGGGTCAAATGAGGCAAAATCGGATTCGGAAAGGGTAAAATCAATTGTTTTTTGCTCTCCGGGTTTTAGGTCAACCTTTGCAAAGAATTTAAGCTCTTTTTCCGGTTTCGGAAGAGTGGATATCGGGTCGGAAATGTAAATCTGAACGACCTGTGCGCCCTCTCGCTCGCCGGTGTTTTTAACCGTAACATGACCGCAAAGCTCTTTTTCAAAGATGTCACTGTCAAGCGTAAGGTCAAAAAGCTCAAATGTCGTATAGCTCAAGCCGAAGCCGAACGGATATGCCGGACGGATTTTCTTTTTGTCATAATAGCGGTAGCCGACATATATTCCCTCGCCGTAATTTACTTCCTTACCCTCACCGGGGAAGTTGAGGAATGTGGGGGTATCTTCGTACCGTCTGGGGAATGTCAGCGGAAGCTTGCCGGACGGACAGCGTTTGCCGAGCATGAGATCGCCCAACGCGTGCGCGCCCTCCATACCGGGCAGGAAGCAGACAAATATAGCATCGAGCTTTTCTTCATAACGTGAAAAGTCTATCGGGCCGCAGGTGTTGAGAACAAGTGTGAGGGTAAAATTGGCGCTTTCCTTTAAACTGCACAATTTGTCAAGACACGCTCTGTCATCCGGGGACAGGAACATATCGGGGCGGTCGTTGCCCTCCATACCGCTGACCTTGGCGACATAGATGACATTCGCGCCGCTGTTTTTGGTGATATATTCCCTCTGCTTGTCGGCGGATTCGGATAGCGGGCAGACGGTTACATCGGATGATGAAAGTCCGCGACGGAGAGTATCGGCAAGATCTGATGTGCGGTCGGTTGTTATTCCGGCGCTTCCTGTGCCGCACATCATCAGCTCCTCTGCCCCACTTCCTGTTATAAGAATCGGATTGTCGCAGTTTTTAAGCGGATAGAGATTATCCTTATTCTTTAAAAGAACTATGCCGGATATTGCGGCTTCGTATGCGATATTTGTGGTCTCGCTGCGCAGGGCGGCATAATCTTTTGTATCAATAGAGGTATCGCCGCTTGTGCAGAATGAAATTATTGAGAGAAGACGGCGCACGGCAAGATTAAGAGTTTCCTCATCCAGTCGTCCCTCGCGAACCGCATCAACAAGAGGTTTGCCGGATATCGGTCCGGGCATAGCAAGATCGTTTCCTGCGGTAATCGCCTCCACAGGATGATATACTGCGCCCCAGTCGGAAACAACGGCACCGTCAAATCCCCATTCGCCGCGGAGCAGTTCGGTAAGAAGCCATTTATTTTCGCTGCACGGGGTTCCGTTGATTGCGTTGTATGCGCTCATGACGGTCTTTGCCTGCCCCTCGGTCACGCAGGCCTTGAACCCAGGAAGATAAATTTCGCGCAGCGCGCGAGCGGATATTGTTTCGTTGATTCCGACGCGGTTGGTTTCCTGATTATTTGCGGCAAAATGCTTGACATTTGCGGCAACTCCCATCTCCTGCACACCTTTGACCAGCTCCGGAGCAAGTCTGGAAACCAGATAAGGGTCTTCGGAATATCCCTCAAAAAGGCGGCCGTTGAGGGGATCACGATGAATATTGACATTTGGGCTTCCGAGGAGAATATTTATGCCAAAAAGACTGGCCTCCTTGCCTAAAGCCACACCGGTTTTATATACGATATCCGGGTCGAATGTCGCACCAAGCAGTATTCCCGGAGGAAAACAGCCGGGGGAATATTCCTCTTTGGTGAGAGCGAGCAGACGTTCTTTTATCCACTCGTATACCTCAAGCTCAGCTTCGTTGAGGCGTTCGGGATGGTAATAGTTATCTATAACGCGCACGAGTGCCGATGAGCCGACCATACCGTTGGTACTTTCGGCGGCAACCTCCTCTTTGGAATAAAAATCGCCGAACAGCTGTTCAAAGTTCATACCCGTACCGCCGTCAAGAAGCATAAGTGCGGGTATGCCGAGGCGGTCGACACCGCCCATTCCAAAGAAGGTAGCGCCGTTTACAAGGGCGGCTTTTTCTTCCAGAGTCATTTGCGAGATAAGCTTTTCTATATCTTCTTTATGGATTTTTTTATCAATAGCCATACTGCGACCTCCGTTGAATTAAGATTTGAATTTTTAGTACGACCGCAAAGAATCAAAAGATGGATTACTTTTCGTTATTTGGGTTTATGATATCACCGATAGTAGTTGCGCGAACGCCCTTATTGAGGTCGTCGAGTGCTTCGGCGATACGCGCGTGAACCTGATCGACTTCGTTTTCAAAGTCACGGGCGGATGTGCGAAGCACGCCAGATCGGATAACGGATAGCTGAATTAATCTGTCCGATGAAACGACTCGCACGTGTTCATTTTTGCCTATTTCGGCGACGAGTGATTCGATGTAATTATCGCCGAGCTCATGCTCTTTGGTAAATGCTACATGAATATTGTGATAATCAAATCGTTCTCCGCGGCCGCCGGGTACGCGGTAGGCATCGAAAACAAGAATGACATTTATTTTTGTGTATGCGCTGTAATTGCAGAGGATATTCATCAGCCGATCTCTTGCCGCGTCAAGGCTGGCATCGGCAAGCTGTTTGAGGTCATCCCAAGCAAAAATGACATTATAACCGTCAACGATAACATATTGTTTTCTCGGTTCGGGAAGCTCTATGGTTTTTGGGGAGGTGTCCACTCGCTCGGAACGACGGTAGAGGTTGTATTTCACCGGACCGAACTCTCGTTCCATTATGGCCTCAAGCTCTTTTTCATCAATATTCAGCGTCCGATGGCTTATAATTCCGGCCGATTTGCCCTTTTTTATACAGCTTTCGAGGTGCATATATTCCGGAACCTTATCCCATTTTACATTAAATCCGCTGCCGTGGGCGCAGAAGACCGAGTCGGGCGAATTATCAATGTCAGCCTCCGGCTGGTAGCATATCTCCCGAACTACCTTTTCGGTCTCGTGACATTCGTCGTAGCCGGCAGGTTCAAAGAAGATGCGTCCGCGGCCGCCGGTATAGGCGGCAACCTCGGCGGCATAGCCGTTCATAAGGACGACCGGCGCTCGGCCGGTAAGTATCGACATACCGCCGCTTTCCTCCGGTCGGCCGACCGTGCCTTTTCGCATGCGGATATCGTTTATGGCGCGGCCAGGCTGTTCAAACGGTATTTCAAGCCTGAATGAGTAATACGGTTCAAGCAGTACCGATTCGGCCTGCATGAGACCCTGACGCACAGCGCGGTAGGTTGCCTGACGGAAATCGCCGCCCTCGGTATGCTTAAGATGTGCGCGTCCTGCGGCGAGAGTTATCTTCATATCGGTTATCGGCGAGCCGGTCAGTACGCCGATATGCTGTTTTTCATTCAGGTGCATCAGCACAAGACGCTGCCAGTTACGATCAAGGCTGTCCTCGCTGCACGATGTATCAAAAACCAGTCCGCTGCCGCGCCGGAGCGGTTCCATAAGCAGATGAACCTCGGCATAGTGGCGCAGCGGTTCATAATGGCCGACACCCTCTACGGTATTTGATATCGTTTCCTTGTACAGAACTCTGCCGGTATCTATTTCAACTTCGATACCGAATTTGTCCATAATCAGACTTTTCAGTATTTCGACCTGAACATCACCCATAAGGCTGACATGGATCTCCTGCAGATATTCGCTCCATGTGATATGCAGCTGGGGATCCTCTTCCTCAAGCATTCGCAGCTTTGGAAGCATGGTTTGTGCATCACAGCCCTTTGGCAGGTTGATGCGGTAATTCATAACAGGTTCGAGCACAGGCTTCTCGGAATTCGCCTCATAACCAAGCCCCATGCCGTTATAGGTATTTACCGGGCCGGTAACGGCGCATACGCACCCTGCGGGGGCTTCATCGACGGTAATGTATTTTTCACCCGAATATATTCGTATCTGATTTATCTTTTCGGCCGAATCTCCGGCGCCGATGGTATCCTTTACGCGAAGTACGCCGCCGGTGACCTTAAGATGGGTAAGACGGTCGTTTTTATCGCGGTTGATTTTGAATACTTTTGCACCGAAGGCCGCAGGGTATTTTTGCGGCACAACGAGCCGTTCAAGGCTGCATAGAAACTCCTCAATACCGGTAAGCTTCAGTCCGGAGCCAAAAAAGCATGGGAATGCGCGGCGGCAGAGTACAAGCTGTGCCGCATCGTCATCATCGATATTGCCGCCGCCAAGATATTTTTCAAGAAGCTGTTCGGAGCACATTGCAAGAGCTTCGCTGCGCGAGTCTTCGTCATCCGAGCTGAAATTGACACAGCCGCTGTCAAGCTCCTTTTGAAGCTCGGACATAAGCTCATCCTGGCTATGGCGGGCAAAGTCCATTTTTGTCACAAAGACGATCGTAGGTATATTGTACACCTGAAGCAGCTTCCATAACGTACGGGTGTGGGACTGAACTCCGTCGTTGCCGCTGATTACCAGTATTGCATAATCGAGCACCTGGAGTGCGCGCTCGGTTTCGGAAGAGAAGTCTATATGCCCCGGAGTATCAAGCAGCGTTATTTCAAGCTGGCCGACATTAAAGACCGCCTGACTTGAAAAAATAGTTATTCCGCGTTCACGCTCAAGCCGATGCGTATCAAGTGCGGTATCGCCATGATCGACTCTGCCAAGGCTTCTTGACTTTCCGCTGCAATACAGTATGGCTTCCGCCAATGTCGTCTTGCCGGCATCAACATGAGCCAGCAGACCTACACTGATATGTTGTTTTTTGGGCGTCTCGGCCATAGCAGAAGCCTCCTTTGAAACTCAAATATAAAAATTATAACACGAAAATGCCCTTTCGTCGATAGACGCAGGAGATTTTACTGCAATTGCGAGCATGAAGCGAGCCGTTTAGCTTGAGTTCGGATGCGGTAATGATGCATACGAAGAAAAAATGAGCCCTCCTGCATAAAAGCACAGGAGGGCATATGAATTTTATAACGGTGATCGGCCGCCCTATTATTCTTTTACAACACAGCATTCTTTGATCTCATAGTATGAAAAACATGACAGGGCATGAGAATCAATTTTCTCGCCGCAGATCAGTATCGGAACTGCCGGAGGACAGCCGACGGCAGGGACTGCCACGATCCGGCCAAGACATTGCTCGGAAGGCAGGATCTCTGATGCGGAGAGCATGGCCTTGCGGATGGTGAGAGCCCTCTCCCCCGGCGAAAATATCGGAGGCGTCTGCACAATGGCAGGCTTTGGCGGAATTTCAAGAAGGGCTTGCTCCAGCTGCTGAATTCCATCCGCACCTATCTCCGGGCTCAGCATCAGCACCAGATAATCCTGATCTGAGAATTCCGGCATTATGTTATGCCGCTGAAGGAGTTCGGCAATCTGCGTGCCGGTATAACCGTAAGATTTGGCGTAAATTGTCAGCTTCATCGGCTCGCTGCCATACAGCCGAAATCCGTGCTCAAGCAGTTTGTTTTTCAAGGAATCGACTATTGGGATATAATCTTCAAGAACCTGCGGATAGTTTTCAAGATAAGGATTTGCGGCATCCAAAGATTGCAGGATAAGATAGGACGGGCTGGTGGAGCCAAACATCGCCAGTGCGTTTTTTGCTTGCTTGCAGATGATGTCATCAAGGCTTGACGAGAGATGCAAGTAGGCACCGCCTGTCAATACGGGCAGCGTCTTGTGGGCAGAATCACAGCATAGGTCTGCACCCAGATCGATGGGATGCATGGACTCTGGCAGAAATTTAAGGTAAGCACCGTGCGCATTATCCACTATTAACAGCACGTCGTGACGATGACAAACCTCCGCCATTGCACGGATATCCGACATATTTCCCAAATAGTCGGGATTGGTAAGATAAACCGCCGTCGGTTTATCGATCATCTGCTTCAGATAGCTGTCCAATTCATCTGCAGATAATTCACAGGATAAATAGCTCACATGATTTTTAGGATATAGCCAGCACACGTCCATATCCAGCATAGCGACGGCGGTAAGGAATGTTTTGTGTACATTTCGGCCGGCGGCTATAATAGGCTTTTTTCCTTTAAGTCTGGCGTAGAGATGTGCCAGGTACAGCATTGCCCGGATACATTGCGAAGAACCTTCGGTGGAATAGAAGGTTGGGCACCCAAACAGCATACCGGCATTTTTTTCGCTTTGAGCGATGATTCCGGAGGCTTCGTACAGGCTGTCTGCGCCGTCGATCTCCGTGATATCAAGCTGTTCCATACCAAGTACGGGGATGCCTTTATGGCCCGGCATGTGCAGCCGAAGGGGATCATTTTTGTGATATTCCCGGACAAAATCACAGATTGGTGTATCCATATTACTGTCCGAGAGCGCGGGCAACTGCCACCATGATTGCGCATTCCATGCGCTTGCGGAACAGCTTGCAGCCGTATTCGTAAACGCCGGTTACGCTTCCGGTTGCATGATAAGCATTGGCGGCGCACCCTCCGGAGCAGTACAGCCTTGCCCAGCAATCACGGCATTCGGGATGCGCATACACATTACAGGATGCAAATTCATTTTGGATATCCGTGTTTGTAACGCCATCCCAGATATTGCCCAGCTTAAACCGCTCTTCGCCTACGAACTGGTGACACGGATACAGATCTCCCCAAGGGGTGATGGCCATGTATTCCGTTCCGCTGCCGCATCCGGAAATGCGCTTATAGATGCAGGGGCCTCCGGACAGGTCGATCATATAATGATAGAAGGTAAAAGGTCTTCCCTCTTTGTCGCGCTGAAGCATCAGCTCGGCAAGGCGCTCATACTGTTCCATGACAACAGGCAGATCGCTTTCGGTCAAGGCGGACGGGTCGCCTTCGGCGCAGACAACAGGCTCCATACTCAGCTCATTAAAGCCCAAGTCGAGCATCTGCTGAATATCCTTCAAGAAATCGGGGTTTGCATGAGTGAAGGTACCGCGCATATAATACTCTTTCCCGTTCCTTGCCTCAACAAACTTCTGAAATTTGGGAACGATCTTTTCCCAGCTTCCGTTTCCGGCATAGTCCACCCTGAAACGGTCGTGGATCTCCTTGCGGCCGTCAAGGCTCAGTACGACATTGCTGCATTCTTTATTAGCCCACTCAATGACGTCATCATCAACCAAGACGCCGTTGGTGGTCAGGGTGAATCGGAAGTTCTTGCCCCGTTCCTTTTCCACGCTCCGGGCATAGGCGACCAAGTCTTTTACGACATCAAAGTTCATCAGCGGTTCACCGCCGAAGAAGTCGACTTCCAGATTTTTTCTTGTGCCGGAATGCTCTATCAAAAAGTCGAGAGCCTGCTTTCCGACCTCATAGGACATCACGGCCCGGTCACCGTGATATTTGCCCTGACTGGCAAAGCAATAGGAACAGTTCAGGTTGCAGGTATGGGCAACATGCAGACAAAGAGCTTTGACAACATTGGCGGTTCTCTGTTTCAGCTCGCCTGCCATAGATTCAAAAGTATCCGGTGCAAAGAGCTTTCCTGTATCCTTGAGCGTCTGAACCTGATCGTAACATTCGGCGATATCTTCGCCGGAAATATCCGTACGGTCGGCATATTTTTCTTTTATTGCAGACAGGATTGTGTCCCGATCGTTATCTTCAAACAAGGCGATTATGTCATAGGCAACATCGTCCACTACATGGACAGCGCCGGAGCAGACATCCAGCACGATGTTGTAACCGCCCAGTTTATATTGATGAATCATTTTGCAATTATCTCCTTCATAAAAAATGCCGCCGGTCTTCGGCGGCATTTTCGAATATGCAATTACTTGCTTTCCTTTGCGTTTTCACACTTCTGGTTAGCAATGCCGCAGCTGGTCTTGCAGGCAGACTGGCAAGAGGTCTGGCATTCGCCGCAGCCGCCGTTCTTGGCGCTGTCACACAGATTGCGGGTTTCGATAGTCTTGATGTGTTCCATGGTTTCACCTTCCATAAAAGATTTATACAATTAGTGTAGCATAGTGGGTTTGCGGTGTCAATCACATTTTTTGCACTTTTTGTATTTATTGCCGTTTGATTTGAGATAGAATGTGATCGGATAAATGCTATTTAAGCGCAAGACTGTTGTTTAGTATAGTGGAGCTGTAAATAAAAAGCACATCGTGGCCGCTGAAATCAACAAGATTTCCAAGCATATCGCTGCGCACATAGCGGATATCGATAAGCGTTATTTTTGAATAGCCTTCAGCAAGAAGCGGCGTCAGACTACTGGCGTATGAGTCGCGGAAGATTATGATTTCCTTATCGGACGCAGCATTGGGGTTTTCGATGGTAAGAAGTGCATCCGAACCGCACAGGAACATCTCATACGGGTCCTTGCCGTGAGCCTTTTCCATATCGTACATCGGCTTGGGCACGGGCTTGCCGGTGTCGTAGCTGGTTACGATACAAGAGTCCAGCGTATCGTTTGTCAGGTACCGGATTTGATCGGGAGATAACGGCAGAGCGCTTTGGCCGCTGTACACACCGTAGAACGGATTGTCAAGAGTGTTGACATCATATTCGGCGGTAAGCTCGGTTCCCATAGCGGAAGCAAGGTCTCTTGCAGTATCTATAAGTCTTTCCTGCCGCCAATGGCTGTCGGTTCGATAGTAATCGTCGATTGACAGGGTGTCGGTTATATCTATATACGTCATATAATCGACCCTTTGGCGCATATCCGATACAAAGCGGTCATAGTCGAGGGAAAGATAGATGCTGTTTTGATTAAGAAAATAATTCTTATCCGGAACGATCGACAGGTAAACATCTGCATCGCTGGAGGAAAGATAGGTGTTGTATATATAGTCAAACCGTTCGGCCGCGTGGTCAAGCATGGGATCGTTCTGGACATAGTCAAGCTTTGAAATATGCCCATCCTTGATGAATATGTCGTTATTATCAAGGCGTGAGAATGCATAGAAGGCGCAGATCGATTTTACCGTTCGGAACTGATCCCTCGCAGGAAACTGATCCTGAGTGTAAAGCTCGAATTCCGTCATAAAATCGCCGGACATCACCGTTGACCACGTCAGCTCCGGAAAGGTCTGGAGCGCTCTTCTTTCGCTGTCGGAATATGCGTCGGGCGTCTTTAGCCAGCAGCCGATAGAAAGCCCAAGTATAGCCACAGCAAAAAGGCAGACTGTTACAATATTTTTTCGTTTTTCAGTCATCTCATAGCAGTTCCTTTCGTAAATTGGTGCATACTTGTATCAGAATCGGAAATAGAGGAATGGGTTAAATGAACCGTCAACAAGATATGCGGTGGAAACAACGAGAAGTATCAGCAGAACGACCGGTTCGGCGATATTTACCCACTTGCCTAAGCTTTTAGTTTCCTTAAGCCGGCTGACAGCTTTTGCCGCAAGCGGGGTTGCTCCGATGGCTGCGATAATGAGTATGACGGCATAGCTGCGAAGATAGTACAGCCATTGCGCGGACACAAACGGAACTCCGCCAAAGCCGAACATATTTCCTATACATACGACCGCATCGCTCATGCTTGAAGCGTTGAATATGACAAAGCTGATGATTACAAAAAACAGGACATAAAGATGGTTGAGCACCTTGGACTTCTGAAGATATTTGAGCAGCCACAGTTTTTCGATAAGCAGCATAACTGCAAAATAGAGTCCCCATACGATAAAATTCCACGCCGCACCGTGCCAGAAGCCGGTCAGGAACCATACGATAAAAATGTTGCGAAGCCAGCGAAGCTTTGACACGCGGTTGCCGCCCAGAGGGATATATACATAATCGCGGAACCATGAGCCAAGCGAGATATGCCATCTGCGCCAGAACTCGGTTATGCTGGCTGAAATATAGGGATAGTTGAAGTTTTCCATAAACTCAAAGCCAAGTATTTTTCCAAGTCCGATCGCCATATCGCTGTAGCCGGAGAAATCAAAATATACCTGCAGAGCATACGAAACGGCATACAGCCAGCAAAACATTACCGAACGGTCGGTGGAGGTGCCAAAAATATCACACAGCTCGCCGAGTGAATTGGCTATGAGGATTTTCTTAGCAAATCCGAAAATAAATCGGCGGATACCTATTGCGGTGCGCTCTATGGTCAGTTTCCGGTCGGTGAGCTGATGCTCGACATCGCGGTAACGGACGATAGGACCGGCGATAAGCTGGGGGAACATAGCGATATATGCGCCGAGATTTATGGGGTTTTTCTGCGCGGCAACATCGCCGCGGTAAACATCAACGGTGTAGCTCAGTATCTGGAAGGTGTAAAAGCTTATTCCTATCGGAAGTGCGATATTCAGAAGAGGAACGGACAGTCCTGTTGCAGCGTTGAAATTCTGTATGAAAAAATCGGCATATTTATAATAGCCAAGCATTCCAAGGCTTGAAGCGACCGACAGTATAAGAAACAGCTTTGACTGCCACCGGTCTTTAAATTTTTCGATCAGAAGGCCGAAAACATAGCCAAGAAGTATCGCGGCGAGCATGAGAAATACATACCGCGGTTCACCCCACCAGTAAAATACAAGGCTGGATAAAAGCAGGACGGAATTTTTAAGCTGTTTCGGTGCGATCAGATAGAGCAAAAGAGTACACGGAAAAAAGTAGTAAATAAACGGAATACTGCAGAACAGCAAGCCCCGTCACCTTCCTTCGGGTTGTAATAAGTGGTATAAAAAACGGGCACGGAGCGTTTTTCCGTGCCCGTTTTGATGTTTTATTACTGCTCTTCAAAGCTCATGGGAGCCATGACGAAGAATACTTTGTTTCCCTGGCTGCCGACAACAGTCTCTTCAGCTTCGGTGCAGATATTCCATCTGAGGTCTGCATTATCCTTGAGAAGCTGCTCGAATGCAGCTACATCAGCGCCCTCTTCAAGGGTGAAGATATAGCCGATAAAGGGAATGGAACCGATTGCCGGAGCGAACATGACGCCCTCTTGGAATCCGGTTATCTCGGTGTTGCCGAAGCCCATGAGGAGGCCGTTTTCAACCGGCATGGAAGCACCCATGAACTGGATGATCTCATTTGTGAGGAGTGCATCGGCCATAGCCTGTGCGCTCATGGAAGGATCAGCCGAAAGCTTGTCCTTAAAATCTTTGTAAAGGATCTGACCGACAGTTGTGGGCGTCGGTTCGGCGGAGCCGCTGGCCTGGGGAGCTTCCTCGCCGCATGCGGCAAGAGCAAGCACCATCATTACTGCCAGAAGCAGAGCTGCAAACTTTTTCATAATAAAAACCCTTTCGCTTTGTTTTTTGCCGATCGCGATGGGGTTATTTTTGTCCGTCAAGATGATCTTTAAGATACAGGATCGCCTGACGGTAGCCCTCAAAGCCAAGCCCCATATATGTTTTGATACATGCCATACCTGCATAGGAGATCTGTCTGAAATCCTCGCGCGTGCGCACATCGGAAAGATGCACCTCCACCGCCGGCAAAGCAACGGCTTTTAACGCGTCCAGAATCGCAACGCTGGTATGGGTATATGCAGCAGGATTTATCACGATCGCATCGACACCATTATAATAGCTTTTCTGTATTGTGTCAACTATATCGCCCTCATGATTTGACTGGAAAATATCGACCTCTATATTTTGTCCGGCGCACACCTCTTTTATGTGGTTTTCAAGGTCGTTATAGGTCTTTTTTCCATAAATGTCCGGCTCTCTTAATCCGAGCATGTTTAGATTCGGACCGTTTATAACAAGCAGTTTCATAATTTACCTCATTATTCTTCTATGAGTTTAAGTATTTGGTCGGCGATATCCTGTATATCGCCGCTGTTTTTTATGATATAATCAGCGAATTGTTCGTACATCGGCCGGCGAATCTCGTACATTTTTTCAAGATTCCCGCTTTGTGATAAAGGGCGGCCATCGGTAGGCAAAGATTCGATTTCGCGCTGTATCCATATAATCGTGCCGTTCTGATGAAGCAGAGGGTAATTTTCATTGCGGGTAACACAGCCGCCGCCGGTTGCGATAACGCAGGACGATTTTTTGCAGATATCTGCCAGAGCTTCGGTTTCCGCCTTTCTGAAGCCCTCTTCGCCTGATTTTGAAAAAATTTCGGGTATCGTCATCTGCTCACGTTCGACGATGTTTTCATCAGCATCGATGAATTGTCTGCCGGTCATATCGGCAACAGCTTTGCCGAGCGTGCTTTTGCCGCATCCGGGCATGCCAACCAGGATTATATTTTTCATATCAGCGGCCAGTTTGGATGTTATCTTGTCAATCAGGGAGTCCTCTATCTTTGTGCCGCTGAAGTATTCGGCGCTCTCCTTAGCCTGCGCTACAAGCATCGCAAGACCGTTTCGGTGAGGAATACCTAATTTTTCCGCGTCAAGAAGCAATGCAGTTTTTGCCGGATTATAGACAAGGTCAAATACACCTTCACAGCGGGTGAATCCTGCAAGATCGACCAGCCTGCAGCCGTTGTGCGGATACATTCCGACCGGTGTTGCGTTGACTATTATCTGTGCGTCATAATGACGATGGATATTTTCGTAATTGTTTTCACCACTGCGCGAGATGACGATAACCTCTGCCGCGCCGAGATCTTTTAAAACAGTGCATACTGTACCCGAAGCACCGCCGTTCCCAAGAACTATGGCCTTTTTGCCGCTGACCGATATTCCGCTGTCTGTAACGGTGTAAGCAAATCCGTAATAATCGGTGTTATGACCGAATATACGGCCGTTGGCCAGACGAAGCACGGTGTTGACGTTGCCCAGTTTTTTGGCGGCGTCGGACAATTCGTCGCACAAGGAGAAGACCGTCTTTTTATAGGGAATGGTGACGTTTATACCGTCAAAGTCGCCGCTGCGGATAAAATCCTCCACGTCCTCGGGAGCCTTTTCAAAGAGTCGGTAATCATAATCACACAGCATATTGTGGATAAACGGCGAATAGCTATGGGAAAGCTTTTCGCCCAAAAGTCCGCACTTTTTCACGGCAAGGACCTCTTTTCGTCAATAAAATGGTTAACGGAAAACAGTGAGTTAAGTTCGGGATAGCGATTTTTATTATACGGTCTCGCTGTAGCTTCCCAGATATCTGAAATCTTCGCTTATTTTGTCAAGCTCGCAGATTAGCTGAACAAATTCTTCGGAATAGACTGAGGTTTCAAGATCGAAATAGAACATGAATTCAAAGTCGCGGTTAGGCATGGGACGGCTTTCGAGCTTGATGAGGTTGATGCCGATGGTATAGAAACGGGCAAGAACCTTATAAAGGGCACCCGGCTGATGGGGCAGGATCATCATTATACTGGTCTTGTCAGCACCCGGATATATTTCAAGATTACGGGAAATGCAGATGAAACGGGTGTAGTTGTTGTCGCGGTTCTGTACCGACTTTTCGAGAGTCTTGAGTCCGTAAAGATTTGCACAGTATCTTGAGCTGATAGCGGCGACATCCTTTCGATCCGATTCGGAAACCATCTTTGCAGCTATTGCGGTGTTTTCGCAGGGGGTTATTTTAACATCCTTGCCAAAGGTTTCAAGGAAGTCGGAGCACTGGCTGATAGCCTGCTCGTGGGTGAAGATCTCTTTGATATCAGAAATGGAAACGCCGTTTTTTGCAAAGAGGTTGTGATCGACCTTGATTCTGGTGCTTCTTGCAATGAAGAATCGGTGTTCCATCATAAGGTCGTAGATTTTATTGACCGAGCCGGCGGTGCTGTTTTCGATAGGAAGCACGCCATAGCTGCAGAAGCCCTTGTCAATAGCGGAAAACACCTTGTCGAAGCTGTCAAAATACATTATATTTGCGTTTCCGAACATTCTGTCGCAGGCGATCTGCGAATATGAGCCCTCAATGCCCTGACAGGCAACGACCGAATTTTTGGGGAATTCTTTGTTGGTGGAGGCAGAAATAGCCTCTTCTATGCTTTTGTACAGATCGTTTTCGCTATCAAGCTTCTTTTCCTGATACGAGCGGCTGAGCTCGAACAGAAGTGAGTAGAGAACGCCGACATACGATTCAAATTCCTTGTCGGACTTTGCCTGAACATCGGCAAGCTTCTGGCGTTCTCTTTTTACGTCAAGAACCGGAATATTGCTGTTTTTCTTATGTTCGGCAATCTTGCCGGCGACGTTCATGCGTTCCTGAAAAAGCCGGACAATCTCGTTGTCGATCTTGTCTATTTCCTCGCGGTAAAGATTCATATTGTTTTCCATATTATTACCGATCCTTTCTCATTTGTCGGATAAATTATAAGTTGTAATTTGGGGTGTCGATAAGCAAGTCGAGCACCGTTAAAGCGGCAACGGCCTCAATGACCGGCACAGCGCGCTGGACGATACACGGATCGTGGCGTCCTTTTATTTCAAGCGGAGCGTTTTCGTGTCTTGACAAACTCACGCTCTCCTGCCTTTTTGCAATGGATGGTGTCGGCTTTATCGCCGTGCGGAAAACCAAAGGCATTCCCGATGATATACCGCCAAGTATACCGCCGTGGTTATTGGTTTTTGTTTTGATATTGCCGTTTTCATCCATATAAAACGGGTCGTTGTGCTCGCTTCCGTAAAGATCGGCACAGCCAAATCCGCTACCGAATTCAATACCCTTTACCGCCGGAACGGCAAAGATTGCGGCCGATATCCTGCTTTCCAGTCCGTCAAACATCGGCTCGCCTACCCCGACGGGCAATCCTATTACGGCACATTCTATAACACCGCCGACCGAATCGCCGTTGGCAGAGGCCTTCGTTATCTCTGACTTCATTCGCTCGCCGGCTTCGTCATCGTATACGGGGAAATCCTTTGCCGATACCTGACGAAGCCGGTCAAGCTCATCGGGGGTGTAATCGGTTGGGGATTGGGCATTTTGGCCGTGTATCCGTTTTATATGGGCGAATACCTCTATCCCCTGTTTTTTCAGCATCTGAAGCGCTATGCCGCCGGCGATACATATCGCCGCGGTTATTCTTCCGGAAAAATGGCCGCCTCCGCTCACATCCTGATAACCGCGATATTTTTCATTGGCGGTAAAGTCGGCGTGTGCGGGACGCGGAACATCGCGCAGATTATCATAATCGGCAGAACGGGTGTTTGTGTTCCTTATTATCGCCATCAGCGGAGCGCCGCAGGTGGTTGTGCCGACCAGTCCGGATAAAAATTCGGGTTTGTCGGCCTCGCTTCGCGGGGTGGAAAATTTGTTGCGGCCGGGTGCGCGTCGCTGCATAAATGCGTCCAGCGCATCCATGTCTATGTCAAATCCGGCAGGAAGACCATCGACTATCACTCCCAGAGCAGGAGAATGTGATTGTCCGGAAACAGAGATTTTTACATTTTTTCCAAATGTACTGCTCAAATCATATCACCTCAGCCTTTCCGCCGAGCATTTCAAAATGCTCCCAGAATTTCGGATAGGATTTATTTACCGCCTGTGCGCCGGTTATCACGATAGCCTCGCGGCACATACACGATGCGATTGCCGCGGACATTGCTATGCGGTGGTCGCCGCAGGCACATACCTCAGCACCGCCGCGAAGTCCTTTTTCCGACCCGTTTATAATCAGTCCGTCATCGGTTTCGGCTATATCGGCACCAAGAGCCGACAGCATATCGGAAACCGTTTTCAGCCGGTCGCTTTCTTTAATCCTTAACCTCTGTGCGTTGATTATTTTTGTGATACCCCTCGCTCGGCATGCGCATACGGCGAGAATCGGCACAAGATCGGGAATGTCAGATGCGTCTATCACACAGCCGTTCATCCCGGCACAAGTTACATTAGCATAATCGCCGGCAAGCTTTACTTTCGCACCGAACCGATCAAGAAGCGTGGTTACATGTCGGTCGCCCTGCACCGACACAAGATCAAGTCCGCGGCAGGTTATGCCACTGTCCGATAAAGCTCCGGCACAAAGCCAGAAGGCGGCGTTTGACCAATCGCCTTCAGCCTTTACGGTGTCGGCAGCTGTGCGGGGAGTGCATCCGCCGTTTATAATAAAACGGTCACACTCAAATGGTATATCTATCCCAAAACCCGATAAAACACGGGTGGTCATCTCAATATATGCTTTCGATTCGGTTTTTCCGGTGATGATCAATTGACTCTGCCCGTCGATAACAGGCAGAGCAAAAAGCAGACCGCTGATAAATTGAGAGGAAATATTGCCCGGCAGAGTGTAGGTTCCGGCGCAAAGCTTACCGCCGCATTCTATAATATCCTCCTGCGGTTTATCAAGCGTCATTCCGCCGGCGCATAGCTGTTCCCACAAAGGGGAAAGAGGGCGCTGCGGAAGCCGTCCGGACATTTTAACCGACGCATGAACCCCAAGTGCGCCTATTACGGGCAGTAAAAACCGAAGTGTTGAACCGCTCTCGCCGCAATCCATATACGCAGACTCGGGAGGTGTGGCTATCGGGACGACCGAAAAACCGTCGGAGGTTCGTGCTATATTTGCTCCAAGTGCATTAAGACACCTGACCGTTGCATCTATATCCTCCGACGACTGCGCGCAGATCACCTTTGTCGGCCGGTCGGAAAGAGCGGTGCATATCAATATACGGTGGGCGTGGGATTTCGATTCGATTATATCAATATTTCCGGACAGTATACCCGGAGTTATCCTTACATCCATTTGCAATTAGTCTCCGTTCAGTTTTGAGCGTTTACATCAAATCCGAAGAATTTCGCAAGCTCGGTCAAATCAAGTTTTTTTAGGCCGCATTTTCCTATTTTTTCTGGGACAACAAGGGTTATCGTGCCGCCGCTTCTCTTCTTATCGGACAGCATTGCGTCATAAAGCTGAGCGCCATCAAATTCCGTATCGGTCGGAAGAGAAAACCGGACAACTATATCATTTATCTTTTGGGCACATTCATCGCTGCATACACCGTTTTCAGCAGCTGCTGCAGCAACGGTCGCCATGCCTGCGGCGACAGCTTTACCGTGAGGTATCGCATAGCTGCTGCACAGCTCTATCGCATGGCCGAGAGTGTGGCCAAGGTTGAGAAGCTGGCGCATTCCGCGGTCGAACTCATCCTCCCCCACTATGTCGCGTTTCATGCCAACGCAGGCAGCTATGACCTGTTCGCGGTCAAAATCTCTTCCGCGCAGCGTAAGGTGTTCAAAAAGCTTTTCATCGCCAAGAACGGCGTATTTTATGACCTCTGCACAGCCGTCGGAAAAAACATCCTCCGGCAGGGTGTCAAGCGCTGAATAATCGCAAAGAACCACCTGCGGCTGATAGAATGCCCCGGCAAGATTTTTTCCGCTGTCAAGGTCTATCGCGGTCTTTCCGCCAACGGAGGAATCGACCATTGCAAGAAGTGTCGTGGGAATCTGAACAAATCCTATTCCGCGAAGATAGCAGGCTGCGGCAAATCCGGCAAGATCGCCGACCACTCCGCCCCCAAGGGCGATAACGGTATCGGTGCGGGTGAAATGATTTGACGCAAGGAAATTGAGAATGCCGATGAAATTTTCGGCGTTCTTTGATTTCTCGCCGTTTTCTATAACATATTTTATTGCGGTTATTCCGTTTTCGGTAAGCGAGCGTTCAAGCGTTTTATAATAAAGACCGTCAACGATATCATCGGTTATGACAGCGGCGGTCTTATTGGGGCAAAAATCCTTCAGATATTTGCCGGCATCGCAAAGAAGACCGGAGCCTATAATCACATCGTAGTCGCGCGAAGCGTGAACCTTTACGGTCGTCATCCGTCAATCTCTCCTTTTATGCGTCTGCCCTCGTCAAGGAGCTCGCGAAGAAGCGGGGCATCATCGTTTTTTATTGCGTCGCGGTAGCGTGTTATATTTTCGATAAAATTATCAAGCTCGTCAAGAAGGAAGTCGCGGTTTTCCAAAAAGAGCTGTGTCCACATATCCGGATTGAGCCATGCGACTCGGGTCAGATCCTTATAGCTGCCGGCGGAAAAGCCCTTGTGGTTTTTGGCTTCCGGGCTCTTTATATAAGCGTTGGATACTATGTGCGCCATCTGCGATGTGAAGGCTATCATTTTATCGTGGTCTTCGGCCGTTGTGACCGATATGGTTCTGAAGCCGAGCGGAGCGAGAAGAGCCTTGATTCGCTCAAGAAGCTCCATATCGTCAAAAACGGGCGGAACTATGACCATCGGTGCGCCGAGGAACATATCGGCGCGGCTGTATTTAAAGCCGGAATTGTGTGTACCGGCCATGGGATGACCACCGACAAAGGTGAAACCGTATTTTGCGGCAATATCAAAGCATTCGCGGCACACCTCGCGTTTTGTTCCGCAGCAGTCGATCACGACAGTATTTTTGCTGATTTTGGGCGCGTTGTTTTTTAGATATTCGACCGCATTTTTGGGATATATGCTCAGCAGCAGAAGGTCGCAGCAGCCAATGGTTTCCGGCGTCAGCTTTTCATCGACCGCTCCCGACATCAGCGAATAGTCAAGTATTATATTATCGGTATCAAAGCCGAAAACCTTATGCTGCAAATTCTTATCAGCCTTATATGCTTTGGCGATCGAACCGCCGATCAAGCCAAGACCAACTACACCAACGTTCATAAAAGAACACCTCTGTAATATAAATTAGATAACCTCTCTGATTTTTTCGACACGCTGTGCAACATCGGCAAATTCTGCCGGAGTAAGGGACTGTGCGCCGTCGCACAATGCGTGTTCGGGGTCGTTGTGAACCTCTATCATAAGACCGTCTGCGCCGGCGGCGGTAGAGGA
>JAGBFS010000061.1 GCA_017936365.1 Clostridia bacterium
CCTTTACGAGCTCGATATACCTTTTGGCGGCAACGGAAAGATCTATGTTTTCGGCATAGCATACTCCGATGCTTCTTGCCGGAACCGGTGTATCGAGCTCTATTTCAAATAATCCGCTTTTTTCGCTGATATCTGAAAACTCTCTTATTACGCATGCTATCCCAAGTCCGATTCGTGCATAATCGCATAAAAGATCATGCGCGCCAAGCTCGATATCGGGCGAAAGAGGTATTCCCATCGAAAAGAAATGCTGGTCGACCTTTCTGCGCGAATTGGAAGCACGTTCAAGCATAATAAGCGGATACCCCGACAACTCGGCCGCTGTTACCTTTTTGCTGCGAAGATCAGAAAAAGCTTCCCCGGCCACAAAAACGTCATGAACATCTATACACTTTTCAAATACTACCCCCTTTGCTTCAACCGGCATATTTACAAATCCGATGTCGATCTTTCCGTCCTGAAGCAGCTCGATCGTCTCGGTGGTTGTGCGGTTGATTATCGAAAGCGATACCTCGGGGTACTTGCGATTGAATTCACCGGTCGCAGGAAGAAGATACCACTTTGATACGGTATCACTCGCACCTATTCTCAGCTCACCACCGGATAACTTCCCTATACGTTTGAGCTTATTTTCGCCCTCCCATATTATTCCAAGCGCTCTGCTTACATAAGCATAGAGCAGTTCTCCGTCCGGTGTCAGAGATACGCCTTTAGGCATTCTTGAAAACAATCGCGTACCAAGCGCATCTTCAATCTTCTGCACCGCCTGACTGACCGCCGGCTGGGTTATATAAAGCTCCTTTGCCGCGGCCGAAAAGTTTTCCTTTTTTGCAGCAGCACAAAATATTCTATATAGCTCCAGACTGATATAATTATTATTTTCTTCCATAATACACCTCATAAGTACAACTTATATAAAATATAATAAACAATAATTTTACTTATATCAAGATGTATGGCATAATAATACATGGTTTTGGCAAAAATTTTTTGGGAGGTCATTTTTATGAGAACACTTGGTGTTGTAGCCCGCGGTATCAGAACCCCTGTTATCAGAGAGGGCGACGATCTTGTAAACATAGTTGCAGACAGCGTTATGGAGGCATCGAAAGAGGCAGGTTTTTCCTTTAACGACAAGGATATCGTTGCCGTTACCGAATCGGTCGTTGCAAGAGCTTACGGAAACTATGCTCCCGTATCGGCTATTGCCGCCGATGTCAAAGAAAAGCTTGGCGGCGGTGAGATCGGCGTTATCTTCCCCATTCTCTCAAGAAACCGATTTGCTATCTGCCTTCGCGGTATAGCTATGGGTGCTAAAAAAATCTATCTTATGCTCAGCTTCCCCGCTGACGAAGTCGGCAACCACCTTTTTGATGAAGATCTTCTTGATGAAAAGGGCGTAAACCCCTGGAGTGATGTTCTTGACGAAAAGGCTTACCGTGAGAAGTTTGGATATCAGCTTCATCCCTTTACCGGTATCGATTACGTTGACTATTACTGCCAGCTCATTCGTGAATGCGGCTGTGAATGTGAAGTTATATTCTCCAACAAAGCTACCACCATTCTTGATTATACAAAGAACGTTCTTGCATGCGACATACACACACGCGAACGCACAAAGCGCAGACTCATCGCTGCTGGTGCTGAAAAAGTTATTTCCCTTGACCAGATACTCACCGCTCCTATTGACGGCTGCGGCTATAACGAAAATTACGGACTTCTCGGTTCCAACAAGGCTACCGAAGATTCCGTCAAGCTCTTCCCCAGAGATTGTCAGACATTCGTCGATGCTCTTCAGGCAAACTTTGCTCGCTCACCGGCAAAAACATCGAGACCATGATCTATGGTGACGGCGCATTCAAGGATCCCGTCGGTAAGATCTGGGAGCTTGCCGATCCCGTAGTTTCTCCCGCACACACTGCAGGCCTTTCCGGTACTCCGAACGAGCTCAAGCTCAAGTACCTTGCCGATAATGATTTCTCCGGTCTTTCCGGTGAAGAGCTCGCCAAAGCAATAAAGGAATCGATTCAGAAAAAGGATGCTGATCTTAAGGGCAATATGGCTTCCGAGGGTACAACCCCCAGACAGCTCACCGACCTCATCGGTTCTCTTTGTGACCTCACTTCGGGAAGCG
>JAGBFS010000062.1 GCA_017936365.1 Clostridia bacterium
AGGAATCCCTAAAACCCACTTCACAACACAAGGAGATAAGTAATTTGTATCGCAATAAAAGTTTCGTAATAAGACTAACCCAAAAGGAAATGGATAAGCTCAACAAGAATGTCAAGTTGACCGGAAAGACTCGCGAAGGATTCGTTCGCACACTTCTGATGGGGTTTGAACCTCAGCTTATGCCTTCACAGGAGTATTTTGATTACATCCGAGCGCTCTGGTTGGTAGTGAACAACCTTGATGATTTATTTCGGATAGTCGGCCGAAAGGATGAAGAACTTGGGCGTAAACTTAGGGATCAATTCAAAGAACTTTTAAGAATTACAGAGGGACTACAGTTTATTCACGCAAACAAAAAATCTGAAGAAATTAAAGCCGTGATATAACCTACAAAACCACAGAATAAATTTTAGTACTTTAAAGCGTTGCTTTTGGAGGTGACTTTGTGTATAATATCACTGACGACACAATCGATCCTCACTCAGAAACGGAGGAATTAATGAATAACGTAACAACCAAAGCAACAATAGCCGCTGGATACGATATGAACGATGGCATCCTTCGGGTGCTTTTCTGCGACGGAAGCGAAGCAGAGTACAACATAGCAGAGTATGAAGATACGCTGAATACCACCATGGTGACTCGCTCACAGCTCACATGGCTGCTTGACAACGATGTCTTCTCATATGTCCAGCTCATGATAACCGGCACGATGCAGCAGTATCTCGATGATTACGCCAGAGAGCATCGCTCGATGTATGAGGGTGTCAGAGATCAGCTTATGCAGAACAACGACAGAGCCACTGCAGAGTATCTTGCCCGGGAGTTCATGATGTATGACAGCTGAGGGAGGGTGAGGAATGCCAAGAAAAATCCGTAATGCCAATGGCAACGGAACCATCAGACAGCGAGCCGATGGAAGCTGGGAGGGACGCTACACCTTAGGGCGCGACCGCAAAACCGGTAAGCAGGTGCAGAAAAGCATCTACGGCAGAACCCAAAAAGAGGTTGCAGCCAAGCTCCGGCAGATAACCGTAGAGCTGGAGGACAGACCGCGCTATGCGCCGGTTGAGATGACCGTCGGAGAGTGGTTCAAGATCTGGTATGACGAGTACACGCTAAATGTGAAGCCTCAGACGCGGAATCTCTATCATTCTTACATTGAGACGCACATCAAACCCCAGCTGGGAGAAATCAAACTCAGCAGGCTGTCAGGCGCTATGATCTAGCGATTCTATAATGATCTTATCCGCAGAGATGAACCGCTTTCACCAAAGACGGTAAAGAACATACATGGAGTGCTGCACCGAGGTCTTGAACAGGCATTGAAAAACGAGCAGATCCGCAAGAACCCGTCGGCAAATGTGATTCTGCCAAAGGCAGAGAAGCCGGAGCTGACTCCGCTGACCGATGAACATCTGATTGACTTCCTCAATGCTATCAAGGGTCATCCTATGGAAAGGCTCTTCCTTGTGGATCTGTTTACCGGAATGCGTCGAAGCGAGATCATCGGTCTGACGTGGGACTGCATTGACTTCAACAAGGGCATCATCACCATCAGACGCCAGCTAACACCCATAAAGGACGGCTCAAGAAAGAGCGAGTTTACGTCCACCAAGAATGGAAAGACCAGAGTCATAGCCCCGGCTCAAACGGTAATGGATATCCTTGCAGAACATAAGAAAGCACAGGACGAGATGGCTGCTCTTGCCGATATAGCGTGGAGCAATCCGGAAGGCTTTGTATTCACCAACGAGTTCGGCCAGCATCTGGCACACATGACGGTCTATCACAATTTCAAGCGGATAGTAAAAAAGATCGGCATGCCCGATGTCAGGCTGCACGATCTCCGCCACTCCTATGCGATTGCCTCACTGCACGCCGGTGATGACATCAAGACTCTGCAGGAGAATCTGGGGCATCACACAGCCGCATTTACCCTTAATGTCTACGGTCACGTTTCCATGCAAATGAAGCGTGAAAGCTCGAAGAGGATGGATGACTTCATTAAGAATATATCCAATGCGAGCCAGCAGGATGAATCAACCGAAAACCAATAAAGGGTGAATTAAGGGTAAAATCAGAAATTTAGAATTATAAGAACGCAAAAACCGCATAAACATCACGTTTATGCGGTCTAAACGATGGTCCGAGTGACAGGAGTCGAACCTGCGGCCTCTTGAACCCCATTCAAGCGCGCTACCAAACTGCGCTACACCCGGAAATATATTGCCAAAATATAATAGCACCTTTGTGGTGAAAAGTCAATGATTATTTTTGTTTTATCACAAATTTTGAAAATATTGTATTCGATGCAAATGCACATCCTGCATGGTGTGATAGATTTTGAAATGTGGCACAGGGGATTTTGAAAGATATCATGCGGTGAATACCGCAGGCGATACCCTCATATACATTATCACATGAGTATATGAGGGTGAATATATTTGAACAGATATACAGAAACCGATATCAGAGCGGTAAAACTTGGCGAATATATAGTTGAAAGCGGAGCGACGGTTCGCAAGGCGGCGCAGGTGTTTGGCATAAGTAAGAGCACGGTACATAAGGATGTTACGGATCGGCTGAGGCAGATTGATCCGGTGCTTTGCAGGATGGTTAAGGCGGTGCTGGAGGAGAATAAGGCGCAGAGGCATATCAGGGGAGGCATGGCGACAAAGCTGAAATACAGCGAGATTGAGGCGAAAAAGAGAATAATACAGGCAAAGTGAATATGAAAAAATAAACCGGACATCTGCGCGTGGGCGTGGATGTCCGGTTTTTGTATGATGATATGTGTTGATTGAGGTCTGCGGCTTATTTGAGCAGCCGGGGATCAGATGCTTCTTAAGTATTCAAGTGCGCTTTGCGCGGCATTAGCACCGTCGGAGGCGGCGGTTATGAGCTGGCGCAGCTTCTTTGTGCGGCAATCGCCGGCGACAAAGAAACCGGGGATAGAGGTGACGCCCTCTTCGCCTGCAGGGATGTATCCTGCGTCGTCAAGCTCAATTATGCCTTCAAGCAGTTTGGTGTCGGGGATAAGGCCGATTGCGACGAAGACTCCGGAAACCTCGATGGAGCGGCTGCCGCCGTCGGTGAATGATACGTCTATTGAGCTGACTTTGCCTTCGCCGGATATTTTTTTTACCTGTGCGTTGAGAACAAGCTCGATGTTGGATTGTTTTTTTACGGCCTCGGCAAGTACAGCCTCGCCGCGGAAGGTGTCGCGGCGATGGATGAGATAGACCTTTTCGCAAAGCTTTGCAAGAACAAGCGCATCCTCAAGCGCGGTGTTGCCGCCGCCGACCACGGCAACAGTCTTGCCTTTGAAAAAGGCTCCGTCGCAGGTGGCGCAGTATGATACGCCTTTGCCGGTGAAACGGTTTTCGCCTTCGCATCCGAGAAGACGGCGTTTTACGCCGCCTGCCCATATTATGGCTTTGCCGTGATATGTGTCGCCGGAGAATGTCGTTATGCTTTTGTCCTGACCGTCAAGCGAGATGGCGGCGGCTTCGTCGAAGATCACCTCGGCGCCGTGGCCGCAGGCCTGTTCCCAGACAGCTGTGGCGAGAGTTGGGCCGTCGACAGAGGGCAAACCGGGGTAGTTTTCCACTTCGGCCGACTGAACTATCTGACCGCCGCATACGTTTTTTTCAAACACGACAGATGAAAGACCTGCGCGCTGGGCGTAAAGTGCGGCGGTAAGACCGGCGATGCCTCCGCCGATTATTAATACATCCTTGTTCATATATGATTGGACCTTTCGGATTGATTTTTGGGGCACAGCGAAAAAATTGAGCGATGCCATAGTTATTATTCTAATCCTTGCGAGTGTTTTGTCAAGGGGAAGTAAGGGCGGAACAAAAGCGAAGACTGCGCCGCGGGCAAAAAAATACCCTCCGTTTTAGTCTGCATAGCCCGCCGGGTCGGTGATCCGGCCACCCGGCGGGGCGCAGTAAAAATGGAAGATAGAAAAAAGATGTAGGCTTATATTATATGATCTTCGGTCTATGCCGAAAATCTTGTTGTTTCAATGATCTATATTAAAAATTCTGGTTTGTGGGGATGGAAGTTCGGTTGGTTTAAAGTATTATCTGATCGTTTCTGTCCTGCCGCCTTGTTCATCGCTCCTTTCCGGACAGCTTTTACCGATCGTTTTGTGCGGCATCACCTCCGTGCTTTTGTTATGCCTTGATTATAGCCGCCTAATGTGTTTTTTCCATTAATAGGTTTTGACATTTTTATATTTATTGAGTTAATATTTTGTGAATACCATCAAGAGGGCTATTTAAGAGATTTTCGGTCGGGCGAAAACAATTCGTATTCGTCGGCATATTCACCGGAGCACAGACGTGTAATCAGCGAGGCGGCAATAACGCTCATCAGTGCGGCATTTGGGGCTGGGCAAAGCGCAAAAAAGCAATCGGGAGAGCGGCTTGACTGGCCGATTATCGGCAGTCGGTCATAGGTTTCGCTGTATTTTGAAATGCAGGCGAATTCAAAGCCGTTGATATCCGTTTCGGGGAAGAGGTAACAGGGCATCTCTTCCAGCTCTTGAAAGCGCCTGTTGCATAGCTTGTGGATTGGAATTATGCCGTAAAGACGCCCTTCTTCGTCCACCGCGGCGGTGGTAAGGCCTCCGGCGCATATACGGTTGTCGGGTGAAGCGGCGACCGTTACCGTAGGATTGCCCCAGGTGCGGATAACGCATCGTCCCGGCCAGCCGACCATTTTTTCGACGGGTTCGGTTGCGACCATAAAGCCCGTTTTGGCTGTGGTCTGGCTCTCGAATATCTGCGAACATGAATCGCCGCCGGCGATAACGGCCTTTTTGGCGGATATCAGCCGTCGGGTGGAGGTTTCTATCAGTATGCCGTCATCACATTCGATCATTTCCGCCTTTGTGTTTTCGAATATCCTGGCGCCGATTTCCGTGGCTCTTTGGGCGCACATGTGCGCAAGGCGGTAGGGGTCAAGCTCGGCGGCAAGGCCTTTTGATACGATCGCGCCGGCGATGTCAAAGGAGAAAACATCACGGGCCGAGCTGCGGCTTATATATGAACAGTCGAATCCGGCTTTGCGCCGTGCCATGAATTCGTTGTTGAGCAGCGACAGCTCGGAGGCATCATCGGTAAATATCATTGAATCGCGCAGCGTGAAGCCGCAGTCACCGTCGAGAGTTTCGACAAGATGGGAAAGCTCGGAAAGAGCATCGGCGCCCATTTTTATAAATTCGGCGGCGCTTTCTTCGTCCATACGCTTTTTCAGCGAATGGATGGTATGGCCGAAATCATATTCCACGCATGGCATGGTGGAGGCCGTTGCACCGGAGCCTATGCGGTTTTCGGTTATAAGAACGGTGTCGATGCCCGACTGGGCGAGGCGCAGGGCGCACAGTGCGCCGGTTATTCCGCCGCCGACAACGCATACATCGCATATCACGTCGCGGTCGAGCCACGGGTATTGCGCCGGAACTTCGTTTATGTCCGTCCATATCGGATAGGTCGAGTTTATCATAAAATACGCCGCCTTTTTGATGAAATATTGTACGCAGATATTTTTGCCGGAATTTTCCTGCGTTATTCATCTGAAAGGCGGCGATTGTGAAAATAACCGTAAAACAAAGAAAGCCCCCTGTTTTGCACACAGGGGGCTTGCCTGAACTGTATAGTTTTTTGGCGGGGGATAGAAAAAGCAGAGAATAATGCTTTATTTACAGCAATCGGCTCAGCGGCTGGCTTTGGATAATATATGTAAAGAAAAGCTTTGCGCTTTCAGCCCATTCGGAGAAAGATACGGTGTCGATTATAACAACGACCGCAGTGATAAGCGCGATACACAGCCCGACTATTCCAATTGCCTTTTTGCCGCCGCGGCATCCGATAAAGCCGATAATACTTAAAATTATGCCAGCTACTACCAGTATGTATGATATTATCAGCAGAGCAAGACATTCGTTGTAAAGATCCTTTACGGTGCCGTTAAGCAGTGCAATAGCGGAGTTTTCGCTGCTTCCGGTATCTTCGAACACCAAAATGAAGATGAAACCGAGTATAGCCATAATAAGTCCGGTGACCGACATAGCGATGCGCTGTCCGACACGCGGTTGGGATATCGTTGAATAATCGATGTCGGTATAATCGGCATACGGTGACTGCTGATAGTTCTGATTGTATTGATTCTGGTAAGTCTGCTGATATGACATTGGATATTGTGATCGCTGATACCATTGCGCGCTGCGCATTTGCATTTGCCGCATTTGCTGCATTTGCTGAAGCTGCTGATAAGACACCTCGATCAGTCCCGAACCGCAATACTGACAGAAGTACTGGGTATTATCGTTTTCAAATTTACCGCATTGTTGACACATCCTCATAGTTATACCTCCCGATAGTATTGAATGAATTTTCAAAGATCCACAAATAAATAAGGATATCGCAGCGCAAATAAATAAGTGATTCCTGCTTTGCCGCGGCAGATAATGCTTTTTGTTTAGAAAGAACTTAATTGTAAGATAACCTGCAAATATGATACATCAGAAGTGGTGTAAAGTCAATACCTCAAATTTTACTCACGTATTATTACATATAGGAGGTTTTGACATGAAGACTTATGTTGATATAATGCGTGAGCTGAGATGTGATAATGACTTGAGCCAACGTCAGGTGGCAGAGTATCTGCATACTACCCAGCAGGTTTATTCAAGATATGAAAATGGAGAAAATGAACTGCCGATAAGGCATCTGATAGCGTTATGCAAATTCTATAAGGTCAGCGCCGATTATTTTCTTGGATTTGATATCGGCAAATAATAACAGCCGCCTGGTCGGGCGGCTGTTATATGTTACACAAGCATATCTATTTCGGCGAAAAGGCGTCCTTTTTTTGATGTTCCGGATATCTCGCGGAAGATGAATTTGCCGTAGCCGCGTGCAGAGACCGAGGAATCTTCTTTGATGGTCTTTGAGCCGTCGTGGACGGGAAGACCGTCCACCGATACCTTTTCAGCGGCAACGAGCCGTGAGGCTTCGGTGCGGGAAAGCTTCCATACCGCGCAGATAAGCGCATCAAGGCGGGCGGAGGCAACATTCACGGTACGGCGTTTTACTTCGCCGTGGAGATTTGGGGGAGGGGTATCGCACACCTGACAGACGACTGAAACGGTGCCGACCGAGGTCAGGTTTTCGCATATCCAGCCGGATATGCTGTCCTGGCAGAATATGTACCCGTCCTTATCTTTCGGATATATATCGCCGATCGTTTCGCGCTTTATGCCGAGTGCCATCAGCGAGCCGAGGTAATCGCGATGGGAAAGAGGGTGGGCAAAGCGCGCGTTTTTTGGCGATATTTTTAAGCATACAATCGGATAAACGGGGTCATAGCCGAATTCGCGGCGGCTGCCGAAGCAGGCTATGCGGCGTTCGCAGCCGTCGATACCGCCCCACAGCTCAAACGGTGAATCGAGCTGTGATACAAGAGAGTTTGCAAGCCCCTGTTCGGCGCAGGTGAGAAAATCGGTGAATGTGTAAAAGCAGCCCGATGAAGAGCGTCGGGCAAGCTCGCACAACCGTTTTTTGAGTATTTCAAGCTGGTCGTCCATTTTAAATCTTTCCTTAAATGACGGGAATATCAGCGCTTCTGGCCTATGGGGCATGCGGTTATGCATCTTCCGCATACCGAGCCGCGGCCGATATTCATGTATTTTGCTTTCATATATTTTGAACAGGCTTCGGCGTTGAAAACGGTGTCGCGCGGAGCACCGGGAATGTAAAGCTCGCCGGTTATCGCATTTGCTGGGCAGGCATCGGCGCATCTTCGGCAGCTTCCGCAGCCGTTTTCCATAGGGGTGCTGCTTATCGGCAGCTCCATATCGGTAAGCACCGTTGCAAGACGTACGCGCGGACCGTGTTCGCCGCTGACAAACAGACCGCTTCGTCCGATCCAGCCGAGTCCGGCGCGTACGGCGGCAGATTTATGCTGGAATATGCCGGTGTAGATATCGGCTTTGTTATGGACGCTCTGGAAAGCGGCTATGGGATAGTATTTTGCGCCGCACCTGCGCAGATACTCGCCGGCTTTGACCGCGCAGGAATCAAGAAGCGCATTGGCGGTGCGGTAATGATGAAAATAGGCGTATGTCGGAGAATCGTCCATCTCATCAAGAATTGCGTCCGACAGGCGGAACATCAGCGTTATCGCGTAAGGGTACTTTTTCAAATTTTCATCAAGAAGATCGCCCACATAAGAATAGCCGATTTTGCAAAGTCCGCTTTCAAGCAGACTGCGTTCCATAGAGATAAGATCCATAACGCATCTCCGTTTCGTTTTTTGCTGCAAATAGAATTGTACTTTGCAAAATGACTGTTGTCAACCGTTTTACCTTTTATTGACAGAGGCCGACTGCTATGATAATATTTATGTATATATCTGAAAAGGTGTGTTGTATCGGATGAAAAAGAGTAAAAGCTTTGAAAATATAAAGCCGTCGGCTTTTGGGGGACTTACCGCGGCGCAGATGAGCGGTAAAGGGCTGTTCGGTGCGTGCATGGACAATGTCGCACAAAGGGACAGGCTTCTTATATCTCTGTATGCCGATGAGTCGGTGGCGTCGGACAGCCTCTGCGACGGACGAGTCAGAGGGGATGCCGATGCATCGCTTAAGATATTATTGAGCGGATGCACATCACCGCTGTGGGACGAAAAATATGCTCCGCAGGGCTTTGGCGTACTGCTTGACAACGGGGTAACAGCCGATTGTGCCGAATACGAAAAGCTTTTTGTACAGGCACTCGAACGCTGTGACGGAGCGGTGTTTTTCAGCGACGGTACAAAAAAGAACGAGCATTTCATAACCACCCGTGCGATGCAGTATGCGTGGGGACAGAAAAAGCCGTTTTTTGTTTTCGCAAAGGATAGTGAATCGGCCGGGCGGATAAAGGAAAAGTTCAGCGGTGCGCCCGTTGTGACCGATGTAAAGGAAATATCCTTTGACGGCATAGCAAACAGAGCAGCACAGACGGACGACGCGGTCTTTGCGCTGTTTGATGATATATACGACGCGCTTGCGATGGGTCAGACCGATCGTGCAATAGAGGACTGCAAAAAGCTGAGCTTGGCAGTATCCGGCAAATCGGAGCTTTGTCTGATGCGTCAGGCGATGGCGAAGTGGCTTGAGGCGGAGGCTGAAATTTCTGCCTGCCGTTATGAGAATGGTATGGCCTGCCGCGAAGAGGCGAGAAAGCTTTATCCGAAGCTCTTTGCTGTAAATAAGGAAAAATTCAGATCGGATGATATAAAGCAGCTAAAAGCGGCTTTGAGAAAATATGACAGCCGCGGTGATTTCCTTTGCGCGGCGATATGTGCAAGAAGACTGCGCGATGTTGTGATGCTTGACAGCTTTTCTCAGGCGAAGGATTATTCGCAAAAAGCGTGCGAGTATGACAAAAAGCTCCTGTCGCAGTATAAATCGGCACAGGCGGCCGATATGCTTGCATCGGACAGCGTGATAACCGGGCTGATGGGCGACGATAAAGGCAATTTCGATAAGGCAAACGAGCTTTGGAAAAATGCCGGCAGCGGCTTTGAGGCACCCGCCGCGCTTGCGGCAAAGCTTTCGGGCGGTGTGAGCAAGCGCCAGTCGGCAAGCGTTAAAAAAGAGATCAAAAAACGCGAATTTATAAAATGGGTAAACAATCTCGGAAAGCTTCGCATACCGCTTCTGCTGCTTGCGATAATCGTTGGCCTGTGCGCTTTGGCGGGTGTTACATGCGGAGTCAAGGAGGTTGCCGAGCAGGTGATAATAATGACCAGAGCAACACCGTCGCGCACCGAGCCGCAGGAGTATACGGTAACGGGCGAATGGCTCAAATATAACTCCTTCAAGGCGACGGTCAACGCGAGAAATCTTCAGCATGAATGGGATTTCGTTGTGGAAAGCGCCGCAGGTCTGACGATAACATGGGAAGACGGAAGTGCATCAAATATACCCTCCGGCAAGCGCCGCGTCAGAAATATGATGTACGAGCAAAGCTTTGATATTGAGGCAAAGGGCAGCTTTAAAATCACATTCAAGGACGGAACGGTATTCACTACCGATGATTATGGGCGTCCGCCAAAGCCCAAAACAACAAAGAAGCCGACAAAGAGTACAACGACCACTTCGACCACTACGACAACGACCGTGGCAGAACAGTCGTATAAGCTGACCGAGGCAAAGGTTCTTTATAAGGGCTCTTCGACCGGCGTGAGCGTAAGCACGGTTAATCTTAAAGGAGCGGCCGGTTCCATTGTTCCAATATCGGTCAGCGGCGTGCCTGTGTATGACGAAAACGGTGCCGCAACAGGTGAAACAACGAGCCTTTCGTTCGGTATCAGACTTGAGCCGGGACAGGTATCTGCATCGAGCGGAGATTACACTCTGGCAGGAAAGCTGGAGCAAGTGACCGAATAAACGTTTTTTGGAAATGAGATATTCGCAATGACGTTGGGCAGCGCAAAAGTTTTGTGGCTGTTGCGCTGTTTGTGTCGAGTTGAGGTTGACAAAACGTTTTGTCTGTGATATTATATAACCGAACTTAAGTGATGCGGAGATATCGCTCCTTAAAAGTTCCACCAAATTTCGATGTCGTCTTTTATATCGTTCCCATCCACAAAATACAAAGCCGTCCTGATGAAGGGCGGCTTTGTATTTTGTATTTTTATTTAAAAAAGTTTGTTAAAAAATGAGCGAAACGTTTCGCGATAAAGTTATGTAAAGTAAAAAGAGGCGTTGATACTTAACAAAGGCTTTTTAAAACTGTATTTTATATCTTTAAAATTTACATATAGTATGTTATAATAAACTGATTAATCAAAATTGGATAAACGAATGTAAAATGCTTACAGTATAAGACGAAAGGATTTTACCTATGAATTGTATTTTTATCTCGCCCAATTATCCTGCCGGTCATTGGCATTATTGCGCCGCTCTGCGCGCGGCGGGCTATAACGTTATCGGCATAGGCGATGCCGGATATGAAAGCTTTCCCTATGAGCTTCGTGGAAATCTGAATGACTATGTCAGAGTTTCCGATCTTCATAATTACGATGAAATATACCGCGCCTGCGCATCCCTTATCGGAAAATGGGGAAGAGCGGAGCGCATAGAGTGCCTGAATCCTTATTGGAATTCGACCGTCGAAGCATTGCGGTGCGAATTTAAGGGGTGCGAATGTGATGCTCAGGCAAATTACAGCGAGCGCACAGCGGCACGTTTTGCCGCGCCGTATCTTCCCAAATATGCCGCAGGGCTTTCGGCTAAAAAGGCGGCGGCTTTTGGCGAGGAGAACGGATATCCCCTGCTTGCGGCCGCGGCGAAGGACAAGCGCCTTGGCGTACATTTAGTCGAAAATGAAGCCGCGCTCAAAAAGCTTGTTTCGTCCGGCGGCAAGGATGCATACATCATCGCGGCGCAGTACAGCGGCGAGCCGGTGTCGGTTGACGGTCTGATATGTGACGGCGCACTTTTGGCGCTGACGGCACATCTGCAGGTCGAAAAAGGGATATATTACAGCCTTCCCGTGACGCAGGAACTTTCCGATATGGCGGAGCAATGCGCGGCGGCCGCCGTCGGATCGGGCTTTTTCCATATTGATGCCGTAAGGCTTGCCCGTGCGGTAAAGGGACTCGGCAAAAAGGGCGATATCGTTTTCAACGGCATAACCGATACTCCGGCGCACGAATATATCATTGACTGCATCAACGGTCAGTATGGGTGCGACATACGCGAAAAGTGGGCTTCGGTCTGCTGCGGGGAGGATGACGGACAGCTGCAGGCGCAGTGCTGTACCGCCGTTGCGGTAAGGAGCTTTGAGCGTTCGTATAAAAACGCCCACGAAAAGATACTTCGCCGTCTTAATATCAAGCTTCTGCATCATGGACGGACGGCCGAATCGGATCGCGGCGAGTTCGGCGATTATGTTTATATATTCCGCGGCGAGGATCAGGCCGAGCTTCGGCGCAATATCAAATTTATCACAGAGGATTTTAATTAATGGCAATAATCGAAACACGGGAGTTGAGCCTGGTTTACGGTCAGGGATCGGCTCTGGAGGTAACGGCGCTGGATAAATGCTCCTTTTCCATAGAGGCCGGCGAGGTGCTCGGCGTTATAGGTCATACAGGTTCGGGCAAATCGACGCTTGCACAGCTTTTGAACGGACTGCTTAAGCCGACATCGGGAAAGGTGCTGCTGGACGGTAAGGATATATGGGGAAAGCCCAAGGAGATACGCCGGGTGCGTTTTGATGTGGGTCTGGTTTTCCAGTATCCGGAATACCAGCTTTTTGAAGATACGGTTTACAAGGATATAGCCTTCGGCCCGAAAAACAAGGGCCTCAAAGGTGATGAGCTGGACAGAGCGGTAAGGGAGGCGGCCGAGTTCACGGGGCTCAAGCCGGAGCTGCTTGAAAAATCCCCGTTTGACCTTTCGGGCGGTGAAAAGCGCCGCGCCGCGATAGCCGGAGTTATGGCGATGCGTCCGCGTGTGCTTATACTTGACGAGCCTACCGCAGGTCTTGACCCTCATGGACGTGAAAGGATCCTTGACCGCGTGCTTGAGTATCGGGATAAGACGGGAAGTGCGATAGTACTCGTTTCCCATTCGATGGAGGATATCGCCCGTGTGTCAGACCGCGTGCTTGTGCTCAATCACGGACGGGCCGAAATGTGCGACCCGACGGCGGCGGTCTTTTCCCGTGGTGAGGAGCTGGCGGCCATGGGGCTTCGCGTTCCGCAGGTTACCGAGATATTTTTGGAGCTTAAAAAGCTGGGCGTTGATGTAAATACGTCGGTGTATACTGTAAAGGACGGACTTGCACAAGTGCTCCGTCTGCTGAGAGGGGGCGCCGAAAATAATGAGTGATATTACCCTCGGTCAGTATTACCACCAGAAATCGCTTCTGCACAGGATGGATGCCCGTGTGAAGATGATGCTGATGATAGGATATATCGTCATCATCTTCCTTGCAAACAATCTTCCGTCGGTGCTGCTGATGGGGCTTTGCACGCTCTTTTACATCGCGCTTTCAAAGGTGCCGCTTCGCCTTTATTTCAAGGGGCTCGGGGCGATATGGTTTCTTGTATTGCTGACGGCGATCTTAAACTGCCTTTACGTTCCCGGTCATGAGCTTTTTACGATATGGAAGTTTACCGTTACCTTTGAGGGTGTGCGGCAGAGCTGTTATGTCGCGGCAAGACTTATATGCCTTATACTCATAAGCTCGATACTGACCTTTACCACAACGCCGACCGAGCTGACGGCGGCTATCGAATCGCTGCTTTCGCCGCTCAAACTTTTTGGCGTTAAGGTGCATGACCTTGCGATGATGATGACAATAGCGCTTCGCTTTGTCCCGACATTGCTTGAAGAAACCGAAAAGATCATGAGCGCGCAGAAGGCAAGGGGCGCCGATATCGGAAGCGGCGGTGCGTTCAAGCGCATAAAGGCAGTTGTGCCGATTCTGATACCTCTTTTTGTATCGGCTTTCAGAAGGGCTTACGATCTGGCTCTTGCCATGGAGTGCCGCTGTTATACCGACGGCAAGGGAAGAACCAAGCTTAATCCGATGAAGATAAAGTTCCGTGATGTTGCGGGATTTATTGTTGCATCGGCCTTGGCGGCGGGAATAATACTTCTGCGCACAGTTCCGCATTGGCGTGTTCTTATTGCCGGTGCAGGCGAATTTATCGGTAGATTTTTATGAGATACGTTCTTTTAAAGCTTAGCTTTGACGGTCGGCCGTATCACGGTTGGCAGATACAGAAAAATGCCCTTACCGTTCAGCAGGTGCTTCAGGAAGCGCTTGCGGCCGTTTTGGGGGAGGCTCCGCCGATAAAGGGCTGTTCGCGAACCGATGCGGGTGTGCATGCGATTGAGTTTTGCGTAAGCATGCCGCTTACCGGCAATATTTCGTGCGAAAGCCTTGTGCGGGCGCTCAACGTTCATCTGCCGCAGAGTGTGGCGGTGAAGTCGTGCTGCGAGGTCGATGAGGATTTTCATGCCAGATACAGCGTAAAATATAAGAGGTATCTTTACAGGATATGGAATTCGCCGGTGCGCGACCCGTTTTCCGATGGGCTTGCGCTGCATTATCCCGTGCATCTTGATGAAAAGTCTATGGAAGAGCAGGCACAGCAGCTTATCGGCAGGCACGATTTTTCGGCATTTTGCGCCGCTGGAGGCTCGGTGGAGGATAAGGTGAGAAATATCACCGAGTATACCGCATGCAGAAACGGCGATATGATCGAGCTTCGCATCACGGCGGACGGATTTCTGTATAATATGGTAAGAATAATTACCGGAACGCTGATAGATATCGAGCGCGGTCGGATACCGCGCGGCAGTATAGGCGAAATAATAGAATCAGGAGATCGCTCGAAAGCCGGATTTACAGCACCGCCCGACGGGCTGTATCTTGAAAAGGTCATATATTAGCGGCACATATTATTTTTTATTCATAACACGGAAAGGGGTGTACCCATGGCAAAACGGAAAAGTAAAAATCTGCTTGTGCTGGACGGTACGCTTACGTCCGTTGACCGCAACCACAAGACAATGTTTTCGCGTCAGGCGGAAAAGAAGCATATACTATTCGTCTGTCTTGTGCTGTTTGTTATTGCGGTGCTTGTGCTTCTGACGACACAGGGGATGATATCCTTCTGTATCAGTCTGCAGGATGAAACGGAGATACCGGGACAGACAGATGTGCCGATACAGAAGTTTGGCGATGATGATGCGCTTACCGTCGTATGGCTCAAGCTTGCCGATGACGGTGTGGGAGTTGAGCATGTCATTCTTACGAGATATGAGCCGTCGGAGGATTTGGTCTATCTTACGCCTATGCCGCCTCAGCTTTCGGCAGGGGAACGCACACTTGCCGGATATTATGCGGTAGGAGGAGGACGGGCGGTTGCCGATGTGCTATCGCAGACGCTCGGTATCGAAAAGGTATATTACAGTACGATAGATTACAATGGTATAAAATCGCTGGTGTCTGAATTCGGCGGGGTGACCATCGATCTGCCCTGCAGCATAAACTATACCGATCCCGATGGAAGAAAAAGCATAAACGTCGCCGCCGGCAAGCGTGTTTTTGAGGGCGGCGAAACTGCAAGACTGCTTAACTGTCCGCAATGGCCGGAGGGCGTCAATCAGCAAAGGATGATGTACACAAAGGTCTTTGCGGGCTTGATTAACGAGAATCTTATCCCCAAAAGGGCAGACGCGATAGATAAGCTTTTCGGAAGGGTCACGCCGCACATAAAGACCGATGTGACTATGGACGTTATCCAGAAATGCAGCGGCGGATTTTCTCATCTGGCCACGGTGAATGAAAACGGAAGCATCGCGCTTATCATGGAGATCGGCACCTATATTGACGCAAACGGAGCGATACGCTGTTCAGGTGATTCGTTTGAGAATATGAAGATATTGTATGGGGACAGAAAACAGCAGGCGTAAATTATGCGCCAGGGAGAAATTTCGAAAGGAATGACTTGTGAAATGGGATACAAGATGTTATATACAGCGAAAAGAATACTTTCTGTTTTGCTGTGCGCCGCCGTTTGCTGCGGAATACTTATGACCGGCTGCGGCAGCGAAGATGATGGCAAAAATTATGCGTTCAGCTATTCGCTGACCGCCGACCCGAAAAATCTTGATCCGCAGATGGCGTCGGACAACAACTCGCTGATGGTCATAAAGAATATGTTCGAGGGGCTTATGCGTATCGGTCCGGACGGTGACCTTATTTACGGTGTGGCAACATCGTATACGTCGAACGAGGATGACACGGAATTTACATTTTATCTTCGCAAGGATGCGGCATGGTCGGACGGAACCCCTGTAACAGCATATGATTTCGCTTTTGCGTGGAAGCGTGCGCTTGATCCGGCAACCGGATCGGGAACCTGCGCCACGCTGTACTGTATTAAGAACGCAACAGCGATAAATCAGGGCAAAATGGATAAGGAGCAGCTTGGCGTTACGATAATTGATGCCTATACGCTCAAGGTCAGTCTTGAGTATTCCTATGCGGAATTTCCGCTTCAGACAACTCTGGCACAGTTCATGCCCTGCAATCAGGTCTTTTTTGAATCGACCGCCGGTCATTACGGGCTCAATGTCGATTATCTTATAGCCAACGGCCCGTTCTGTTTTGATAAATGGAACCATGATAACTATGTAAGACTGAAGCGCAACGAAAAGTACAAGGGCGAAAATGAGGTTTGCCCCAGAATATTGTACCTTGGCATACGCGCCGCAGATACGGATTATTTCAATCTGCTTGAGGAAACGGTAGAGGCGGCAAAGATCGAATCTCATAATGTTAAAAAGCTGGAGACCTCCGATTATAAGACATATACTTATACCGATAAGACGTGGGGATTGCTTTTCAACACCGAGGCAAGAGGCTTTACAAATGTCAATATAAGACAGGCCTTTGCCACAAGCATCGAATCTTCCGTCTACGAGCCGTATCTGAAGGACAACACCGAGATAGCCTATGATATCGTTCCGCCGGCAACAAAGCTCAACGGTACAATATACCGCGAAATTGCCGGAAGCGGATTCAGAATAGCGGCAAATCCGGCCGGTGCGCACGATCTGCTTGTCAAGGGACTCAGAGAGATAGAATACACAAGCATGCCCGATGTCACCATACTTTGCCTTGACGATGAGGAAACCATAAAGATGGTTCAGTATATGCTCCAGTCGTGGCAGCAGTATCTTAGGATATATGTAAACCTTGTGCCGATGGACGAGGATGACCTGAAAGAGGCGGTGCGGCTTGGCGAATATCAGATAGCCGTATATCAGCTCAGCCCGACAAAGGACGGCCCGCTTGCCTGTTTGCAGGAATTTGCGTCATCCACCTATTACAATCCGGCAAATCTCAACAGCGCCGCCTATGACAGCTATATCAACGCGGCTTCGGCAAAGACCAATACCGAGGATATTTTAAGCTATCTGGTTGCCGCCGAGCGGTATCTTAACGATTACGCGATTTTTTATCCGCTCTATTATGAAACAACCTATTATGCAACATGGGATAACGTTGAGGGCATATATTTTTCGCCCTTTGACGGTACGGCCGATTTTACCTGCGCCAAATGCTATGAATAAAGGCGCGTATATGACGCGATAACGATTTGTTTACTTACAATGTCTGAAAGGAAGTTTTTTAATGATTGACAGGGAAAGGGCGGAAAATGCCGTCCGCGAACTGCTTCTGGCTATAGGTGAGGATCCCGAAAGGGAGGGATTGCTTGAAACACCGCAGAGGGTTGCAAGGATGTATGAGGAGATATTCAGAGGACTGGATGAGGATCCCTGCCGGCATCTCAAGATATTCAGCGAGGATTCCGGCAACGAAGAGATGGTCACGGTGCGCGATATCCCCCTTTATTCGATGTGCGAGCATCATCTTCTGCCCTTTGTCGGGAGATGCCATATCGCGTATATTCCGCGAAACGGCAAGATAATCGGACTGAGCAAGTTTGCAAGGATAGTCGATTGCTTTGCGAAGCGCCCCCAGGTGCAGGAACGGCTTACGACACAGATAGCCGATTTTCTTGAACAGAAGCTCGATCCCCTTGGCGTTGCGGTCATTATCGAGGCGGAGCATCTTTGCATGACAATGCGCGGTGCGAGAGCGGCCGGAAGTGCCACCCAGACGAGCGCTCTTCGCGGACTTATGCGAAGCGACGCAAGAACAAGAAGCGAAGTTATGAATCTTCTTTTGCCGCGAAGATGAGATACTGGAAGATAAAAGACGGAATCATTTCCCTTGAACGGGTGCTGATAATGGGCATACTCAACGCAACGCCCGATTCCTTTTCCGACGGGGGAAAATATACCGACGCGCATACGGCGGCGAAAAGAGCCGCCGAGATGGTCGGTATGGGTGCCGATATAATAGATATCGGCGGTCAGTCGACCCGTCCCGGAGCACAGAAAATCAGCGAAAAAGAGGAATGGGAACGGCTGCGCGATGTTATCGCCGTGGTAAGACAGGCGGTAAGCGTACCGATATCGGTCGATACCTTTTACCCGTATGTGGCTATAAAAGCCATCGAGGCGGGCGCATCGATAATAAACGATGTGACAGGATTTGAAAATGAGGAGATGTGTGCTGCTGCGGCACAGACCGGTGCGGGCTGTGTCGTTATGCATTGCGCCGATATAACCGAAAATGCGGATTGTATCCATTCGGTGGGCTCGTTTTTTGAAAGAAAAGCGGTTAAGATGGAACAGATGGGGATAGACAGAGCCTGTCTGTGCTTTGATCCGGGTATCGGCTTCGGCAAGACAAGGGAGCAGGAATTTGAGCTTTGCGCAAGGATTGGCGAGCTTAGAACCGGCGAAAATCCCATAATGGCCGCTTTGTCCAGAAAAAGGATGATAGGAGCGTGTCTTGCGCATGACACCAGACCGGACGAGAGGGATTACGGCACGACGGCGGCGCACGCGATGGCAATAGAGTCCGGCGCGGATATAATAAGGGTTCACAATGTTGAGGCGGCGGCACAATGCATCGGTGTGATGAGCAAGCTTGCGGCGGCAAAAAACAGCAGGTGAGCGGATGAAGAAAAGATTTGACGTTAACGCTTCGGCCGGCGAAACGCTGCTCGAAGCGATGAAGCGTGCCGGGCTGGCGGTCAGCGCGCCCTGCGGCGGCAGCGGAATATGCGGCGGCTGTGCGGTAAAGGTCGAGGGTGCATTTTCTGTTCCCGATGATGACGAGGCTGTTTTGCTTGGCTCTCTTTTGAAAAGGGGATACCGTTTAGCGTGCCGAGCACGTACATTCGGCGATTTTTGCGTTTATCTTGATGATAACAGAACCGAACAGGACGAGGTTGCGGGCGAAAAGCTGACGGCCGTTGCGGATATAGGAACAACGGTAATATCGGTAAGAATTTTTGAAAATGGCACCAAAAAAATTTTGCGTGAGTGCAGCGAGCCCAATCGGCAGATGATATACGGCTCGGACGTTCTTACAAGGATATGCTCGAGCGATGACGGACATCTGGATGAGCTGACACAGACGGTAAGAGATCAGCTTTCCCGAATGACCGCCGGTGCGGATATCGATAAGTGCTTTTGCGTCGGCAACACGACGATGCTTTGTTTTTTAGCCGGTGTTGATCCTTCGTCAATCGGCATAGCTCCGTACAATATGCCGGAAGCCTTCGGAAGATGGATCGGTCGGGAAGAAACCGGGCTCGGGTTTGATATATACGCCGGGCGATGCGCATCGGCTTTTGTCGGTGCCGATGCTGTGGCCGCGGCAATCGCCGCAGAACGAAGCGGCCTTTTTGAAAAGGGCACCGTGTTATGCGATCTTGGCACAAACGGCGAGATCGTACTCAATACCGGCGATGGGTATTTATGCACCGCGACGGCGTGCGGTCCTGCCTTTGAGGGGGTTGGGCTTGCATGCGGCGGTAAGGCCGGTGATGGGGCAATAAGCCATTTTTGGCTTGATAACGGCGAAATCAAACATTCCGTTATAGGCGAGGGCAAGCCCGACCGAATCTGCGGTTCGGGAATAATAGATCTGTGCGCCTGCCTTTTGAAAACGGGCAGGATAAAGCCGGAAGGAAATATGGATTCGGAATTTTTGGCCGCACCCGATATTGTTTTTACCCCGTCCGATGTCAGAAAGATCCAGCTTGCCAAAAGCGCGGTTATGACAAGCCTGCTTATGCTGGAAAAGCATTCGGGCATAAAGATAAAAAGAATCATAGTAACAGGAAAGCTGGGCGAAAATCTTAATGAAGAATCGGCAAAGGCGATAGGGCTTCTTACCGATGGGTGCGAGATTGTATTCATGAGCGAGCTTGCGCTTGCCGGGGCAGGGCTTTTGTGCGGCAACGAAAGGCTTGTGCACGATATGATAGATCGCTGCACCGTGGTAAATTTCGGCGGCGATGAGCTGTACACGGATATGTATATAGATAACGTAAGCTTTCCGGATTTGCAAAGATAGCTGCTTTTACGACATATCAAGGAGATGGGCATATGGATAAATACGCAGACGTAATGATAAAGGATATAAGGGAGATAGACCATTCGCTTGAAACGCCGAGCTTTTTAAGCGGGTGGGAGGTCGAATCTCTTGTTGGCAGGGGGAGCTTTGGGTCGGTATATTGCATTACTAAATCTTCCGGTGGAATTAAGAGCAAGCAGTCTGCTCTGAAGGTTATCCCTGTTACGGATGACAAGCTTGAAAATTTTCTTGCGGAAGTGGAGCTGCTTCAGAGTCTGGAAAATTATAATATTATCAGAATCGAGGATTTTGACCTGCTTAACTCGCAGGACGGGCAGAGAGTGTATCTGCTCATACGCATGGAGTATCTTGAGCCTGTGCCGCGGCGCGGAAATTCTATAGAAACCGTTGTGAAGATCGGAGTTCAGATCGGCGCAGCGCTTGCGGCATGCCATAGATGCAATCCGCCGGTTATTCATCGGGATGTAAAGCCGGATAATATTCTCAAAAACCATAACGGAGATTACAAGCTGGGCGATTTCGGTGCTTCGCGCCTGATGGGTGAATGCACCATGACCAATATAGGCACGCCGCAATATGTTTCGCCTGAGGTAGCAACCTTTCAAAAATATGATGTGCGCGCCGATATTTATTCGCTGGCGGTAACGCTGTATACATATTTGAATGACGGCAAGACTCCTTTTATCGAGCATGGTACGCAGGAGGCTATCGGAATGAGGCTTTCGGGCAAACCGCTGCCGGACATTCCCGGAGTGCCGCCGCGTTTGATGGATGTCATACGCAAGGGCGCGGCACATGACCCGAATGCGCGATACAGTACTGTTACACAATTCTGCAGTGACCTAGAGGCGAGCATAAATGCGTCAGGTGCGCAGTCGGTTTATGATGACAGAACGGTTGCAGTCGGCACAAAAGTTGAAGAAACACGCAGCATATACAGTTCGAGCGGACAAAATCCCTATTACGGCAATTCCGGAGCTTATCAGAATCCCGCGGCGCAGTATTCACAACAGCAATATGCTCCGCAGCCATATGCTCAGCCCCAGTATGTACAGCCTCAGTATACACAGCAGCAGTACGGGCAGCCTATACAGATTTCTCATCCGAACGGATACGGACAGTATGGATACAACGGCTATGACGTTCCTGTGCGGCCGAGAAGTTATTCGTATTATGACAGACGTAATATGCAGCCGAGGATTTTCTCTGATGAGGAAAGAGGCGAAAATGCACATCTCAAGAGCGGCAGCAATCAGCCTGAAATGGTATATTACGGCCCGACGTCCGGTTCGGAACAGATAGACAATGACCGTTTTGAAAGATACAGAAGGAAATTTGGCGGTGCGCCGTCATATTACGGAAGTCAAAGGAACACTACGGAAACGCGTCTTTTCAACGATGAAGAAAGAGGCGAAAATCCTCACCTGAGAAAGAAATACTGATTGGGTTTGCGGTGGCGGTCTGCAAAAAAGCCGCCGCAAAAGGTGTTTTTCGGATATATAGATTACGGCGCTTTAGCCGCCGGATAAGAAGATGGGTATAAAAATGGATAAAAGAATTCTTGCAATTGAATCATCGTGCGACGAAACAGCCGCGGCGATAGTTGAAAACGGAAGAAAGGTCATATCGTCCGTTGTTGCAACACAGATAGACCGACATGTTATATTCGGCGGAGTTGTGCTGGAAATAGCAAGCAGGCTTCACACCGAAAGCATATCTCACGTTGTGCAGAAGGCGCTTGACGATGCAGATATGAAAGTATCGGACGTTGATGCGATAGCTGTTACCGCCGCGCCGGGGCTTATCGGTGCGCTGCTTGTGGGCGTTGGGTTTGCAAAGGGACTGAGCTTTTCGGCCGGTCTGCCGCTTGTTCCGGTGCATCATCTGCGCGGTCATATCGCCGCAAACTACATAGCTCATCAAAATCTTGAGCCGCCGTTTTTGTGCCTTGTCGTTTCCGGCGGACACAGCCATATCGTTGAGGTCAAGAGCTACACGCAGATGTCGGTGGTCGGAAGAACACGCGACGATGCGGCGGGTGAAGCGTTTGATAAGACCGCCCGCTCGCTTGGACTGCCTTACCCCGGCGGTGTGCATCTTGACAAGGCGGCCGAGGGCGGCGATCCGCACGCTTATACCCTGCCCAATCCTAAAATCGCCGGGGCGCCGTATGATTTCAGCTTTTCCGGGCTGAAAACCGCGGTTATAAATACTATCCACAATGCACAGCAGAAGGGTGAGCAGATACCGATAAGCGATATGGCGGCATCGGTAAGGGAGAGCATTACAAAGATTCTGACCGAACGGTTTATGAAATGCGCCAAAGAGCTTGGATATAAAAAGCTGGCTCTTGCCGGCGGTGTATCGGCTAACAGCGAGCTTCGGCGGAAGATGACCGAAGCATGCAGAAAGGCAGGATGCGAGCTGTTTATTCCACCTCTTTCTCTCTGCGGCGATAATGCCGCCATGATTGGGACCCAGGCGTATTATGAGTTGATTGAAGGAAACACAGCCGGGCTTGACCTTAACGCGAAAGCGAGCATGGAGATAGGGTCAAACTTTAATACTTCTGGAAATAAAAATATATAATATTACAAATTGTATTGTTTTACGTGAAACATTTTTTGGGATTAATTTAGAGAAAATGTTTCGTGTAAGCGCGAATAATGTATCGTTGCGAAACTAAACGACAAAAAAGAGAGTGTGAAATTTGAAGGTTGCGATAGTCGGATCACGGGGCGTGACGGTCGATGACCTTGCCCGTTTTATCCCCGACAAAACGGATGAGATAGTATCGGGAGGAGCCGAAGGCGTTGACCGCTGTGCGCGAAATTACGCGGTCGAGCATGGGATAAAGCTTACGGAATTTTTGCCCGATTACAAAATGTTCGGGGATTTGGCTCCGATAGCTCGCAATGACGCCATAGTCGATTACAGTGACGAGGTAATAGCGTTCTGGGACGGAAAATCGCACGGCACGCTGTATGTGATAAACAGGTGCCGTGCGACAGATAAAAAGGTCACGGTTATTCTGATGTAGATTTGCGTGTTCAGCTTTTACGGCCAGTGGAAGACGCTTTTTCGCCAAGCATAAAATACGATTGGAAGAAGAAAAGCGAGAAAACGATAAATACATGGCAGAAGCTGTTAAAATCGTAATCGAGGCCGAAAATATTTACAAGAAAAGTTCCCTGTGCCTGAACAAGGCCGCCAAGCATCTGTATGATGATGCCGCCGGCCGCGAGCAGACAGCGGGGATTTTTTTGTTTTATGGCAAGACAGAGATAGATGATTAGGCTGATACCGAACAGCACTCCGGCGTATCCGGTAAATATCAGCAGATAATCACTCCAGAAGTTTTTGAAGATAAGCATAGCGGCACAGGCGGCGATGCATGCGGCGGCTGTGAAAGGAACGGTGCGCGATTTTAGATGATTTTCCCCGATCAATTCGTATACCGTTGCAATGAAGAAAGCGGATATCGCCGCGCAAAGCAGGCATGATTGCAGTATCCATGCCCTTTCGTATGCTTGTCTTGAAATATTCAGGCCGTGGATAAGCACGCCCGAAAAGGCGGCCACCGAAAGGGCGATATACACGCCAGACCACAGCTTTACGCGCATTTTATCCTGCTTTGACCGCAGGGTGAGAACGAGGCAGACAAGCGAGGCGATTACGATTGCGATATTGGTGATGGCCGTTGTAAGCTCAGGCGGCTGGGTAAAAAGTCCCGACAGGATCATATTAAGGTTATAAATCATATTATTAATTATAAATTGAAGATTGTGTGGCTACTCGCCAAGCGGGATTTCGACCGGCTGGCGATTACGATAGATAAAATAGCTGTCAAAGCCGCATTCGCGCAGCGCGTCAGCGGCGAGGGTGATGCCGGTCCCGATGAGAGAGGCATAATGGGAATCGCTTCCGAGGGTTATAAGTCGGCCGCCCTTTTCGTAGTATCGGCGCAGGATGGGCTCGTCGGGAGTGAAGAATCCGCCCGGATCTTCGATAAGCTTTGTGTTTACCTCAAGAGCCTTGCCGCGTTTGATTATCGCATCAAGAATTGCGTCATAAATGTCGGTGTAACGCGAGGTGTCCATTACCGCACCGTCACGGTAGATCATATAACGCAGAGGATATGTCATGTGGGCGAGCGAATCAAATTCGCAGTCAGCGGCGGTTTTCAGAACCTCGTTTATATACTGGTCATATACCTCATAAGGATCGCGTTCCTTGTAGTTGAACCAATAAAGGTCGCCGCCGTTTTTGACATAATGAACCGAGCCGAGAACGAAATCATATTCATTTGCGTGCAGAATACGGTCGGCCGTTTCCATATCGCAATGGGGCTGTCCAAGCTCAACTCCGCGCAGTATCTCAAGCTCGCCATGCTTTCCGATCTGGGCGCTGACATCGGCGACAGACAGGTCGATCCTTTCCGGCTCGCACTGGTCGGGGGATTCGGGACTTCCGCATTCGTAATGGTCAGTGACCGCGATGGTTTTAATGCCGGCCTTTACCGCGGCGCGGCATATATCCTCAACGCTGTCGTGTCCGTCAAATGAGCGGATGGAGTGGATGTGCATATCGGCAAGAGCCAATTTGTTCATTGTAAGCATAACCTTTCAAAGAAAAATATTTATTACACGTTTTCGGTCAGTATTTTTTCGAGAAGATCCATGTCCTCATCGGTGGTTGCCCAGCTTGTGGCAAAACGCACAACGGTATGATTATCATCATACTTTTCCCAGAAGGAGAATCCGACATGAGCGGAGAGCCGCTCCATCTGTTCGTTTTCGAGAATGACAAACTGCTGATTTGTGGGTGAATCGATAAAGATGCGGTATCCGTTTTTCTCAAAAATGCCGCGAAGCCGCTCGGCTTTATCTATTGCACTTTTGCTTATTTCAAAATAAAGACCGTCGGTAAAAAGGGTGTCAAACTGTATTCCGTTAAGCCGTCCCTTTGCCATAAGAGCGCCGTGGAGCTTGACCGAGGTCATGAAATGGGGCGGAAGATTCTTTTTTGTAAAGACAAGAGCTTCGCCGCACAGCGCACCGACCTTTGTTCCGCCGATATAGAAAAGGTCGCACAGGCGCGCAATATCGGGCAAGGTCACATCGGTGCGGCGGCTCATAAGTCCGTAGCCGAGACGTGCGCCGTCCATGTAAAGCGGAATGTTGTATCTGCCGCAGAGCTCGGCAAGTGCGGAAAGCTCGGTCTTGGTATAAAGTGTGCCATATTCAGTCGGGTGGGAGATATATACCATGCCCGGCTGTGCAAGATGCTCGCGGTTGCCGTCGGCGTAAAAATCACAAAGGTATTTTTCGACATCGGCAGCCATCAATTTTCCGTCGTGATGGGGAAGAGTGACCACCTTGTGACCGGTATGCTCGATAGCACCGGCTTCATGGAGGTTGATATGTCCCGTTTCGGCGGCTATGACCGACTGGTAACGGTCGAGCATGGAATCGATTGCGACGGCATTTGTCTGGGTGCCGCCGGTAAGGAAGAATATATCGGCGTCGGGACATTCGCACGCCAGACGTATCTTTTTCTTCGCGCTTTCGGTATATTTGTCAAAGCCGTAGCTTACAACGCGCTCCATGTTTGTTTCGAAAAGACGCGCAAGAATACGCTCGTGAGCGCCCTGATTGTAATCGCTTTCAAATGATATCATAAACACTTCTCCTCCGATGGAAAAATCGCCCTATCTAGTATATAAGAAAAATATGGCATTTACAATAGATATTTCAAAATGAATCGGAATTTATTTTTGTTTATTAAATATTGAAAAAGCTGATGTAAAGTGGTAAAATACTATGATTAGTAGAGATATGTAAATCTGACATGAAAGGACATAAAAAATGAGAGCTGTACTTACCGTAATCGGAAAAGACATGGTCGGCATTCTTGCCGGAGTTTCGGGCATCTGCGCCGAAACGGGAGTCAATGTAATGGAAGTTACGCAGTCTATCCTTCAGGATATGTTTGCGATGATAATGCTGGTCGATATATCCGACAGCAATGTACCGTTTGATGAGCTGAGCGCAAGACTTGCCAAATACGGCGATGACAACGCTTTGTCGATCAGAATCATGCATGAGGATATATTCAATTCCATGCACAGAATATAATCGAAGCTGTGTGAGGTAACAATGCTTAATACAAAAGATATTCTTGAAACGATAAGAATGATTCAGGATGAGAATCTTGACATTCGTACAATAACCATGGGAATAAGCCTTCTTGACTGTTCAAGAAGCGATGCTTCGGCAGCCTGCGATGCGATATACGACAAAATCTGCCGTTATGCCGAAAAGCTTGTATCCACAGGCGAGGATATCGAGCGTGAATACGGTATCCCCATCATAAACAAGCGTATCGCCGTTACGCCGATAGCTATGATAGCGGCGGCCTGTCCGGGTGCCGATACGGTGCGGTATGCGCACGCGCTTGACCGTGCGGCCGAAACGGTAGGAGTCAATTTTGTCGGCGGATATTCGGCGCTTGTCCATAAGGGCTTCGGCCCGGGCGATTACGCGCTCATCCAAAGCATCCCCGAAGCACTTGCCACGACCAAAAAGGTCTGCTCTTCGGTTAATGTCGGTTCTACCAAGGCCGGAATAAATATGGACGCGGTGCAGATGATGGGCCGCGTTATCCGCGAATGTGCCGAAAAGACGGTCGATGACAGCTATTTCGGTGCGGCAAAGCTGGTCGTTTTCTGCAACGCTCCGGAGGATAACCCCTTTATGGCCGGTGCTTTCCACGGCGCGGGTGAGGCCGACTGCGTTATAAACGTCGGCGTTTCCGGCCCCGGCGTTGTTCGTGCCGCTCTGGAAAAGGTTCCCGACGGCGATATCACAGAGGTCGCCGATATGATAAAAAAGACCGCGTTCAAGATAACAAGAATGGGTCAGCTTGTTGCAAAGGAAGCATCAAAGCGGCTTTGTGTGCCGTTCGGTATTGTCGACCTTTCGCTGGCTCCTACCCCGGCGGTAGGCGATTCGGTTGCCCATATTCTTGAGGAAATGGGACTTGAGCGATGCGGAGCGCACGGAACGACAGCGTGCCTTGCGCTGCTCAACGACGCTGTTAAAAAGGGCGGCGTTATGGCAAGCTCGCACGTTGGCGGACTTTCCGGCGCATTTATCCCCGTTTCCGAGGATGCCGGAATGATCGAGGCGGCGCGATGCGGCGCACTTTCCATCGAAAAGCTTGAAGCTATGACCGCCGTTTGCTCGGTCGGTCTTGATATGATATGTGTTCCGGGCGATACCTCGGCCGAGATACTTTCCGCTATCCTTGCCGATGAGGCTGCGATTGGCATGGTCAATTCAAAGACCACCGCGATTCGCCTTATCCCTGCGATAGGCAAAAAGGAAGGCGATGAGGTCGAGTTCGGCGGATTGTTCGGTTCGGGCCCGGTCATGTCGGTCAACCGTTATTCCCCGGCGAAGTTTATCAGCCGCGGCGGAAGAATACCGGCACCGATGCAGAGCCTTAAGAACTGATTTTCAGAAAAATCGCAGTTTATGCATTTTGCCCCGAAGTGCGGCGGATGATACGTATGCCGTAGCTGCCGTGTTTACAAGCAAAGAAAGGATTGGGCGTATTTATGCAGGATATGATAAAGCGCATTGTCGATATGGATAAACGCGCAAGAGAGCTGACCGAGGAGGCCAGATCAAGGCGTGCCGGTTCGACCGAGGCGGTTGCAAGGAAAAAGGAAGAGGTAAGAAAAAATTACATCGACCTTGCCCAGAAACGCATCGAGGCCATCGAACGTTCGGAGATGCGCGATGCGCAGGAATATTGGGAGGAGATTGAAGCAAAGCATGCCGGGATAGCCGACAGGCTTGACCTTGCCTATGAAGAAAACAAGGATAAATGGGTCAGCGAGCTTGTCGAGCGTGTCACGAAGGGGGATGGGCTGCTGTGAAGATGCCCTCCCAGGCGTCAAATGCGCTGCTGGCAAAATGCCGCGCGATTTACGGCAGACGGCTCGGCAGGGAGGCTTACGACAGCCTGATATCCTGTCGGTCGGTATCCGATGTCGCGTCGCAGCTTAGCCAGACCCATTATGCCCCCGCGATCGCCGGACTCGATCAGACCTCTATCCACAGAGGCCAGCTTGAGGCGGCGCTTGGTGCAATGCTATATGAGGAGCTTGCCGGACTGTGCCGTTATGAACAGTCGCTCGGCACGTGGATAAGCGGTTATATCATTATGCGCGGCGAGATATCGCAGCTTCTTGAATTTCTCAAGCTGCTTGCGGCCGGACGGCCGGGCGAATATATTTTCTCGCTGCCCGATTTTTTCAAAGAGCATACCGACCTTGATCTTAATGCGCTGGCTATGGCGCGAAGCTACCGTGATATGCTCGTAGCGCTGAAGGGTACGGTTTATGCAAAGATATTGATCGGCTTTGCGCCCAAAGAGGGGCAGCCGTTTGATATCGCGATGATCGAGCACGCGCTTTATGAAAAGCTTTATTATGAGCTTATAAATACGATAAACAAAAACATGAAGGGCAAGCCCAAGGATGAGATGCTTGAGCTTGTCGGAACCCAGATAGATCTTATAAACTTCAGCCATATTTACAGGCTGAAGAGATATTACAGAGCCGGTGCGGATCTTGTCCGGCGCATGACCTTCCGCAATCATTACAAGCTGAGCCAAAAAACGGCCGAGGCGATGGCACAGACGGCCGATGCCGATGAAGTAATGCGGCTGCTTTGCGATAAGACGCCTTACGGAAAACAGATAAACGGCGATATGGTAAGCGAGGGCTATGCCGAGCAGGAGGCATCAAGGCTTCTTGCCAAAAAGGCGCGGCATCTTCTGCGTTTTTCGATAAGTCCGCCCGTCGTGCTTATGGCATTCAGCATACTTGCCGAAACGGAGCTTCGCGATGTCGTTACGATAATCGAAGGAGTCAGATACGGGCTCGCGCCCGATGAAATACGCGCGCTTACGGTGCTGCGCGACCATGAATAAGCAAAAAGCTCTGAAAGGAGTGGTAATTCAATATGGCTGTAACGAAAATGAACCTTGTCAGCGTTGTCGGTTCGATGAGAAAGCTTGACACGGTGCTCGACGTTTGCTGCAGCGGTGAAAATTTTCACCTTGAGCAGGCGACAAGCTTTTTCCATAACAGCTCCGATTTTACGTCGATAACCGACGAAAATCCCTACAGTCCGCTTTACACAAAGCTGAAGGATACCCTTGTCGGTGCAAGGCTTGAGCCGATACCGACCGATGACAGCACACCGCTGATGCAGGATGCACAGATTGCCGAGTTTGTGGAGGAGTTTTCCGCTGCGATGCGGTCGGTGAGCGAAGAGCGCACACGCATAGAAACCGAGCTTGCGCGTATAGAGCGGGAAATGGAGCAGTTAAAGCACTTTGAAGGTCTTGAAATGAGGCTGGATGAGATATTTGCCTGCGAATACATCAAGGTAAGATTTGGACGTCTTCCGAGGGAAAGCTATGATAAATTGAGCCTTTACAGCGATAACCCGTTTGTCATACTTTTCCCGTGTACAAAGGACAGCCAGTATGTATGGGGTGTGTACTGCGCTCCCATCGAAGCGGTAGCAGAGGTTGACAGGATATTCCAGAGCCTTTTCTGGGAGCGTCTTATGATTCCCGATGCTGTCGGTACGCCGAAGGAGGCATATGAGGTACTCGATGCAAGGCGCGAGGAACTTATAAAACAGCGCGATGAAGCGTCGCAGAAGGTCGAAGACTACTGGGCGCTCAAATCTGCCGATTGCAGCAGGCTGCTTGCATATCTGGAAAAGAGAAGCTCGCGCTTTGAGCTTCGCCGATCGGTTGCAAGATATAAGGAGGGGGATACCTTCTTCCTTGCCGGATGGGTGCCGAAGCGCGAAGCAAAGAGCTTCAGGGCAAAGCTTGAGCGTGTCGGCGATCTTGACATCGACATTGAAAAGCCGGATAAGGACGCCGAACAGTCGCCGCCGGTCGAGATACGCAACAAAGCGGTTTTCAGACCGTTTGAATTCTATGTCAAGATGTACGGTCTGCCGTCCTACAGGGAGATCGACCCGACGCCTTTTGTGGCAATAACCTATTTCATCCTTTTCGGCATGATGTTTGCCGATGTCGGTCAGGGTATAGTGCTTTCGATAATAGGCTACTTTATTATGTGGAAGCACATGAAGATGGAGCTTGGAAGGATAGTCGGAATTTGCGGAATATCATCGGCGATATTCGGCGTGCTTTTAGGGTCGGTGTTCGGCTTTGAGGAATGGCTCAATCCTTTCTGGGGCTGGGTAAGCTCGAAAACCGGCGTTCCTCTCAACCACGGCAAGCTGATAAATGTTGAGGATTCCGAGGTTGTAAATTATCTTATCTATGCCACCATCGGTATCGGTGCGGTGCTTGTTGCCGTTGCGATGCTGCTTAATATCTACACAAAGCTCAGACAGGGCATGTTTGGCGATGCGCTGTTCGGCCAGAACGGTGTGGCGGGGCTTTTGTTCTACACATCGATAATAATCGGCGCGGTGGGTATGCTTACCGGACTCTACAGCGTCATGACAACCACCTATATCGTCTGTCTGATAGTTATTCCGCTGATACTGATTTTCCTTCGCGAACCGCTTGGCGAGCTTCTGGAGGGAAAGAAGCATTGGCTTCCGGAAAAACCGGGCGAATTTTTGATGCAGAATTTCTTTGAGCTTTTTGAGGTGCTGCTTTCCTACGTTTCAAACACCGTCAGCTTCCTTCGCGTGGGTGCATTCATCCTTGTACATTACGGCATGATGACGGTCGTCTTCACTCTGGCCGAAATGAGTCCCGAGGGATCATTTGGCTATATTGCGGTGGTTATTATAGGAAATATCATCGTTATCGCGCTTGAAGGTCTGCTGGTCGGAATACAGGCGCTTCGTCTGGAGTTCTATGAAATGTTCAGCCGGTTCTATTCCGGTTCGGGACGTGCCTTTACACCGTCGGGAGCAAGGCTTCCGGCACATAACTGATAATTATTGGAGGTATTGAAATCATGGAGTACATTGCACTTATTATCCCCGCAGCTATCATCGCGGCATCGGTTTATTTTTCCATCCGTTCGTTCAGAAAGACCGGCAACGCAGTCAAAGCGGTCAGAGTCAATCTTCTTACCGCAGTACTGCTTTTTGCGGTCTGCATCATAGCACCTGTTACAGCTAATGCGGCAGGTATTTCCGACAGCTCTGCCGAGGCGGCTGCAACAGTTCAGGAAACCCAAGAGGAAGAGGCAGAGGCCGTTTCCTACGATCCGACAAAGGGTCTTGGTATGCTCGGCGCGGCACTTGTTACCGGTCTTTCCGGTATTGGCGGCGGTATTGCGGTTGCTGCAGCGGCTCCCGCAGCTATCGGCGCAACAAGCGAAGACCCGAAGGCCTTCGGTAAAGCGCTTATCTTCGTTGCTCTCGGCGAATCAATAGCCCTTTACGGACTTGTTATCTCCATCATGATACTTGGTAAGTATTAAAACACCGCCCACACCAAGATGGATTTAGAGAGATATATATGAAATTCTATCTAATTAGCGATATAGTTAAAAAACGTGGCGTTTTTTAACAGCGAGTTTTCCTTTTGAAATGAGGAATATCAAATTTCGGCATACGCCGAAAGCGGAAAACATCGCCCACATCAAGATGGATTTAGTGAGAGAGATATGAAATTTTATCTAATTAGTGACAATATAGATACGCTTGTCGGCATGAGGCTTGCCGGTATAGAGGGTACGGTCGTGCATGAGGAGCATGAGGTATCTGCCGCGCTACAAAAGGCGATTGCCGATGAGGATATCGGTGTTGTGCTTATTACCGAGCGGCTGGGGGCTTTGTGCGAGCCTGTTGTAAGCCGGCTTAAGCTCAATTCGCGCCGTCCGCTGATAGTTGAGGTTCCCGACCGTCACGGCGGAGGACGTACAAAGGACGCAATCTCAAGGTATGTGCGTGAATCTATCGGAATAAAGATTTGACGCATGTGCGCAGAAGGTGGTTTTGTTAATGCAATCACAGGACGAAAAGCTTGGTAAGTTTTTACAGGCTATAAATCAATATTCGGAAAAACAGCGTCAGCTCATAATTATGGAGGTTGAAACGCAGAATCGGATCGAGCTTGAAAGAGCCGAAAAGGAAACGCTTGCCGATGCGTACCGCATGATAAGCCTCCGCACAGCCGATGTCAGAAGCTCCATTACAAGAGAGTTATCGAGCAGGGAGCTTTCGAGCCGCAAGGCGCTCCTTGAAAAACGCGGAGCCATCGAACGCAAGGTGTTTGAGGCGGCGGCCGAAAAGCTTTGGGAGTTTACAAAGACCGCAGATTATGAAAAATATCTTTGCGGATGTGCAAAGGCGGCGGCATCGTCCTTTAAAAAGGCGGCCGATGATACGGTTTTTCGTATCCGTCCGGAGGATATGAAGTATTGCGAGCTTATAAGAAATCAGTTTGGCGCTCAATGCAGCTTTGAAGAGGATGCAGCTTTGCCGATAGGCGGATTGCTTGCACTCAACAAAGCGCTGGGCATTGCGCTTGATCTGACGCTCGGCTCAAGACTTGAGCAGCAGAAGGAATGGTTCTGCGAAACAAGCGGATTGCTTGTTTGCTGAAAACGGATATCCAATATTAATTTACGAGCAAGCTAAGGAGGTTGGTTGTTTTGGCGGCCAACAACATAATATACGGCATAAACGGCCCTGTCGTGACCGTAAAGGGTGCGACAACGCTGTCGATGATGGAAATGGTGTACGTCGGTGAGCAGAAGCTCGCAGGCGAGGTTATAAAGCTTGACAACGGCTTTACTACCATACAGGTTTATGAGGAGACAACCGGCTTAAAACCGGGCGATCCCATATATTCCACCGGTGCAAGACTGGCGGCAACGCTGGGACCGGGTATATTGGACAACATCTTTGACGGTATCGAGCGTCCTCTGCGCGATATCGAAAGCGAAAGCGGTGCATTTATAGCACGCGGTGCGGCTATGAATGCGCTTGATACCGAGCGGCTGTGGGATGTTACCGTCGATGTCAAGGCAGGCGATACCCTTAACGCAGGACAGATATATGCAAGATGTCCCGAAACTTCGGTAATAGAGCATCGCTGTATGGTTCCGCCGACCGTTTGCGGCAAGGTGGAATGGGCAGCGAGCAATGGAAAATACAAGGTAGGTGACGTTATCGTAAAGCTGCGGTCGGATGACGGTAAGCTTTGCGAGCTTACCCTTTGCCAGAAATGGCCTATCCGTTCGCCGCGACCGGTCAGCGAAAGACTGTATGCAAATGTTCCGCTGGTTACCGGCCAGCGGGTTATCGATACGCTCTTCCCGATAGCAAAGGGAGGAACAGCGGCTGTTCCGGGCGGATTCGGTACGGGTAAGACGATGACCCAGCATCAGCTTGCAAAATGGTGCGATGCGGACATAATCGTTTACGTCGGCTGCGGTGAGCGCGGCAATGAGATGAGTCAGGTTCTTAATGAATTTGCTTCGCTTGTCGACCCGAAATCGGGTCGTCCGATGACCGACCGCACCGTTCTTATAGCCAACACCTCGAATATGCCTGTTGCGGCGCGTGAAGCGTCGATATATACCGGCATCACCCTTGCCGAATATTACCGCGATATGGGCTATCATGTTGCGATAATGGCCGATTCCACCTCCCGTTGGGCTGAGGCTCTGCGCGAAATAAGCGGCCGATTGGAAGAGATGCCGGCGGAAGAAGGCTTCCCGGCATATCTGCCGTCAAGGCTTTCGGAATTCTATGAGCGCGCCGGACTTATCAGAACGCTCGGCGGCAAGGAGGGTTCGGTTACCATAATCGGCGCGGTATCGCCGCAGGGTTCCGATTTTTCCGAGCCGGTAACGCAGAATACAAAAAGATTTACCCGCTGTTTCTGGGCGCTTGATAAATCGCTTGCCTATGCAAGACATTATCCGGCTATCAACTGGCTCAATTCCTATAGCGAGTATGGCGGCGATCTTGAGCGTTGGTATGACGATAATGTAGGCAGCGATTTTATGCGGTGCAGAACCCAGATGTCCTTCCTGCTTCAGGAAGAGGCAAGACTGATGGAAATAGTCAAGCTTATCGGTTCGGACGTTCTGCCGGACGATCAGAAGCTTATTATAGAAACCGCAAAGGTCATAAGGGTCGGCTTCCTTCAGCAGAATGCTTTCCATAAGGACGATACCTTTGTTCCGCTCAAAAAACAGCTCCTTATGATGAGGGCGATACTCTATCTTCATAAGCGAAGCGAAACTGCCGTTTCGGTCGGTGTTCCGCTTTCCATGATAATGGAAACAGGACTTTTTGACCGGCTTACAAGAATAAAATATGACGTTCCCAACGATAAGCTTTCAATGCTTGAGGATTATCCGAAACAGATCGATGAGGCGATAAGTGCGCTCTCGAATCGATAGAAGGAAGAATGTTTTATGATACTTGAATATATTGGCGTAAAGGAAATAAACGGTTCGCTCATCGTGCTGGAGGGGGTACAGAATCCCTCGTACGAGGAGGTCGTCCGTATCAGGCTTGATGACGGAAGCGTCAGAAACGGAAGAATAGTCGCCTGTGAGGGGGACAAGGCCGTTATACAGGTCTTTGAGGGCACATCCGGAATATCCTTGGGCAATACAAGAACAAGAATGACCGGCCGCCCGATGGAGCTTGCCCTTTCGGAAGAGCTTCTTGGCCGAGTATTCAACGGCGTCGGCAAAGCTATAGACGGGCTGGGCGATATATATCCGACCTGCCGCAGAAATATAAACGGTACGCCGATAAACCCCGTTTCCAGAATATATCCGCGAAACTATATATCCACCGGCATTTCGTCCATCGATACCCTCATCACCCTTATCCGCGGCCAGAAGCTGCCGATATTCAGCGGTTCGGGCATGAAGCATAACGAGCTTGCCGTTCAGATAGTGCGTCAGGCAAAGATCACCGGTGATGAAAATGCAAAGTTCGGTATCGTATTTGCGGCGATGGGCGTAAAGCAGGACGTTGCCGATTATTTCCGCCGTTCCTTTGAGGAATCAGGCGTTTTGGGCAGAGTTGCAATGTTTTTGAACCTTGCAAACGACCCCATAATCGAGCGTATACTTACGCCGCGCTGTGCGCTGACCGCCGCCGAATATCTGGCGTTTGAGCTTAATATGCACATATTGGTAATCATGACCGATATGACCTCCTATGCGGAGGCCTGCCGCGAGTTCTCGTCATCAAAGGGCGAGATCCCCGGAAGAAAAGGCTTCCCCGGTTATCTTTATTCCGACCTTGCCTCGCTTTATGAGCGCGCCGGAATGATAAAGGGAAGCACCGGTTCGGTAACCCAGATACCTATCCTTACCATGCCGAACGACGATATTACCCACCCGGTTCCCGACCTTACGGGATATATCACCGAGGGTCAGATAGTCCTCGACCGTGCGCTTGACGGTTCGGGAATATATCCGCCGGTGTCGGTGCTGCCGTCACTTTCCCGTCTGATGAAGGACGGTATCGGCGAAGGCTTTACAAGAGAGGATCATTCGGCTCTTTCAAATCAGCTTTTCGCCTGTTATGCAAAGGTTCAGGACGCGCGTTCGCTTGCATCGGTAATAGGCGAGGATGAGCTTTCGGCTTCCGATAAGCGGCTGCTCGAATTCGGAAGACAGTTTGAAAAGCAGTTTATAAACCAGGGAGTCAACGAAAACCGCAGTATGGAGCAAAGCCTTGCGCTGGGCTGGAAATTACTTTCCGCTCTTCCGGCGGAGGAACTTGACCGCGTTGATAACGAAATGCTGGCAAAATATTATCACGGCAAGAAAGAAACCGAATAAAATTAAATTATTTATTACGAGGGGAGGCGAGCCGATTTGTCCGCAGCACCAACAAAAAGCAATCTGATGGCGACAAAAAAATCGCTTGATCTTTCGGGCGTGGGTTATGAATTGCTTGACAGAAAAAGAAATATTCTTATTCGCGAAATGATGTCGCTTATCAGCAAGGCTTCCGAAATACAGGAAAAAATAGATTCCTTTTTCAACGAGGCCTATATAGCGCTTCAGCGTGCGCAGACTGTATTGGGCGTGTGCGAGCCTCTGGCGCAGTCGGTGCCGGTGGATGATGGGCTGGAGCTTTCTTTCCGCTCGGTAATGGGCGTCGAATTGCCGACAGTTATGCTTAAGGAACGCAATATCGGCATACCTTTCGGGCTTTCAACATCCGATTCGCTGCTTGATGACGCATATCTGAAATTTGAAAAGGTGAAAATGCTGACCGTTGAGCTTGCAGAGGTAGAAAATTCCGTTTACCGTCTGGCGGATGCGATAGGAAAGACGCAGAAGCGTGCCAATGCGCTCAAAAATATCCTTATCCCGAAATTTGAGGCCGAGGTCAAGGAAATAACCGAAGCGCTTGAGGAGAAGGAGCGCGAAGAATTTTCGCGCATGAAGGTAATAAAAATGCAGAAAAACGCAAAATAATAGCGGTAAGGACTGCGGCAGAGAGGTAATGCGGTGATAACCAAAAAGCCAACCCACCAAATGTTAGAAGAATGGAGATCGGTCTGGCACAAATATAAAGATGTGCTTAAACCTAATAGAAAAAGCGGCGAAGAGATCATCTATTATTTATCTTCCAGATATGCTTTGACCGAAATAAACGATAAATCTGCGTATGATGTAATTTTTAAAAGCGTTATGAGCAGCGAATTTCTAAAAGAGAAGCTGCCCGCCGGAGCGGTGCCCGTACCCAAAACTTACTATGTTTTAAACCAAGGCAACGGCGAAAAGCTGTATCAGCAAAAGGATGAGGCCTTTTCGGACGTGGAGAGGATATTTGTCGGAATAGATTTGCTATCCGGATATTATCATGTCGAAGGAAGCAGCCTTTTGTGGGATGAGCTTTGTGCCTTTCAAGGGCTCGACGAGGCCGATTTGAAAAATTACGTAAAAACAGCGCAGTATATAGAGTGTCTGGAACGATTCGGACTATCCGTTTCGGATGACTTTGGAGAAAAATAAAAAATATTTGTCAGCGCGGCGATTGAGTTTTTGATAAAGCCAACCCCAAACCTGTTTGTATATCATAATTAATCTCTCGAATAAACCCCACGCGGCACGAAACACAAAAGCTTTCGCCAAGCGTTTTTGTCGGCACGGAAAATTGAATTTAAAGTAACCCCCAAACGTGTTTGCATATCAAATTTATCTCTCGCATAAACCCCGCGCGGCACGAAACGCAAAAGCTTTCGCCAAGTGTTTTTTGTCGGCACGGAAAATTGAATTTAAAATAACCCCCAAACGTGTTTGTATATCAAATTTACCTCTCGCATAAAACCCGCGCGGCACGAAACACAAAAGCTTTC
>JAGBFS010000063.1 GCA_017936365.1 Clostridia bacterium
CCGCGCGCGAGCTTGCCGCCGCACGCAGAGAGCATCAGCTTACCAACGTCGAGCTTCGTCCCGACGAGCTTCGCGATATCATGAGCGACAAGGTAAAACCGCAGCCCGCCGCGGAAACAAACAAGGGCGCGGTCATGCCCGGCCGAAAAAGATCGGCAAAGGCTCAGCCCCCCGTAACCCGACAGCATTCCCGACAGCAGTCCGAATCGCGTTTTTCCGCCCGTCCGGCGCCGCCCGGTACCGCACGCGCCAACGAGCAAAATCCGCCGCGCTTTTCAAAGCACACCCCGGCCGAGCCGCAGACCGAGCCGCAGCAGCGCGGCGGATTTACGCCGCTTGTGCGCGCCGTTTCGGTACTGCTTGTCCTTACCCTTATCGTTTCGGCGGTGCTTATCGGCGTAAACTCTTATGAATCGGGTCTGCTCGAACCGCCTGTTGTCTATCAATCGGAGCTTGCCGCGCTGTATAACGAAACGGGCGATGCGGGCAATCTTCCGGTCGGTGCCAGCCCGAAATTTTCCCAGCTTTACGCGCAAAACGACGATGTCGGCGGATTTTTGTCCATACCTAATACATCGCTTTCCCAGCCGGTTATGATATCCTCCGCCGAAAGCCCCGAATTTTATGACACCCATAATTTCTACGGCGATATAGATTCGCGCGGAAGTCTTCGTTTTGACAAAAATGTCGCCATACAGCTTGGCGTTTCCAACCCCAACACGATAATCTACGGCTCCTCCAAATCGGACGGCGCACTCTTTTCGGTGCTGAAAAGCTACACCAACAAGGATTTTTTCGCCGCCCATGAGCTTATCAATCTTGACACGCTTTACAGCAGCTCGCAGTATCTTGTATTTGCAAGCTGTATAATCAGCAGCGACACCATCGGCGAATTCAATTACGCCGACACCGATTTTTCGGCGCTTCATTCGCATGAGCTTTATCTTTACAACCTATTTATCCGAAGCCTTTTTTACACAACGGTCGATGTTTTCCCCACCGACAGGCTGCTTACCCTCGTTACCGATTCGGATGAATTTGAGGGGGCAAAGCTGGTCGTTTGCGCAAGAGAGGTGCGCGACACCGATGATCTTTCGACGCTTGGATACGTTATCGAAAACCCGTCGGTGCTGATGCCCGATATATGGTACACCATCCACAGCCAGACAAAGCCGCAGGTACCTGCCATCGAGCTTCCCACCCTTTACGTCACATACGACGAAAGCACAAAGCCGACCACAACGACCACCACGACAACCACGACAACGACCCAAAAGACCACCACGGTACAGGGCGGCACAACAGGTCAGGGCACGACCACGACAACCGCCGCTCCCACGGCCTCCCCCGGCGGCAACCCCACCACCCTCGCTCCGGGCGGCTCGGTATCGACGATGAGGATCACCTCAAACGGCAGAGTCATCGAGGACAGCGTTGAAAACGTGCTTGCCATGATAATCGAAGCGGAAATGGGCTCCGGTTATGAAACGGAGGCTTTGAAGGCACAGGCCATCGCCGCATATACCTATTATATATATTCCGGCGGACGCGCCAAAGCTCCCTCCTTCCCGACAAAGAAGGCAAGCGCTAAATGCAAGCAGGCCGCCGCTTCGGTCGCCGGACTATACATGACCGCCGGAGGAAGCGTCCCATACACGCCGTATTACGCCATCTCCGCCGGCAAGACGGCCAACAACAAGGATATCAACGGCGCATCGCTGGGCTATCTTGTTTCGGTCGACTGCTCGGTCGACCAGTCGGTTTCCGGATATGCGACCACATACACCCATTCGGCCGCGGCGGTAGCCAAAAAGGTCAAGGCGGCAAAGGGTATCGATCTTACAACTATTGCCGACAAGTCGCAATGGTTCAAGATACTTGAGCGCGACGCAAACGGGCTTTACGTCACAAAGGTGCAGGTGGGCAGCAAAACCTACAAGGGCAACACACTTCACCTTAGTATTCTGGGCTACAAGTACCTTCGTTCGCCCGCCTTCTGGATAACCTATAACCCGTCGGATGACACCTTTACCTTTACCAGCAAGGGCTACGGCACCGGCGTCGGCATGAGCCAGAAGGGTGCCAACCAATATGCAAAACAGGGGCATAATCATGTATGGATACTGCAGCATTTTTACACCGGAGTAACCATACGAAACTACAAATAAACCACTCACTCAGCTGCAGGCGCACCCGATTTTTTCGCGGTGCGCCTGCTTCGTTTTTTATGCCGGAATCAAAATACCGCGTATTTTCGGGGAATTCTCTGTCAAGCAAAACTTTACATGAATTTTTTGTGCAAATTGTACATCTGTAATATTCTCCACTTTTACATTATGCACATATACATGAATAGATTCACCCACTTTTTCACCTTTTCCACAGACTTTTCCACAGGTAAAATGTGCCGAAAATGGCTGTATTACCACGCTTTTCGGGGGTATCTCCACCGTCCGGAAGGTGGTATGAATACCGTTAATTTTTTATTCATACGTTTACATAACGATAAAACTCCGAGTAATCATCCGCGGCTTTGCGATGTATAATTTCACAGCTGATTTTTATTCATCATTTCGTATCATTATTTTAAACTTAACCTTGACATATCGTGCATTATTCATTAGAATATTAAATAGACGTATTATCACCAAATGCGTCGTGGGCTGACGCACCCACAACTATACTTTAATTTTGAAAAATACATATAAATTAAATATGGATTTTCGTTAGGAGGATGAAAAACAGGTTTTGGAATGGCTATTATTAATATTAGGCCTGCTGATCGGCGCTGCCGCCGGCTTTTTTTTAGGCATGAAATACCGCCAGCAGAAGGCCGAAGCAACCATCGGCTCGGCTGAGGAGCGCGCACGTCAGATTGAAAACGAGGCGCACAAGGCCGCCGAGGCAAAGAAAAAGGAAGCTATCCTTGAAGGCAAAGACGAGATTCACCGTCTTCGCAGCGAAAGCGATAAGGAACTTCGCGAGCGCCGCAATGAGGTTCAGCGTCAGGAACGCCGACTCCAGCAGAAGGAAGAATCTCTTGATAAAAAGCTTGAAAATTTCGAAAAGAAGGAAGAGCAGCTTGCTTTAAAGGTCAAGCAGGCCGAATCGAAGCTTGCCGAGGCTGAGGAGCTTAAAAGACATCAGATGGATCTTCTTGAAAAGATGTCCGGCTTCACCGTTGAACAGGCTAAGGAGCATCTTCTTTCCAATCTCGATTCCGAGCTGACCCACGAAAAGGCTTCAAAGATCCTTGAATACGAACAGGCTCTCAAGGACGAGGCTTCCGAAAAGGCAAGAAACATCATTTCTCTCGCAATCCAGCGCTGTGCTGCCGATCACGTTGCCGAGGCTACCGTTTCGGTCGTCGGACTTCCCAACGACGAAATGAAGGGCCGCATCATCGGTCGTGAGGGCCGCAACATCAAGGCGCTTGAAACCGCTACCGGCGTCGATCTCATTATCGACGATACTCCGGAAACGATTACCGTTTCCTCTTTTGACCCCGTACGCAGGGAGATCGCAAGAATCGCGCTCGAGCGTCTTATCGCCGACGGGCGCATCCACCCCACCCGCATCGAAGAGATGGTCGACAAGGCTCGCCGCGAGGTTGACGCCACCATCAAGAGCGAGGGTGAGCGTACAGTGCTTGAAGCCGGCGTCATTGGGCTTCACGGCGAACTTGTCAAACTGCTTGGACGTCTGCGTTACCGTACAAGCTATGGACAGAATGTTCTTAAACATTCGCTCGAGGTTTCCTTTATTGCCGGTCTTATGGCATCCGAGCTTGGGCTTGACCCCACAGCCGCCAAGAGAGCCGGACTTCTTCACGACATCGGCAAGGCCCTTGACCATGAGATGGAGGGCAGCCACGTTGCGCTCGGCGTTGACGTTGCGCGCAAATACAAGGAGCAGGAGCATATTATCCATGCTATCCATGCTCATCACGGAGATGTTGAACCAAACTCCGTTATCGCCTGTCTTGTTCAGGCGGCTGATGCGATTTCGGCGGCCCGTCCCGGCGCTCGCCGCGAGAATCTTGAAAACTACATCAAGAGACTTCAGATGCTTGAAGAGATCGCCAAATCCTTTAACGGCGTTGAGAGCTGCTTTGCAGTTCAGGCCGGACGCGAGGTTCGCGTAATGGTCAAGCCGGAAGTCATTAAGGATGAAAATATGATCCTTGTCGCAAGAGATATCTGCAAGAGGATCGAAAACGAGCTCGAATATCCCGGTCAGATCAGGGTAAATATTATCCGCGAAAGCCGCGCTTTCGAGTACGCAAAATAAGATTCCCTGTGCCCTGCGGTGTATTTTGCATCGCAGGGCCTTTAAGGTCTGTGACCTATTCGCTGCAAGGTCTGCGACCTGTTCGCTTCATGATTTAAATGGCGCACCTTTTTATACCTCTGCGAGGTCTACGACCTATTCGCTGCATGATTTAAATAGCGCACCTTTTTATACCTCTGCGAGGTCTACGACCTATTCGCTGCATGATTTAAATAGCGCACCTTTTTATACCTCTGCGAAGCCTACGGCTTTTTCGCTGCATGGTTAATCTTGAAAACTGTCACGACGGTATGCGCCGGATATATGCGCACGCCTCATTTATAATAAATACATAATACACCAATGCGCCGCACGGCACAGGAAAGGATATGAGATATGATAGGAATTATCGGAGCAATGGATATCGAGATATCGCTGCTCACCGCCGCGATGTCCGATTGCGAAGAATTTACCTGCTGTTCGCAGAAGTTTTTGTGGGGTCGGATCGGCGGCTGTGAGGTGGTCGTTTCAAAATGCGGTATCGGCAAGGTCAACGCCGCGATGTGCGCCTCTATCATGATTCTGAAATTCGGCGCCGATATCATCATCAATACCGGTGTCGCCGGCGCTCTTGACCGCTCGCTCAAACAGCTTGACCTTGTTATATCAAGCGCGTTTGTCCAGCACGATATCGACCTTTCCCCCATCGGCATCGAGCCGGGGCTTATACCCGAAAACGGTTCGGTCTCCATCGCTTCGGACGCTGAGCTGTCTGCTCTCGCCCTTTCTCTTGCCCCTTCGCCCGACGGCGCAAAGGCGATTACCGGCGTTATCGCGACCGGCGACCAGTTTATTGCAGACAGCGGACGCGCGGCCGATATCGCGGCGCGTTTCGGTGCTGCGGCATGCGATATGGAGGGCGGCGCGATAGCACAGGTTTGCGCCATGTCCGGCATCAAGCTTATCGCTCTGCGCTGTATATCCGACAACGCCGACGGCAGCGCCGGTCTCAGCTTTGACGAATTTGCGCCGCAGGCCGCCGACAAATGCTCAAACATGGTACTTCGGCTGCTTGACGCAATAGCAAAAAAGGACGGTCAGGCAATATGAATATACTTTGTATCGGCGATGTCATCGGCTCGGTCGGATGCGATTTTCTGCGGCGTCATCTGCCCACGCTCAAGCGGCTCAAGGGCATCGACTGCGTCATAGTAAACGGCGAAAATTCCGCCGACACAAACGGCATCACCCCCACCTCTGCCGACCATATACTGACATCGGGCGCCGACTGCATCACCGGCGGCAACCACAGCTTTCAGCGCAAGGAATCGGCTTCCATCTATGAAAGCGAGCTGCCTGTGCTTCGCCCGGCAAATTATCCGCCCGGCGTTTACGGCAAAGGCTATTATGTACTCGATTTCGGCCGGCTTAGTGTATGCGTGATAAGCCTCATGGGGCTTGCCTACATGGGCGAGCCGCTCGACGATCCGTTCCGCACGGTCGATGCGATATTGAAAGAGACCCGATGCAAAATAAATATCGTCGATTTCCACGCCGAATCGACCGCCGAAAAGCGGTGCCTTGCCGAACACCTAAAGGGGCGCGTATCGGCCGTTTTCGGCACCCACACCCACGTCATGACCGCCGACGCACAGATAATCGGCGGCACCGGCTTCATCACCGATGCCGGTATGACAGGGCCCGTCAATTCGGTTATCGGATGCCGGGTGGAAAGCGCGCTTAAAAAGATGACCACCCATCTTCCGACACGGCTCGACTATGCTTCGGGCGACTGCATGCTCAACGGCGTAATTTTTACCGTTGACGATGCGACCGGCATGACCACCGCCGTGGAAACGGTGGATATTCGGTAGACGCGAAAGATGACAATTTGTGCTTATTTGAGAGATTATGATATATAAGTTGGATATTAATTATTCCGAAGAAGAACACCGCTTTCTGAAAGAACATAACTGTGAAATTGTTTCGGAAATCAAATTGTCCAAGACCGCTTTTTTGGATAACGAAATCCCGAAACGTATGATAAAATATGGTGGTGAATACATCGCTGAAATTATCGATGATGAAACTAACACTCTAATGTGGGCAGTTTTATCAAAATGGAAAGGTGTCTACCGTTTTACAAGCTATTATGATTCTTTGGAAAGCATGGTGCGAGGAATATAAATCTCTCTGATTGTATTAGGGGGGACTATTTTGATAAAAAAAGATGATTGGCTCGCAGAACATTTAAATGAGCAATTATTTATGAATCAACCGACAAAAGAAGATATAACCCAAAAGATTAAACTGTTATTTGCCGGTGAGCTTACCAGAGAAGATATATGCAATTGGGCAAGTGCATACATTGTAAATGATGATCGAATCCTTGTTCAAAATATAGATGCATGGCATTATTTGGTTGCAATCTCTAATATAGATGAGATGATTTCAGCTAAAGATTATTTATTCAGTGATGAAGATATTCAAAATATCATGAATACCTATATATGACCGAAATATGCTGTCAGCACCGCATCATCTGCCCCGTCCGGCGATGACGCGGTGCTGTTTTCGTTTTTATGCACATAAATATTTTTTATCGTCCTTTACAATCCGTCTTATATAATAGTATAAAATTTAAGAATTCTTAATACTTTCCTTTTATGAGATGATATAATTAGTCTGTTATAATATTTGTCCGTGATTGAGGAATCTGAATATGAAATTTCATTCCCGTTTTATTATAAAACAGATAGCGGCCATACTTGCCGCAATGCTGGTATTCTTTGCCGTAACCGGCTGCGAAAGCGAGGATTCCACACTCTCCGAGCGTGAGGCGCTTCGTGACGAGCTTTACGGCACCGTCGAGCTCCCCACCGGCGATGAGGAGGTTACATCCTACGACGCGACCACCAGCAACTTTACAATAGCCTATTCCAAAAGCGATGCGATAAATCCGTATTTTTCCACCTCTACCCTCAACGCCGTTATGAGCGACCTCATGTACGATTCGCTGATAGCTGTCAATTCGGAATTTGAGGCCGACATGGTCATCGCCCAGAGCATAACCAAGCTCAGCGGAAGAATATATCAGGTAACGATCCGTTCGGGCGTTGTTTTTTCGGACGGTTCGCCCGTTACCGGTTTTGACGTAAAGTATTCCTTTGACCTTGCAAAGGCTTCCGACACGCGCTACAAGGCACAGCTCGCGTCGATAACAAGCTGTACCGCCACCGAAACGACGGCTACCTTCCGTATCGAACAGCTTGACCCGCGCGCCTATATGCTCCTTGATTTCCCGATAGTCAAGCTTGACACCGCACAGACAAAGGATCATATCCCCGTCGGCAGCGGCCGCTTCTATTACCACTCCGACCCCGAAACGGGAACCTATCTTCTGCGCAATCCGCGGTGGTATAATCCCAGCGTCCCGACAGTTGAGCGTATATCGCTGGTCACGATGCCGACCGTCGAAAGCATCGTCCACAGCATCGAGATAGGTACGGTAAGCTATTACTACACCGACCTGCGCGACGGTTATCCGGCGCGAATCAACGCAAACTATGCTATGGTCGACATCAACAATCTCGTATACCTCGGCGTCAACACAAACGATGCACGGCTTCAGAATTCCGATGTCCGCCACGCGATATCGTACGCCATCAACCGTGAGGAGGTATCCTCCAACGCATACAGCGGCCGCGCATACGCCGCGACCGGTCCGCTTACCACCTCCTGGCCGGAGGCCGCCGGCGCACAGTTCGGCTCCACCCTTTCGAGCGAGGCAAGCGCCATAAGCTCGCTTACTAACGCAGGCTACGTCAATCAGGACGAAAACTATATCCGCTATTCCATCGACGGCACCAAAAAGCTTAATTTCAACCTGCTTGTCAACGGCGACAACAGCCTCCAGCTTGCCGCCGCACAGTCGATAATGCAGCAGCTTCGCAAGGTCGGCATAAATATCACCATAACCCAGACCGGCTACGCCGATTATCTTGCGCGTATCAACGCCGGCAACTATCAGCTCTACCTTGGCGAATACGCTCTGCTCAACAACATGGATTTCTCCATGCTCTTTACCCCCGGCAAGGGTTATTATACCGGCCCTGTTCCGACCGACACCATCAATTCCTACAACAACTCCCTCGGCGGTGCGGTGGAGCTTTCG
>JAGBFS010000064.1 GCA_017936365.1 Clostridia bacterium
CCTTATAATGCGCCGGCTTATGATAAAGATAACCGAGCGCATCGCCAAAAGGGACGGCAGCCTTGCGATGGTTTCGGGCGAAAGCCTCGGTCAGGTCGCAAGCCAGACCCTGCCGGCACTCTACTGTACCGATGAGGCAGCTTCGATGCCGGTACTGCGTCCGCTTATCGGCATGGACAAGGACGAGATAGTCCGTCTTTCGCGAAAGATCGGAAGCTTTGAGCTTTCCATTCTGCCCTTCGAGGATTGCTGTACGGTATTTACTCCCAAGCATCCGCGCACACGCCCCACGCTTGAGATGATCCATGAGGGCGAGGCACTTCTCGAAAATACGGAGGAGCTTATCGAGCGCGCGATATCGGGCGCCCGACGTATGTGGATAAACGCCGAATAGATCGGCTTTGCCAATTTCGTAAACATTTATCGGACAACGATATAAAATATAAGGCGAACAAAAATTTCGCCGCCTACTAAATTTTTTAGGGGGGAAACAGCTTTGGATGCTGAAATTATCAATATCGGCGCGGAATTGCTGATAGGAGATCAGGTCAGTAACAACCAGCAGTTTCTGGTAACCGAGCTCGCCGCGATAGACGTCAACATCTATTGCACCAACACCGCAGGCTTCGACCCTGCACGTCTGCGCGAACTTCTTTCGATGGCGCTGACACGAAGCGACATCATACTGCTCGTCGGCGGTATGGGTCCCAATATCGAGGATATCACAAAACAGACCGTCTGCGATGCTCTCGGCCTTTCTTTGGTGCGCCATGAGGTCAGCCAGAGAAGAATCGAGGAATACTGCGCCGCAAACGGTATCGCGCTCAACGACATCGTCATGTCGATGGCCGATATGCCCGCCGGCTCGGTCGTTTTCCGCAACGACAACGGCATGTGCCCCGGCTGTGCTATCCGAAGCAGCAAGCAGTGCATAGTTATGCTGCCCGCTTCGCACGTTGAGCTTGAGCCGATGGTAAAGAGCTATGTTATCCAGTACTTAAAGCAGCTTACCGACGGCGCCGTTTTCTCGCAGGTTATCAACGTTTTCTCGCTCGGCATTACCCTGCATGAGGTCGAGGAAAGGCTGGGCGCGCTGCTCAGCAGCGACAACCCCACCATCCGCTGCTATGAAATGACCGGTGAGATAAGAATCCGCGTTACCGCAAAATCCCATTCGGAAGAGGTATCGCGTGAGCTTGCCAACCCGTTCATCAAACAGATAATCGAAATATTCGGCAAGGACGCTTACGGTATGAACGTCAGCGGTATCGAAGAGGTCGTCGTTAAGGAGCTTAAAGAGCGTAAGATGACCCTTTCCACCGCCGAAAGCTGCACCGCCGGCATCATCTCAAAGCGTGTTACCGACATCCCCGGCTCGTCGCGAGTCTTCGAGGTCGGTGCAACCACCTACTCAAGTAACAAAAAATCGGACGTTTTGGGCGTTTCCGATAAGATAATCCAGCGTTACGGCGCCGTTTCGCCGGAGGCTGCCGCGGCTATGGCCGTCGGCGCAAGAAAGCTTGCCGGTTCGACCCTCGCCGTTTCCACCACCGGTATCGCCGGCCCCGGCGGCGGTACTCCGCTCAAGCCGGTCGGCCTTGTCTACATCGGACTTGCCGACAAGCAGCACGTCTGGATAAGAAAGACCCTTATCCAGAAGCCCGGTATGGACCGTGACTACGTCCGTCAGGTTGCCGCTTCCCACGCGCTCAACCTTGTGCGTATGTATATCGATTCCCTCCCCTACCTTATGCCCGGCTGTGAAAAGCTCGGCGAAGGCGTTGCGGAATCCTATTTCGACAGCACCACCGTTCTCTCTCCGCAGGCGGTCAAGAATCTCGCCGTTTCGGTGCCTGTTGCATCGCTCGGTCAGTCCTCCGCTACCTTCAACCAGCTTTCGGTTGACGATAAGATGGCGGCTCAGGCCGGATTTGCAAGCTCCACCGCAAGCGCGGCCGCGGCCGCTTCGGGCAGAAGCGTCCCCGCAACGACCGCAAGCATCCCCAGCACACCTGCAGCTATGCCGATGTCCCAGCAGGGCGGCTTTGGCGGCCAGAACAGCTATCAGAATCAGCAGCCGATGGGCGGCTACGGCCAGCAGCCCGGCGGCTACAATCAGCAGCGCGGCTATGGCGGCCAGCCGATGGGCGGCTATGGCAATCAGCAGCTGAATCAGCGCGGCTTCGGCGGCCAGCCGATGGGCGGCTATGGCAATCAGATGGGCTACGGCGGTCAGCAGCAAATGGGCGGCTACGGCCAGCAGCAGATGGGCTACGGTAATCAGCAGATGAATCCCAACCCTTACGGTATGGGGTCAAAAAAAAAATAAAGCCGATGTAAAGGGCAAAGCTGCCAAAAAAGCATCAAAGGCTTCCACTAACACTGCCTCCGTTTCGGGCGGCAAAAAGGAGGGCTTTATGGCAAGAGTCTTACCCACAAAGGGCGATACCGCAAAGGACGTTATAATGAAGCTTGTCTTCCTTGCGGCGCTTATCACCTTCCTTGTGTGCGGATATCTCATCGCCGAAAAATACTGGCTGGGTGCGGTCTTTACATCGTGCAGCAACTCAAAATATGTCGATGTGTACGAGGGCTCCGGCATAGACCTTCCCTCGGCAAGCAACGGTATGCTCGACCTTAACACCTATCTCCCCTCCGCATCGGAGGCCGAGCCGCGTGAGGCCGACAACACCCTCTCGTCCTTCAGCGAGCTTTTGAAGCTCAACGATGAGATAATCGGATGGATCACCGTCCCCGGCACCGTTATCGACTATCCCGTTGTTCAGCGCCCCAGCGATACAAAGGATAATTATTATCTGCGCCGCGATATCAACGGCAACAGCGACAGACACGGTACCCTCTTCATGCATTACGGCTGTCATCTTGAATACGGTTACAAGACCCCGACATTCATCATCTACGGCCACCATATGCAGGACGGCACCATGTTCCAGAATCTTATGAAGTACGATATCACCGATTCCAAATACAAGAAGACGGCGATGAACTTCTATAAGACCAACCCCGTTATCAAGTTCAATACCAAATATGAAAACGGTCTTTGGGTCATTTTCTCCATTATGAAGATAAATGTCAACCAGCCGTCCGATTTCACCTATATCCGTTCTGAATTCGCCGGAACCTCCGATTATGCGAATTTCATCAAGAACATACGCGACCGTTCCATTATCGACACCGAAAGCTGCATCGACGTCAATACCGACGACCAGCTGCTTATATTGCAGACCTGTTCTTACGAATACCGCGACAACGGCGCGGAGATGAGAACTGTCGTCGTTGCAAGAAAGCTTCGCACCGGCGAATCGAGCGTGGACGTTTCCGGCGTTACCAAAAATTCCGATGCCGTTATGCCCGACATCTGGAAGAAGGGTATCTAAACTTTTTCAAAGCACCGGAGCGGACAGAATTTGCTGTCCGCTCCATTTACGTTTTATCTGTAAAATACTGAAATATCATGTCGGATTTCAGCACACCAGGCGCATATTACATATATATTAGGATGATAACTTTATGAACGTTAGCATAATATGGTATCGCGCGCGGCCGTCCGAGGCGGCAAGCGCCGCAATTTCGGATATGCTGAACTCAATAGAGGGCAAGGTCATAAGTGAGGAGATCACCATAAAGCCCGAAACCATTCCGGTTCACCTTGCCCACGCTCTGCGCGATGGCGAGATCGCCATATTTATCAGCGGTATGGAGATAATGCGCGAGAGCGAAAACCTTATGTACCTTATCTCAAAATGCCTTTCGCTCAAGCTTGAGGAGGACGAGGACAGCCGATGCGAATACATATTCGACACCCTTCGCGGCACCCGTCTTCCGTCCTTTGAATCGGCGGTAATCTTCCCCACCGCAGACGGTCAGCCGGAGGGATCGGTGGTCGTTGCAGGTATGCAGTCGCTTATCCTGCTCCCTGCCGATGAGGACGCCTGCACCGCAGTCACCGCGACGATGAAGGGGTATCTTCCCGACCTGCTTGATATTCGCACCGTCACCGGCGAATACGACAGCACACTTCCCGAATACCTTCTTCGCGCACAGGCGAAAAGAGAGCGCGCCGAAAAGGCCGCGCGCGAGCTTGC
>JAGBFS010000065.1 GCA_017936365.1 Clostridia bacterium
CCTCTATCCAGTACGCCACCACAGCCGGCGAAGCCCTCAACCCCGAGGTCTTCAATCAGTTCAAAAAAGCAACCGGTCTTGATATAATGGAGGGCTTCGGCCAGACCGAAACCACCCTTTCCATCGCTAACTTCGTTGGTTCCAAGCCGAAGATCGGCTCAATGGGCAAGCCCAGTCCGCTTTATGATGTCGTTGTTCTTGATCCTGACGGCAACGCATGTCAGACGGGTGATACCGGCGAGATCTGTATCCGTACAAAGCACGGCGCTCCCTGCGGACTCTTTATCGGTTACTACCTCGACGACGAGAAGACAAACGAAGTCTGGCATGACGGCTACTATCATACCGGCGATCAGGCAACCATGGACGAAGACGGTTATCTCTGGTACGTTGGACGTATCGACGATGTCATCAAGTCTTCCGGCTACCGCATCGGACCGTTCGAGATTGAAAGCGTCATCATGGAGCTTCCCTATGTCCTTGAATGTGCGATAACTGCCGTTCCTGATGAGGTTCGCGGCCAGATAGTCAAGGCCACCATCGTTCTTACAAAGGGAACCGAAGGAACCGACACTCTCAAGAAGGAGATCCAGGAATACGTCAAGACCCACACCGCTCCTTACAAATATCCGAGAATCGTTGAATTTGTTGATGATCTTCCCAAGACCATCAGCGGTAAGGTAAGACGTGTTGAGATCCGTAAAAAGGATCTTGAAAAGGCAAACAGCTGATTTTTAAAAACCGGAGGCGGAAAAAAACTTCCGCCTCCGGTATCTTTTTAGCCGTATTTCATAAAATTTTTGAAAAGGAGCCGAAATCGCGCAATGAAGAAAACGTATGTAACTTCCATGCCCAATCACATCGGTGCTTTTTTAAAGGCCAGCAAGTGTTTTTCCGCATTGGGCGTAAATATAACCCGCGTCAGCTATAACAAAGCGGTCGATTCGCACACCTTGTTCATTGACGTCGAGGGAACAGAGGAACAGCTCAAGACCGCCGACACGGAGCTTGAGAAAATCGGATATCTGCAAAACACTTCTGACAGAACAAGCGTTGTGCTGATAGAATTCTGCCTGAAAGATGTCCCCGGAAGCGTTACTGATGTCCTGATGCTGATCAACGAATTCAACTTTAATATTTCATACATCAGTTCCCAGGAAAACGGAACCGATTACCAGCTTTTCAAAATGGGACTATATGTAGATAATCCCGATAAAATTTCAAAGTTCCTTATCGAAGCGGAAAAATTGTGCCCCGTACTGGTCATAGACTACAACAGCTCGGAAAAGGTATACGACAACAGCATTTTTTACAACACCTATGTTTCAGGGCTTTCAAGAATGATGGGGCTTACCGAAAAGGTACGCCAGGAGCTTCTGGTTCATGTCAATCTCGCCATGCAGACTCTGGATGAGCAAGGGCTTTCACCATACAGAACCTTCGACAGCATAAGCAAGTTTGCCGAGTTATTATCAAAATCAAAGGGAAAGAATTTTTCACCGCGTATAAGCAGCCATAAAATAACGGACAACACCGAAATCACACTGATCGAGCCTCCGTGCGGAAGCAATATAACAATAATAAAAAGCTGTGGAAAGCTATTATTTGTCGATACGGGCTATGCCTGTTACGCAAATGAGATGCGCGATTTGCTCAACCGCCTTATCCCCGGATTTGACGAGAGCGAAAAAACCATCCTTGTAACCCATGCTGACGTTGACCATTGCGGTCTTCTTCCCATGTTCGATAAAGTCATCGCAAGTCATAGAACCGCGCAATGTCTAAAGAACGAACACGATGGCGCAAACGGATACAGAGAACAGAATCCTCTGCACAGGCCTTATATAAACATCTGTAAAATTTTAACCTCTTATAATCCCGTCAATCCACAAAAGATAGATACACCTTGGGACAACAAAGAAAACCTTTGTGAGTCCCTTGTCCAAATCGGATTTTTTGATTTTGAGGAACTGCATTTCGAGGTTTATGAGGGGCAGGGCGGACACCTCCCCGGCGAGATCGTGCTGATAGATTATACACACCATATCGCTTTCACGGGCGATATTTACATTAATATGCATGGGCTTACTCCCGAGCAGGCAGAGTATAATCAATACGCCCCCATTCTAATGACCTCCGTCGATACCGATCCCTCTCTTTGCTGTGAAGAAAGAAAAGCCATTCTTCAGCGGCTGGGCGTCGGTAATTGGCAGATCTTCGGCGCACACGGCTTTAAAAAGGATTATTGCGTTAACCTTTAGCAAATAAAACATAGCCTCCGTAAATCCGATTTTAATTACTTTAAATCATCTGTTCCTATAATAATCAATATCGCAAAAAAGTAGTATTAAAGGGAAAGAAAGGATAAAAGTAGTGAACTTGCGCGTTCGACAAATTGGAATTTGTCATATCAAATATAATATTTACCATCTGAGTTTTTATGAATTATATTTGTTTCAACCAACTTTTCTGTAACACGCTTAAATCCGTTAGGATTAATTACTCCTGCTTCAGCCAATGTTTTGGCTGATTTCTCAGAAGTCGCACCGCACGCCTTCAACTTTTTTATGATTACATTTCTTCTAATGAGTGGGATTGGCGGAAAGAATGCCATAGCATTATCCTCCTGTCAAATTGAAATTTGATACTTAATCCTTTTTGTATTCAAATAAGCGATACAGTTTTTTTGAGAAGCCGCCTGCGTAAAGCTTGGCAAATACCAACCTTTCAAGTCCTTTCAACTCATCTATGTATTTTCGAGGTGTCATTTCGTGTTCTTTTACGAAAGCAAATGTTTCGCTTTGATAACGTCGGGGGTTATCAATACCGTAAACCTCGTTTACACCAACATCATTTATCGGGTTTCTGTGCTTGGACATTTTAGCAGCAAAAGAAGTATAGCAATCCACTAAAAGTGCTATCTTTTCAAAATGAGCACACAGATTATCTATTAGGTTTCGCATATCCTCAACAGTTAAATACATACTTACGCCCTCCATAACAACAATGGCAGAACGATTTTCCTTAATCATTGTTAGCCACTTACAATCTCTTGCATCACCTGCAATCATCTGATAATTAATAGATTCGGAGTAGTATCGTTTTCTTTCTTCAATAACCTCCGGAAAATCTACATCATACCATTTATGGCTTTCGGTTCCAACTCTTATGACGCGGCTATCCATTCCGCAACCAATATGAATAACAACCGCATCCTGAAAATCTGTCATTTGTTGTTTTAGCCATTCATCAAACACAGCAGAACGAACACCCATATAGTAAGCAAGCCATTTGGATTTCGATTTTCCCTTAAGAGCAAATCCTTCTGCTTCCCAAATCGCCTCAGCTTTATTATCGTCAAGAAACAACCCTTTTTTGCTCACATAGGATTTCCCATACAAGGGGATATATAATGTCTTATTTACGCTGTTCATATATTCACCTGCTAATCTTTATTTATCTGATTGATTATAGCATATTTAATGAAATATTGCTACGCAATATGAAATAACCCTTCGGATTGTGAAATATTTTGCCTTAACGGCAAAATGTGAAATAAAATAAATCCCCATACGCCGCAGCGTATTTCACAGCGTCAGTTATTTCATATGCTGAAGGCATATTTCACAAATCCCGCAAGGAATTTATTTCATTGAAAAGAAACACCATTTGTCTGGTCGACAAATGGTGTTTCTTTTCTGCGAAAGAGCAACTAAAAGTGGTATAAGTAGGGGTAAAACGACCAAAAAGTATTATTTATGAGATGTGTACCAAGCTTCTTTTTTATATTCATCCCATTCTACCCTAACACTTTTAAATGTAAAGCAGATTGTAAAGAACGGATCCCTTGACATAGCATCAATAAAACAGGTAATTCCTTCTTTTATGCCTAAATCAAAAATAGTCAACCCAGATTTTATTTGCTCTAAAAAGCGGCAATGTGCAGAATCATCCCTATAAATAATTAGCGGATCAGTGGTATAGAACTCGCCGTTTTCGTCTTGTTTCCAAGCTCTTCCCTGCTCATAAGACAGCAGATTGAAACCCTCAAAGGTAATAAAGGCGCTTGCGATTTCCATATCTGTTTCATAGGAATTTTGTTCTGTGCCTTTATGGATATTCAAATATTCTGCCTTAACTTTTAGGCAATTGTTAGCAAAGATTTCAAGTGTAAATACTGCATCATGAAATTCAAAGTCAGAAAGCTTATCAATCGAAATATATTTCATATCATCATCCCCAGAAATAGTATAGCATAAATCGTAGGCTTTTCAATGATATATCGCCTTCGGCGATATGATATACGGCGTTGCCGTATGATATACTTGCTTCGCAAGCATGATATAATATCCGTTCCTACATGTGCCAAAGGCATATATCATCGCTCGCAGAGCGATATCATATCGAAGATATATCATCCGTTCCGACAGGAACGGATATCATTGTAAAAAACCTCTTTTGTCCGGTAGACAAAAGAGGTTTTTTACATGGCACCCCCTGCGAGAATCGAACTCACAACTAACCCTTAGGAGGGGTTTATTATATCCATTTAACTAAGGAGGCGTTTGAATCGGGGTATTAAATTATATGCTTTCAAGCTAAAATATTATAGCATTGCCATGCACTTTTGTCAAATCAAATTGAAGCGGAGCAAAAATCTTTTAATATTATTACTCTTGAGGAGCAACAATAGATAGTATATAATGGAAAAGTTAATAATCAGTTATTACAGAGGTTGTATAATACGGAGAATTTCATGGAAGGGTGGACGGCTGTTAAATGCTTCAAATCAAGGACATAAAAAAACAGTATATTACCGGCGAATTGACCCAGACTGCGCTAAACGGTGTAAGTCTTAATTTAAGGGACAACGAATTTGTTGCGATTCTGGGGCCGAGCGGCTCTGGCAAAACGACATTGCTCAACGTTATCGGCGGTCTTGACCGGTACGATGACGGCGATCTTATAATAAACGGCATATCTACCAAGAATTATACCGACCGCGACTGGGATTCCTATCGCAACCACACCATTGGTTTTATATTCCAGAGCTATAACCTGATACCTCATCAGACCGTACTTGCAAACGTTGAGCTTGCCCTCACCATTTCCGGCATCTCTCATGCCGAGCGCAGACGCCGCGCCAAAAAGGCTCTGGAGGATGTCGGACTCGGAAATCAGCTCCACAAAAAACCAAACCAGATGTCCGGCGGTCAGATGCAGCGTGTTGCAATCGCCCGCGCACTTGTCAATAATCCCGACATTCTGCTTGCCGATGAACCGACCGGCGCACTCGACAGCGATACCAGTATTCAGGTCATGGAGCTTCTCAAAGAGGTCTCCAAGGATCGTCTGGTCGTAATGGTAACACATAACCCGGAGCTTGCGGAGGATTACGCAAACCGCATCGTAAAGCTTCGCGACGGAAATATTATCGATGACTCCAATCCTTACGAAGTCGAGGATTCCGAGCTTGAGCCGCCGCGTCACGAAAACATGGGCAAAGCTTCAATGTCCTTTCTGACAGCTCTCTCGCTCAGCTTCAACAACCTTAAAACAAAAAAAGCAAGAACTTTGCTTACATCATTTGCCGGTTCTATCGGAATTATCGGAATCGCTCTTATTCTTTCGCTTTCAACCGGTTTCCAGAATTATATCGACAAGGTTCAGGAGGATACCCTGTCAACCTATCCTCTCACTATACAATCGGAATCTGCTGATATGACGTCCATGATGGCGGCGTTTGCCGCAGGTGCCGCAGACGCCAAGGAGGCCGAGGACGGCACGCTGGTGGAACAGCAGGTAATCGGTCAGGTATTCGCCCAGATAGGCACTAACGATCTCGGTTCTTTCAAGACATATCTTGAAGCCAATATGGACGAGATCGGCAATACGATAAATGCCATCAAATATGATTACGGCATAACACCGCAGATCTATTCCTCTGATACTTCCGATGGCGTACTCAAGGTCAATCCCGGAAGTCTGTTCTCCTCCTTTATGGGCGGCGGGCAAGCCGCTTATGCACAATCAAACGTATTTTTTGAGATGATCGACAACCGCGAGCTTCTCGATTCACAGTATGATGTACTTTCGGGAAGATGGCCGGAAAAGCACGACGAGCTTATCCTTGTTCTTTCGCAGAAAAACAGCATGACCGATTTTTTGACATATACAATCGGCCTGCGCGATCCTGCCGAGCTTGATAAAATGGTCGAAACAGTCATGAACGGCGAAAAGGTCGACCCTGTCGGCGACCCTCTGGTTCTGACCTATGATGATATCCTTGCTTTGAAATTCAAACTGATCGCTCCTTCCGATCTGTATAAATATAATGGCGAATACAACGTCTGGGAGGATATGTCCACCGACAAGGCATATCTCAAAAAGCTTGTAGATAACGGTCTTGACTTAAATGTAGTAGGCATCGTCTGCCCCAAAGAAGGTGTTGCGGCTTCTGCTTTGAGTTCAGGATTTGCCTACACTCCGGAGCTTACAAACTTTGTAATAGAAACAGCCGGCAAATCTGAAATAGTCGCCAGCCAGATTTCCAACACCGACGTTGACGTATTTACAGGCCAAAAGTTTGAAGACGAAGCTGCACAAGGCTCCGGACTCGATTTCGGCAATATGATAACCGTCGATTCCAATATGCTTTCTTCTGCCTTTGGGGTTGATGTCAGCGAGGAATATATCTCTGACCTTATGCAGCAATACATGGACGAGCTTTCAGGCTCGATGGGCGAAGAGGGCGCTCAGGCCAGAACGGACTTCAACTCGACTCTGATAAATCTGTGTTCAGGCATGATGGATAATTACCTTTCGGAAAATGCCGACCCGGAAACCGGCAAAGCTGTTATCAACCTCTCTGATGCAGAAACGATTGCCGCCGAATATCTTGCCACACCAGAAGCCCAGTCTATGCTCGCATCGCTCGAGGATAAATATCTTATACCAAAAGAATCATTCTCTTCGGTATATTCTTCGCTGCTGGTCGGATATATTACCAACTGTATCACCGACGCCATGGGCAGCACCGATACCCCTATAATCCCGTCTCCCGATGATTCGGTAAGCCCAAGTGACCCTTCCGCTCCCGGCGGCACCGTCAGCCCAAGCGATACCCCTTCCATCGATATTTCGGATTTCTCCGCTTCCATAACCAAAGACTCCGCCACCTCATCTCTCGCTTCATACATGTCGAGTGCTATAGTCGCCGGCACAAGCTCGGCGATGGCCGCCAGAATGGCGGAGGCCGTAACGCAAACCGATATGGCCGCATTGATGGGTGAGCTCGGTTACAAACTTATGGCCGAACTTGCTCAGTCATTTAACGTCGATCAGGGCAAAATAGCTGCTGCGTTCAATTTCAATATGGACGAAGAGGAACTGAAGCGGCTCATGGAGGCAATGTCCGGAAGCAATACCCCCAAAAGCTTTGAGTCAAACCTTCGTTCGCTCGGCTACGCCGACCTCGGCAAGCCTATGACCATGTCAATATTCATGGTCGATTTTACCGCAAAAGAGCGCTTTATCGCATTTTTGGACAATTACAATGAGGTCAACAAGAATGCCGGCAAAGAGGATCTCGTCATCAACTATACCGACATGACCGGCGTTCTTATGTCATCGGTCAAAACCATAGTTGACAGCGTCAGCTATGTCCTTATCGCATTTGTTGCCGTTTCGCTTGTTGTTTCCTCAATTATGATCGGTATCATCACCTATATCTCTGTTCTTGAACGCACAAAGGAAATCGGCGTTCTGCGTGCGCTCGGCGCCTCAAAACGCAACGTTTCGCAGGTGTTCAACGCAGAAACATTCATTATCGGTCTGTGCGCCGGTCTTTTGGGCGTCGGCATCGCTCTTCTTCTTACCATCCCCATCAACGCGATCATCGGTGCATTGGTTGAGGGTGCAGATATCCGCGCACAGCTCCCCACCGTCGGCGCTATAGTTCTCGTTCTTCTCAGCATGGGACTGACATTACTGGGCGGTCTTATCCCGGCAAAGTAAGCCGCCAAACAGGATCCTGTTATCGCGCTGC
>JAGBFS010000066.1 GCA_017936365.1 Clostridia bacterium
AGAGCTTGATTGCGACGATATAGAATTCAATCTTATATGCGCAAAATTTCTAAGCGAAAGCCGTATCTGCACAGTATTCACACATGATAATCTTATAAAAGACAATCTGATCGCAATGCCTGAAGAATTTAAAATACATGCTGAATGGGGCACGGCGAAGACCATACTTCCGTATGAGCAGATTTCGGATAAGCTGAAAGAACTTCTTGCCGGTTATCATTCTCCTCACGGGGGAGTATCGACCCGTATTCATCCATCCGTTCTTTTGCTCTCCGAAGACAAGAAAAGTGAGTATTACAATTACAAATATAATTTGCTCAATAAACATAATCAGCATATAAAAGATGAATTATTTACTTGTCTGGGATTATCAAAAAATTCCGGATTTGACGATTTTGCCGAAAAATTCGGCGGATTGAACAAAGCGGAGATTCTGAAAAAAATCGTAAAACGACAGAGCAACAAATAACGTATTAAGATTACAAGTAAAGCGGAGCAAAACACACTCCGCTTTATTTTATTTATGAAATATTTTATAATGTTTGTAACGTTTTAAATATTTCTCTATCTTATAGTCGAAAGGGCGGTGAAACTGTGACCGACATCGAAAAGCTTTTTCGCGAACATCATAATTTTATTTTCAGATATCTTATCAAACTGACCCGCAGCACTTCTCTTGCCGAAGAGCTTACTCAGGAAACCTTTTTCCGTGCATATATGAATATAAAAAGCCTGAAAAACAAAGACAAGGCCGCTGTATAGCTTTGTCAGATTGCCAAAAACACATATTTTGCATGGTACAACGAGCATCAGAAAATGCAGCCGCTCGATGAGGCTGCCAACCTGCAGGCTTGCGTGGATATCGAGGACTCCTTTATACAAAAAGACCTTTCCGGAAAGGCTCTTTCCTGTCTGCATGAACTGGAGGAGCCGTATAAAGAAGTTTTCATGCTCTCGGTATTCGGACAGATATCCCTGAAAGAAATAAGCAGGATATTCGGCAAAAGTGAAAGCTGGGCAAGGGTCACATTTTACCGTGCCAAACAAAAACTTATAGAGAAAATGAGGTAATAAATATGGACTGCAGCATCATTTTGGATCTGATCCCTCTTTATATCGACAACTGCTGTTCGGAGCAAAGTGCCGCCATTGTAAAGGAACACATCGGCACATGTCAGGAATGCAAAGCGATATTTGACAGCATGAACGCACCGCCGACAAGCGAAACACCCATACCCCCTCCCGCAAAATTTGAGCGCATAAACGATTGGAAAGCCTCGGTTCTCCAGTCAGTCCTGCTGTTTTCGTCATTTGCCGCAATCACACTTGGCGTATCACTTGAAGCGGCAAGTCCTTCGGGATTATTCAATGGATTCTGGGCATTCAATCTTGTCATTCCACCAACAGGATTTTTACTTTCGCTTGCCAACTGGTACTTTGTAAGGCTCTACAAAACCAGACGTTCATTTTCAAATTATTGCGCCCTTGCCACCCTTGCGGCTACTGTATGCGCTTATATCATTGCCGGATTCCATTACGAACTCAACATAATCGATCTTGCCTATCCCGTCACCTATCCATTTGTTTGTTTCAGTATACAGGATTGTTTGGGGGCATTGATGACTCTTATGATCATCCTTGGCGGAGGTATTCTGCTGACTGCTGCACTATGTCTGCTTTCAAAGATGCTGTCGAACAAGTATGCAAAGATGCTTGGAAAAGAGTAGGATAAAAAGCTTATGGAAAAATTGCGCTCTGCTATTCGATATATTCTTTTCTCGCTTGTTGCTCTGCTTCCTGTCGGGGTTATAATATGCGATCTGTTCGGATATGCTTTTGATCTTGCCGATTATAATATCTTTGCCATTCTTACAGCTCTTGCCGCAATCGCGGCAGCTATTTTATCAGCATCAGCTTTCGGCAAAAGCAGCACAAGCACGGTATGCGCCGTACTGCTTTCACTTTCTGCTCCATTGTCGTTTATCAATACTGTTTTTTATCTTTAAAAATGCAATTATGCGATTGTTGCCGCCTGCATGCTGATCTGCATGGTACTATGCATTATAATTGCATCAATTTGCGGCAGACCTTTTGCTTTAAAAATCGTCGCTCTTATCCTCTCATTTTTTATGTTTTTACCGACTTTGATCTGCTCTCTTTTTCTTATGTTTCCTTTTAGCGAAAACACAGTTGTCAAAGAATTGCCGTCACCCGACAGCACCTATTATGTTCAGGTCATATCAAGCGATCAGGGCGCTTTGGGCGGAGATACCTTAGTATGTGTTTACGAAGAAGGTCTCGACCTTTTTATTATCAGCATTACAAAGAAACCGGAGATAATCTATCGCGGTGATTTCAGCGAATCCAGATACATGGATATTTATTGGAAAAATGATAATTGCATCGTGATAAATTCAGTCGAACACGAAATTCGGACCACCCCTTTTGGGAGTGGTCCGAATTTCTGACTATTTATCCGATAGCTTCAGCTTTCGTTATGCTTTCGGCATAATGTGCGGAAGTCTTCTTCCTCCAATTCTATCTGTCATCATAAATCAAGCTTTTGAAATTCTAAATGCAATCAGTTATCTTAAAAACAAAGCCTTTTGAATATCCCTCTATATCGGTGATATAAGACAGCTTCGCGCCATGCTTTCCCGCGATTCGCGCGGACACCGCAAGGCCGAGGCCGCTGCCTGTGCCGCTTGTGCGTGAAGCATTTCCGCAGACAAAGGGATCAAAAAGATTCGGTACAAGCTCCTCGGGGATACCATCGCCCGTGTCAGCGATGGTTATATATGTATGCTCGCCATCGTTATGTACCCGTATGAGTACCTCACAGCCGCTACGGTTGTGCTTGCAGGCGTTGACGATAACATTGTTGACAGCTCTCGTAAACTCCTTTTTGTCAAGACGGCAGATAATCGGCTCATCGGGAATATCAACAACCAGCTCCATCCCACGGCTCTCAAAATCGGAATAATTCATTGCCGCCATATCGCGTACAAGTGTGCAAATATTGACATTTTCAAAATTCAGCGCAAAATCCTCGGTACCAAGCTTTGAGTATGCCGAAAGGGTATCGACAAGCTCATTTAGGTGCTTTGTCTTGAGATAAATTATATCGCATATCTCGTCCTTTTCCTCGTCCTTTATCTTGCCGTCACGAAGAGCGGCGGCAAACCCCTGAACCGAGGTCATCGGCGTTTTCAGGTCGTGTGCGATGCAGGAATAGAGCATATTCTGTTCTGCCGCACGGCGGCGGCTTTCTTCCTCCACAGCCTTTTTGACAAGGCGGTAGAAAATCAACGCACCTGCCGCTAATATGAGTATTGATATCATAACTGCAGCAGCCAGTATCAGAACAACCATAGCCGGGTTGGGGTTTTGCTCAACCCTCGGCAATATCACGTTCTCCATCACAACATCAAAAACGATGTTGGATACCGATTCTGCTATCGAAATACCGACAGCGCAGACGATAAAATATCTGATTATCTTTTTCTTTAATTTATCCATGATTCTCCAATCTGTAGCCAAGACCGCGGATGGTCTTTATGTATTCGGCACCCGTTTTGTCACGCAGACGGCTGATTATCACTCTGATGGTATTGTCGTCAACGCCGCCCTCGCTGTACCACGCGTGTTCGTAAATCAGTTCTTTTGTGAACACTCTGCCCGGCTGCTGCATGAAAAGCTCCAGCACCTTAAATTCCGCGCGGGTCAGCTCTATCTGCTCGCCGCCCTTTATCAGCACGCATCGGTCGCGGTCAAGAGAAAGCTCGCCGACAGTCAGAATATTTTCACGCGGCGCCTGCTGTGCGCTTGTGCGGCGCAGGTGAGCCTTGACCTTAGCCGCAACCTCGAGCGGCTCAAAGGGTTTTACTATGTAATCATCAGCACCTAATTCAATACCTAAAATACGGTCGGAAAGCTGAGTCTTTGCCGAGATGACAAGTATCGGAATATACCGTCCGGCACGGATTTTTCGTATAAGCTCATACCCGTCTATCTTTGGCATCATGATATCCACAATGGCAAGGTCGATACTCTCCCGCAGCAGGATATCATAAGCGGCGGCACCGTCGTACGCCTCGAATATATTAAAGTGCTCCGCTTCAAGATAGATTTTTAAAAGACGAACTATTTCTTTCTCGTCATCGGCAATAAGAATATTAGGCATTTTATCACCCCAATAAGGTCTAAAAATCATTGTATAAATAGAGTATACAGCACACGACGGAGAAATTAAAGCAATAATTTGAGCAGATTTTTATTTGAGCTCTTCTTTTCTGAATTTGATGAAAGACAACGCCATTGTGACCGTCAAACCGAGCAGTGAAACTGCCGCCGAAATAACGAGATTCTTTGTGCTCGCATCGGCGAGGAGCATGAATGTCTGACCGACAGGAGTGAATTTGAGAATATCCTGCGCCCACTGCTTGTCGATGAGCGGCTGTACGGCGCAGTTGAGACCGAGAAGAGCCACGAGGTTGACCATGACCGATGCGCCGAGATTCTTGACAATCATCGAGATAAAGAAGCATACGCTTGAAAAGGAAACCTCAACGAGGGAATAGACCGCGATTCGCATGACGACCTCCCGCAGGAAGCTGCCGTTAAAACCCTCCATGCCCTTGACGCTGAAGGCGAGCACAGCGCAGGAGGTCATCGTGGCGATGCTGAACGCCGCAATGGAAAAGGAGAATGATATAAGCTTTGCTAGCAGAATGGAGAAGCGGCTGTTGCCCGCCATAACCGCCGCCTGAATTTTGCGCTCCTCAAAAGCACCCGTTACGTGAATGGCAGAAAATATACCGATAAAGAATATCACAAACGAGTTGAAATTGTTGCAGCCATGAATAAAGACATCAAAGCCGGTATATTTGTCCTCGGAAAGGGGCATGAGCGTCATAAGCACCGTGGCGGCTGTCAGGGCAATTCCGATTCCCCAGAACACCTTGGACGACAAGGTCTGTTTCAGTTCCCATTTAAAAAGATTTTTCATTTTTATTTCCTCCCCAAAAGCTCCATGTAATAATTCTCAAGCGATTTTTCGTATTTTGTAAGAAGCGTCACCAGAATCTTTTCGTCAAACAGCCATTTTGCGACATCTTCGGTTGAAACATCGTCAAAGATTCTGATTTCGCCGCCGTTGCGGGTCATTGATCTGACATCCTTTTCTTTAAGTATTTTCATTGCCTCATCGGTCTGCGGAGTTTTCGCGATTACATAAGCCGAGCACTTTTCGTCGAGCTCTTCCTTTGAGATGCACTCGACTATCTGACCGTGCGAAATTATGATGTAATCGGTGACGAGCTGGTAAAGCTCTGTCAGGATATGGCTGGAAATTACGATCGTGATGCCGTCGTCCTCGCAGAGAGAGCGGAGCAGATTGCGCACATCGACCATGCCCATCGGGTCAAGGCCGTTGACAGGCTCATCGAGAATGAGCAGCTCGGGGCCGTTGATAAGCGCCTGCGCTATGCCAAGCCGCTGCTTCATGCCGAG
>JAGBFS010000067.1 GCA_017936365.1 Clostridia bacterium
ACGGAAGCAATCTCGGCGAGATAACAGGGATCGAGATACCCGATACCGTAAAGACGATAAAGAAGCTTGCATTCGGTGCGTGCGAAAAGCTTGAGAGCATCGAAATACCCGATTCGGTCACATATATAGGCGACGCGGCATTCAGCAGCAGCAGCTCGCTTGAGGAGATATGCATTCCTGCAAGCGTCGCCACCCTTGAGGGAGACCCCTTTATTGCCTGCGGTTCGCTTGAGAATATTATTGTGGACGAATCAAACCCCAATTACAAGAGCGTTGACGGCGCACTCTTCTCGAAGGACGGCACAAAGCTCCTTCGTTGTCCGAGCGGAAGAGAGGGCTTCTATACCGTGCCTGATACCGTTACCGAGCTTGGCGATTCGGCCTTCGGATACTGCGAAAAGCTTACCGGAGTGGCTCTTCCCGATGGGATTGAAAGTATCCCGTATGCACAGTTTTACGGCTGTGCAAAGCTTGAAAGCATATATATCCCCGACGGTGTAACATCAATAGATATGGGCGCATTTTACGGCTGTACAGCGCTTAAAGATGTATATATCCCGGCGTCGGTGACCGAGATAGCCGACATGGCATTTTATCAGTGCGGCGGCATAACCGACGTTTATTACGGCGGCACCTCGGCGCAGTGGTCGGCTATGAAAAAGGGCTCAAACAACGAAGACATTACCGACGCGACCGTTCATTATTCCGCATCGCCCGAAAAGACAAGCACCGTGACCTACGATGCAAACGGCGGCAGCGGCGCCCCGGAATCACAGCAGAAGTATTTCGGCCAGACGCTTGCCCTTTCCTCGGCAAAGCCGACAAAGGAGGGCAGCACCTTCTCCGGCTGGAACACCAAAGCCGACGGCAGCGGCAATGCTTATAAAGCGGGGGATAAGTATACAGACAACAGCTCACTTACTCTGTATGCACAGTGGGACGAGAAGACCTACACCGTAAAATATGACGGCAATTTCGGTGCCTGCGACATAGAGCAGCAGACGAAGAAGGGATCGGCCGAGCTTACCCTTTCGACCGAGATACCGTTCAGAGAGGGCTTTGATTTCATCGGCTGGAACACCAAAGCCGACGGCAGCGGCACAGCCTATGCTTCGGGCGCGAAGTACGCGGTAAACGAGGATGTGACACTCTATGCCCAGTGGGAGGCGATCACATACGACATAACCTACGATGCAAACGGCGGCAGCGGCGCTCCCGCAAAGCAGACCAAGCTGTACGGCAGACCGATAGAGATATCCGAAACCGCACCGAAAAAGGAAGGCTTTGTGTTTGGCGGCTGGAATACCAAAGCCGACGGCAGCGGCAAGTCCTACGCTTCGGGCGATGAATATAAGGAAAACAAGGCGCTTGTCCTTTACGCACAATGGAGGGTCGATGTCAGCGGCATGTACGAGCGTGTCGCGGGCGAAAACCGTCTTGATACCGCGGTGGAGATAAGCGGCAAGGGCTGGACAAAATCGGATAACGTGGTTATTGCCTACGGAATGAACTATGCCGATGCTTTGGCGGGCGTGCCTCTTGCAAGCGCGCTTGAATGTCCGATACTTCTCACCGAAAACACAGAAAAGGGTCTTGAGGATATCGTCAAGGCAGAGATGGAAAGACTCGGCGTAAAGAATGTATATCTCCTCGGCGGCGAATACGTTGTAAGCAAGGATATCGAAAGCGGACTCAAAAAGGAATACGGCAGCGCAAATGTTCACCGTGTATGCGGCGAAAACCGTTACGGCACATCGCTTGCCATCGCCAAAGAGCTTCTTGAGATTAGAAATGAAAAGGGACTGGGCGGCTTTGACGCCTTCTACTTCTGTTCGGCCGGCGGCTTTGCCGACGCTCTGGCGATAAGCCCCGTTGCAGGCGCACAGCTCAACCCGATACTTTACGCTCCGGCATATTCGGCTGATGGTTGTTCGCTCAGATCAGCATCGCCCGAAACGCTCGCGTTTGTGAGTGAAAACAAGACGGGCGAGAAGGGTGAGATGGTCATCGTCGGTGGTATCTATGCGGTATCCGAGTATGCCGAGGGTGATCTTGAAGAGATGGTCGGCCCGGCGGGCATCAGGCGCGTCGATGCAGGATTTACCGGCAACAGATACGATACCATGCTTGTTATCGCCGAAAGCTTCAGGGACACCTATGCGGATCCCAACGCTATATGTGTTGCAACGGGAGCAAACTTCCCCGATGCTCTTGCGGGCTCGGCGCTTGCCGCAAAGATCGGCTGTCCGATAATCCTTGTCGGATATACCGATGCTCCGCAAAATAAGCAGACGAGCATCAACAGCGCTCTTTGCGAATATATCGGCGAAAAGAATCTTTCCGAATGCTATGTGTTCGGCGGTGTCTACGCGGTATCCGACGAGCAGATGGAGCTTCTTCTTGGATAAATTTTTGCTTGAATACGCGATCTGTGCCGACCGTTTGTGGTAGTCGGTCGGTATAGTGATTTCTCCTTTTTATAATGATGCGTCGCCGCCCGAGGGATTTACTGGCACCTTCGGGCGGTGATGCATTTTTGCAAATTATTTGCCGCAATGGAAAATAGGGCTTTTATTTGGCGATATACTGTGATATAATTACTTAATATTATTTGTTGCAGAAAGGAAGAGCCGATTATGCAGATGGATCTTAAAAGTATTCCCGTTCGTATAAAGGAGCTTCGGGAGATTTTGGAAATAGAGCCCGCCGATATGGCAAAACAGCTTGGCATATCGCTTATCAATTATCTTTCGTTTGAATCGGGCGAGCAGGATATCCCCATCAGCACGCTTTATGAAATAGCCTCTATTCTGGGCGTGGATTTTACCACCCTGCTTACCGGACGCACCCCGAAAATGGATACCTATACCGTTTCGCGTGCCGGCACCGGAGCAAAGGTGGAAAGATATCCCGGCTACGATTACACCAGCCTTTGCTTCAATTTCAAGGGCCGCGATATGGAACCGATGCTTGTAAACCTCAAGCCGGAGGATGAGCGTCCGTCGCTCGTATCCCACGGGGGACAGGAATTCAACTATGTGCTTTCCGGCAAGGTGTGCGTAACCATCGGCCGCAAGGATATCGTGCTTGAAACGGGTGACTGCATCTATTTCGATCCGCAGATTCCCCACGGTCAGCAGGCGGTAGACGGCCCCGCAAGCTTTTTGACAGTAATAGAAGAAAAATAAAGAGGTTGCCCGAAAATGGATTATTTGATTAATAAATACTGCCCCAAAACGCAGTTTTCGTCCTATGAGGATTTTTGCGAGAATTTTAAAATAAACACCCCGGAGGTATTCAACTTCGGCTACGATGTTGTCGACGAATGGGCGGCAAACGAGCCGGATAAGCTGGCTCTTGTGTGGACAAATGACGAGGGTGATATGAAACGCTACACCTTCGATGATGTCCGCGACCACAGCAACCGTGCGGCGAATTTCTTCAAATCCCACGGCATCGGCAAGGGTGATGTGGTTATGCTCATCCTCCGCCAGCGGCCGGAGGTATGGTTTGCCATGGTCGGCCTCTGCAAGCTGGGCGCGGTATGCATCCCGGCGTCCTTCCAGCTTACATCCAAGGATATCAAATACCGCTGCAACAGCGCCGAGGTAAAGATGCTTGTCGTCGTTTCGGAGGATGGCCTTATCGATTACGTCAATGAGGCTCTGCCCGAATGTACCACCCTCAAAACGGTATGTGCGCTTGGCGAAAAGCGCGAAGGCTTTGTCGATTTCGGTGCCGAGCTTTATGCCCAGAGCGAGGTCTTCGATCGCCCGACGGGTGCCGATGCGGTAACCAATGACGATACCATGCTGCTTTATTTTTCAAGCGGCACAAGCGGCAACCCCAAGATGGTAAGACACGATTTTGCTTTTCCTCTGGGTCATATCACCACCGCACGCTACTGGCATTGTGTTCAGGAAAATACCATCCACATGACTCAGACCGATTCCGGCTGGGCAAAATTTGCATGGGGCAAGATATACGGCCAGTGGATATGCGGCGCGGCTATCGGCGCGTACGACACCATGAAGTTCAAGCCGAACGATATGCTTGATGCTATCTGCCGTATCCGCCCGACAACCTTCTGCGCTCCGGCGACCATTTACAGAATACTTATCAAGGACGACCTTTCGGGATACGATCTGAGCTTTATAAAGCACGCCACCGTTGCCGGTGAGCCGCTCAACCCCGAGGTTTATAAGAAGATGATCGAGCTGACAGGGCTTGAGGTAAGAGAGGGCTTTGGCCAGACCGAGACACCCGTCCTGCTTGCAAACTTCAATTTCTTTGACGTAAAGCCCGGTTCGATGGGCAAGCCCAACCCCATCTTCGATATCGATCTTATCGATGAAGAGGGCAATTCGTGCGAGGACGGCATGGAGGGCGTTATATGCCTGCGCAATGTCGGCGATCACGGCCCGGTCGGACTTTTCCGCGAATATTATAAGAACGAGGCCGATACAAAGTCATCGTGGCATGACGGTATCTACAGCACCGGCGATATGGCATGGCGTGACGGCGACGGATATTACTGGTTCGTCGGCCGAAACGACGATGTTATCAAATGCTCCGGCTACCGCATAGGCCCGTTCGAGGTCGAAAGCGCGCTCATGGAGCATCCGGCGGTTCTGGAATGTGCGGTAACCGCCGCACCCGACCCCGACCGCGGTCGGGTGGTCAAGGCTACCATCGTCCTTTCAAAGGGCTATGTGCCGTCCCCCGAGCTTATCAAGGAACTTCAGAACCACGTCAAGCATACCACAGCGCCGTATAAGTATCCGAGAATAATCGAATTTACCGATGAGCTGCCCAAAACCAGCAGCGGTAAGATAATGCGAACCGTACTTCGCAGACAGAATCATCAGGCGTAAAATACCCGAAAGGATTGATTTTTTAATGCGCGTCATAACCGGTTCGGCACGCGGAAGAAGACTGAAAACACTTTCCGGTGATGAGGTGCGCCCCACCTCCGACCTTGTAAAGGAAGCGGTTTTCAGCATAATCCAGTTTTCTGTCGAGGGAAGAAAATTCCTTGATCTGTTCGCCGGCAGCGGACAGATGGCGATAGAGGCGTTAAGCCGCGGTGCATCGTCTGCGGTGCTTGTCGATGCGTCAAAGCAGTCATGCGCCGTTATAAGGGATAATTTAAAGACCACGGGCTTTGACCAGATAGCCCAGCTCGTTCAGAGCGATGCAGCGGGCTATATCGCGCGCTGCCGCGAGAATTTCGATATCGCGTATATCGATCCCCCATACGAATCGGGGCTTATAAAAAAGGTTTTACCCGGTGTGTGCGAGCACATGAATATGGGCGGAACGGTGCTTTGCGAATCCAATGATACAGCCAATTTTCCGGAATCTGCCGGTGATTTTGTGCTTTGCAAAACCTATCGCTACGGCAGAATATTTGTTGCACTTTATCGCCATGGCGAGATGGATGCATAAAATTAAAGTTGACATAATAAGAAGATGGTATTAAAATGATAACAGCAGTATGCCCCGGAAGCTTTGACCCGGTAACGGTCGGACACGTTGATATTATAACAAGAGCGGCCTCTATCTTTGATAAGGTGTATGTCGCTGTGCTTGTCAACCCCAAAAAATCGCCCCTTTTTGATGAGCAGGAGCGTGTCGAGCTTCTGCGTCAATGCACGACCCATCTTGACAATATCGAAATAGAAAGCTATAACGGTCTTCTTGCCGATTTTGCCGAAATGAAGGGGTCAAGAATAATCGTAAAGGGACTTCGCGCCGTATCCGACTACGAATACGAATTCCAGATGGCGCTTGCAAACAGACGGCTCAGCCCGAAAATTGAGACCGTTTTCCTTACGACCAGCGCGGAAAATATGTTCCTTTCCTCCAGCGTTGTAAAACAGATCGCCGGTTTCGGCGGCGATATTTCCGGCTTTGTCCCGCCGGAGGTTTGCCAGCGTATATACGAAAAAATGGCTCAATCGGACATCAAAGGTTGACATAATTAAAACCGGATAAGCAAAACTATTTTACAAAGGAAGGTATGACAAATGTTAAGCGTAGACGAATTATTGGATGAAATGGATACCCTTCTTGACAAGGCTACCGTTATACCGCTCAGCGGCGGCAAGGCGATGATTAATACCGAGCGCCTTAATGAGCTTATCGAGGATATAAGATGCAATCTCCCGACCGAGATAAGACAGGCAAGAGCTATCGCTGCCGACCGCAACGATATAATCGCCGATGCCCGTAAAGAGGCCGAGGGAATTACAAGAAAGGCCGAGGAGCGCGCACGCCAGATGGTAAGCCAGGAGGAGATCGTCCGCCGCGCCACCATTCAGGCAAACGAAACTGTCGCTCAGGCGCAGACAAAATCGCGCGAGATTAGAAAGGGTGCTATCGACTACGCAGAGAGCATCATGCGCAAGACGGAGGATTTCTTCAGCCAGAAGCTGACCGAGCTTCGCCAGGCAAGAACCAGCCTTCGCAACACAGCCCGTTCCGATTCGAGCATCGTCACCGTCGGCGCCCCCGAAAAGACCGAGCGTCCCGAGTCGGCCGATACCGAAACGAAGGAATAATCACACCGTTGTACCCTTTTTTGGCCTTGGTCAAAAGGTAGAAATTTTAAGCGTTTTTATATGCAAAATGTAAAAATGCTTACCCGATAAAATATATATGAAATAATAGCCAATCACAAGATATTGTGGTTGGCTTATTTTATTGCCACAAAATGCAATCGGGGGAAGAAATCAAGGTGCGCCGGCGCCGGCGTGCGGTGGTGCGTGATGGGAAAAATTGGCCGGGCGGGCCGCAAAAAAAACATTGAAATTTTGTTCGCGCGCGTATATAATTGAATCGAAGTGGTGGCAAGTGGGGTGAAAAATCACCCAAAATTCATAAAAGTGGTGTGGAAAGAGGTGAACACGATGCCCGTCGGTAAATATACGCATAACGTCGATGTCAAGGGCAGAGTGTTTGTTCCCTCCAAATTCCGCCCCGATTTAGGCAACCATTTCACCATCTTCCTCAGCCCGAAGGATAAATGTATCAGGGCGTACAACGAGGATAACTGGAACAAATATCGCAAAAAGCTCGCAAGGATCAAGGATCCCGACAACGGACTGAGAAGACTGATATTCTCCTCCGCTTCCGATGTCGAAACCGATTCGCAGGGACGTATACTTATCCCGTCCGAAATGCTTTCCGACATAGGCGTCACCGAAAAGATGGTGATCGTCGGAATGGACAGATGGGTCGAGATGTGGGAACCGGAAGAATACGACAGGGTATTCGGCCGGAACAAAAACGGCGAATATACACAGATGCTGATCGATCTTGACGCCGAAGACGATCCCGATTGCGATTTCTGATTATTTTAATTTTTTAACTTTGAATTCGTGACACTTTCCAATGAACCTTTCCGTAAAGAGGGCGGTTCTCCCAACCGCCCTCGGTGGTTCGCAAGAGAAAGTGAAATTAATATAAACCTGTACACATAAGTATATTTGAAGGAGGCACGAGCGTATGGGGGGCTATCATACGCCCGTGTTATTTTTTGAGACGATAGACGGGCTTGCGGTAAAGCCTGATGGCATATATATCGACTGTACCGCAGGAGGCGGCGGACACAGCTCGGCGATTGCCGAACGGCTGACCGGAAACGGAAGGCTTATCTCCATCGACCGCGACCCCGATGCTATAGAGCAGCTTCACAAAAGGCTCGGCTCAAACGAGCATGTTGCCATCGTGCAGAGCAGCTTTGGAAATATCGCTGCCGTTGCGGCGTCGCAGGGCGTCGATAGGGTGGACGGCGTGCTTATGGATCTGGGCGTGTCGTCCCACCAGCTTGACTGCGGCGAGCGCGGATTTTCCTACCATGCCGATGCGCCGCTCGATATGCGTATGTCGAGCGAGGGCACTTCCGCGGCCGATCTGGTCGCGACACTCGGCCAAAGGGAGCTTGCCGATATCTTTTTCAAATACGGTGAAGAGAAATTTTCAAATAAAATTGCCGCGGCGATATGCCGCGAAAGGGAAAAGCAGCCCATCGAAACGACTCTGCAGCTTGCCGATATCATAAGGGATTGTTATCCGGCCGCCGCAAGACGGGACGGGCACCCCGCGCGAAAGGTGTTTCAGGCGCTTCGCATAGCCGTCAATGACGAGCTTGGCGAGCTGGAGCGTGTGCTGCCGGCCGCGTTCGAGCTTCTCGGTCAGGGCGGAAGGCTTGCCGTTATCACTTTCCATTCGCTTGAGGACAGGATGACCAAGCGTACAATGGCGTCGTGGTGCGAGGGCTGTACTTGTCCGCCCCAGTTTCCGGTATGCGTATGCGGAAAGAAACCGCGGGCAAAGCTTGTTACAAGAAAGCCGGTAACGGCCACCGATGATGAGCTTCAAAACAACAACAGAAGCCGAAGCGCAAAGCTTCGGGTGTGCGAAAAGCTGTAGATATGACAATATAATATGTAATATGACTATATATTGTGGTTCTTTGATTTACATAACACTAATGTGAAAAGTTCGTACATGATTTGCGGTGCTTTGTGGTTGACAAACGGAATGATGGGGATTATTATTTACATAATCTGTTTTACATAACTAAAGAATGGGTAGGTGAGAACAAGTGGGTTACTCCAATGCGGCATACGATCTGACTCTTTTTGAGCCGCGCCGGACATACAGAAGCAGCGAGAGGGAACGCGAGATTGAAAACAGAAAAAGAAACGCAGGAGCGGGCAAAAGAACGGGAACGCAGAGGTCGAACGTACCGGCCGCAAAGCCGGCGATGAGCGAGCAGCAGCGCAAAAGGATGGAGCGCGAAAAGGCAAAGGCTCACGAAAAGAAGGTCAAGAATATAAGCTATCTTGTTTTAGGCATTGTGGCGGCGCTTGTTATCACCCTTATGGTAATGGGCGGCGTGCAGCAGCACGAATACACCCAGCGCATTGAGGACGCAACCGCGCAGCTCAATGAACTGAGCAACGATTACGAGGCGCTGAGGGTGGAATATGAAACACAGCTTGGTGCTTCGGCGGTGGAAGAATACGCCGTTAACAATATCGGAATGCAGAAGGTGCAGACAAGTCAGATAACATGGGTGACTGTTGAGCGCGGCGACGTTTTTGAGGTCGCAAAGCCCACCCGCGGAATATTCTCATCTTCATCAACAAACGATCTGCTGTCATACCTCGGCTGATTCGGCAGTACAATTAGGGGGAAGGGTGAGCGTGATCGGCCGCCCGAAACCCCGCGGCGGAGGATAGGCAATATAGAGGACGATAAATGAGAGTTGAGATTTTCATCTTAACTCTCGTTTTGCATCAATAAAGGGATGAAAGGGTGAACAGGAAGGTTGGCGCAGACAAAGAAAAATGAAGATAAATCAAAGAACGGCACCAAGAAAAAGGGACGTGCCGGAGCAAGCAAAACCATGCGTCAGAGAATGATAGTGCTGGCAATTGGAATGTTTTTGCTTTATCTTGTGGTTGTGGGCGTTATGGCGTATTATCAGCTTATCGCCAGCGAAAAGTATCAGCAGCTTGCCGTCGACCAGCAGCTCAGTGACAACGAGCTTCCTGCCGACAGAGGAACGATATATGACCGCAATATGGAAACGCTTGTTCAGAGCGCGCCTGCGTGGGCGGTCAGTATCCGTCCGGGCGATGTAAAGCCGGAGCAGAAGGACGCCATTGTCGCAAAGCTTTCGGAGGTGCTCGGCCTTACCGAGGAATATATCAGAGGCCGAATGGAGCTCAATTACAGCGAGGTCAAGCTGAAAAACAAGGCCGATAAGGATCAGAAGGACAGAATACTCCAGTTCCTTACCGACCCGAACACAAACGAAATCGTCGTTCCGGGCGTAAAGCTTCACGCCGATACAAAGCGCTATTATTTCCGCGGAACGCTTGCTTCAACCATACTCGGCTTTACCGGAACCGATAACGAAGGTCTTGCCGGTCTGGAGCTTTATTACGACAATACCCTCAGCGGTGTGCCGGGAAGGATCGTTTCTTCCCAGAACGCCGTAAACGGCAAGATGCCCTTTGAATACAAAATGCTTGTCGATGCACAGCAGGGCAACTCGCTCGTTCTGACCATCGACGCAAATATCCAGACGATACTTGAAAAATACCTCTCGCAGGCGGTCAAGGATAACGATGTTCGCGAGCGCGCGTGCGGAATTATAATGAACGTCAATACCGGTGCGGTGTACGGCATGGCCACCATGCCCGATTACGACCCGGCAAACCCCAACGAGATAAGCGAAAGCGCGATGGCAAAAATCGAAACCCTTGTCGGCGACGAGCGTTCGGCCGCGCTGAGCGAAGCGCGTCAGGCTCAGTGGAGAAACAAGGCGATAAGCGATACATACGAGCCGGGCTCGGTATTCAAGCCGGTTACCATGGCGGCCGCTTTGGAGGAAGGCCTTACCTCGGTAAATGACAGCTTCTATTGCGGCGGCGGAATGAATTTCGGCTCGCGCCGCATATCCTGCCATAAATCGGGCGGACACGGTGCCGAATCGCTTACAAAGGGCATGATGAACAGCTGCAACCCGGTGTTCATGACCCTTGCCTCACGTCTTGGCGGAAGCCTTTTCTTCAAATACTTCGCCGCCTTCGGTTTTACCGAAAAAACCGGCATCGACCTCCCGGCGGAGGGCGTCGGCGTTTACCACAGCGAGGATAGCCTTAACAAGCATCCTGCCGATCTGGCGGTCAGCTCGTTCGGCCAGACCAATACCGTATCTCCCATCCAGATGGCTACGGCTATCGCGGCCGTTTCCAACGGCGGATATCTTGTCAAGCCTCACGTTGTCGGTCAGATACTCGATGAGGACGGAAATATTGTCGAAACAAACGGCACTACCGTAAAGCGTCAGGTCATATCGGGCGAAACGTCCGATATAATAAACTCCATGCTGGAGCAGACCGTTTCGGGCGGTACAGCCAAAAACGGATATATTTCCGGTTACCGTCTCGGCGGTAAGACCGGTACGACCGAAAGAATTGCGCAGAATGCCGCGACGGGTACAAGAACCTATGTCGCGTCCTATTGCGCAATAGCCCCGGCCGACGATCCGGAGATAGTAATGCTCGTTATGCTTGATAACCCGCAGGGCGGAAGCCACATGGGCGGTACGATAGCCGCTCCGGTCGTCCGCAACGTGCTTCGCGAGGTTCTTCCGTATCTCGGCGTCGAGACCATCTATTCGGCCGATGACGTCAAGCTTATTGATACGCTTACCCCCGGAGTGGTGGGCAGTCCCATAAGTGAAGCCACCGCAAAGCTTTCCGAAAAAGGACTCAAAATACGGGTCATCGGAAACGGCCCGAACGTTGTAAGTCAGGTTCCCGCGGCAGGCTCCAGTATCCCCAAAACGGGTACCGTCGTGGTTATGACCGACGAAAGCGACCTTGTTATGACCACCGTTCCCAATGTGCTGAATATGTCTCCCACACAGGCAAATACAGCCATAAAGAATGCCGGACTCAATATCCGTTACAGCGGCACGGGCTACGATTCTTCACAGGGCATAGTTACCGGTCAGGATATCCCGAGCGGCCAGCGCGTTGCACAGGGTACGGTAATCACTGTCGAATTCATCATGGGCGGCGCGACCGACTAAATGCGTTATCCGCCGCGGGCGATTGTTAACAGCGATTTTTTGTGATAAAATAGATTATTCAGGAAGGTTATCTGAAAGGATTGGATACAATGAAACTTGCCGAGCTTTTTGCCGAAACGGAATATAAGACCGCGCTTTCGGGCGATACGGAGATTTCCTTCGTTACCGCCGATTCGCGCAAGGTCGAAAAGGGTTCGCTGTTCTGCTGCATAAAGGGTCTGACCCGTGACGGTCACGATTTTGCACCCGATTGTGCAGCAAAGGGCGCGTATATTCTGTGCGAGCGCGATCTTGGCCTGGATAGCCAGATACTTGTGCCTTCGGTAAGGGAAGCCTTTGCCGCCGTTTGTGAGGCGTTCTGCGGTCATCCGCTAAAAAAGCTCCGTCTTATCGGCGTTACGGGAACCAACGGCAAAACCTCGACAACCTTTATAACCAAAAGCATCCTCGATAAGCTCGGCTATAAGACCGGGCTTATCGGCACGATTCAGAACATGATAGGCGATGAGGTGCTCGAAACCCATTACACCACCCCCGATACGCTTGAACTGCATGAGCTGTTCGGCAAAATGGTCGAAGCCGGCTGTCAGTACTGCATAATGGAGGTTTCCTCCCACGCTATCGAGCAGGGCAGAACGGCAGGACTGCATTTCGATATCGCCTGCTTTACCAATCTTACGCAGGATCACCTTGATTTCCACGGCACGATGGAAAATTATTTTGCATCCAAATGCAAGCTCTTTTCCATGTGCGACAAAGCGGTGGTAAACACCGACGATGCTTGGGGCGCACAGCTTGCAGAAAAGGTCGGCTGTCAGCTTTATACCCTCGGCACCGGCGGCCAGTATTTTTCCTCCTGCGATGAAAGCTATCATTCTCAGGGCGTCGATTTTACCCTTTCGATAGACGGAGAAAAAAATAAAGCCTTTGTTCCCATCCCCGGAAAGTTTTCCGTTTATAACGGACTTACCGCCGTTGCGTGCGCGTACCTCGCCGATTCGGAAAACGGCAAGGCCGATATCGGCGCGATAGCCGAAGCACTCGGCAAGGTCAGCGGCGTAAAGGGCAGAGCCGAGCTCTGGCCGACCGGCAAGGATTTTACCGTCATACTCGATTATGCCCATACCCCCGACGGAGTTGAAAATATCCTTTCGACAATGCGCGAGGTCACAAAGGGCAGACTGGTCTGCCTTGTCGGCTGCGGCGGCGACCGCGATCCCGTAAAGCGTCCGCTGATGGGCGAGACGGCATCACGCCTTGCGGATTTTGTTATAATAACCTCGGATAACCCCAGAAGCGAAAACCCGGCGTCGATTATAGAGCAGATAATACCCGGAGTATTACAGCATGACACCCCGTATGTAGTTATCGAAAACCGCCGCGAGGCGATAGAATACGCAATAGAGCACGCAGAGAAGGACGATGTCATCGTACTTGCGGGCAAGGGTCACGAAACCTATCAGATACTGAACACCGGCACAATACATTTCGACGAGCGCGAGGTGCTCGCAGAGATTTTCCGCACACACGCTACGCGTGATTAGTTTCGTGGATTAAGTCTGTTGCGACACACTATAAAACGTGCGCAAATACGCTCCGCGTGTGTTTATACAGCAGATTAAGGTCACAACCAAGACTTGTGCAGCACGAAGCAAGTAAGTTTTTGTCTTCCTTTTTTCCAAAAAGGAAGCATGCTACGCATGTTTAGCTTTGTGGATTAAGTCTGTTGCGACACACTATAAAACGTGCGCAAATACGCTCTGTATGTGTTTATACAGCAGATTAAGGTCACACCCAAAACCTGCGCGGCACGAAGCCAGTAAGTTTTTGTCTTCCTTTTTTCCAAAAAGGAAGTGCGGCACGAAGCCAGTAAGTTTTTGTCTTCCTTTTTTTCAAAAAGGAAGAGAGAGGAAGAGGCAAGATGGATAAAATGACGGCATTTGAAGCGGCAAAGGCTATGGAGGGAACCGCAACGGGAGAAGCGGTCTTTTCCGAGGTCTGTATAGACAGCCGCAGTATAACGGAAGGATGCCTGTTTTTTGCAATAAAGGGCGACCGGTTTGACGGTCATGCCTTTGTCGCCAAAGCCTTTGAGCAGGGCGCGGCGGCTGCGGTATGCTCGGACGACGTCGAAGCCGACGGCATTATCATCAAGGTCGACGATACGCGCCGCGCGCTTATGGCGCTTGCGGCATACAACCGCAGTAAATATCAGATACCCGTGGTCGGGCTGACCGGCTCGGTCGGAAAGACCACCACAAAGGATATGGTCGCCTACGTGCTTTCGTCGCGATACCGCACCCTTGCCACGGAAGGCAACTTCAATAACGAGATAGGTCTTCCGCGTATGTGCCTGCGGCTGGACGATTCCATCGAAGCGGCGGTTTTTGAGATGGGTATGAGCGGCTTCGGCGAAATAAGCCGGCTCACCCGTACCGCACGCCCCACAATAGGTCTTATCACCAATATCGGCGTAAGCCATATCGAGATGCTCGGCTCGCGTGAGGGCATACTTAAAGCAAAGATGGAAATACTTGAGGGTATGGATAAGGACGCAAAGCTGGTCGTCAACGGCGACGACGATATGCTCCGTACCGTTATCGCGAAATATCCGTTCAGAACCATCAGCTACGGTATTGACCGCGAAGACGTCGATTTCAAAGCGACCGATATCGTCCAGAATGACGATTCGATATCATTTACCCTTTCCGGACGCAAAAAGACATGGCAGATAGAGATTCCGGTAATCGGCAGGCATAACGTCTATAACGCCTGCGCCGCGTTTATATGCGGCGGGCTTGCCGGGGTGACACCTGCCGAAGCGATAGAGGGACTTAAAAACTATGTCCCCGACGAGCGCCGTCAGAAGATAATCGACAAGGACGGCGTAACGCTGATAAGCGATTGCTATAACGCAAGCCCCGATTCGATAAGAGCATCCCTCTCGGTGCTTCGTCAGATACCCTGCAAGGGTAAAAGAATAGCCGTTCTCGGCGATATGTTCGAGCTGGGCGATTATGCGAAAAAAGCCCATACCGACTGCGGCGCGGCAGTAGCCGAAAACGGTATCGATATGCTGTTTGCGCTCGGAAACAATGCGGCGTATTACATAGAAGGCGCGTCAGATGCGTCTGATAAGGTAGATGCAAGAAAATACGACGATAAGGACTCACTTGCTGCCGACCTCAAATCGGTGCTCGCGCCGGGCGATGCCGTGCTTTTCAAAGCAAGCCGCGGCATGAAGATGGAAGAGGTCGTTGAAAAGGTATTTGGATGATAGGACCGCCAGCGGTCTTTTGAAAGGAATGGACATATATGGAAAACTTCGTAAGTATTATTGCGGCTGTTATTGCATTCGTAGTTACCGCGGCTCTGGGCAAGGTGCTCATCCCGTGGCTGCATAAGCTCAAATACGGCCAGCCCATCAAAGAGATCGGCCCCACATGGCATTCGGCAAAATCGGGCACCCCGACAATGGGCGGCCTTACCTTCCTCGCCGGCGTAGGCATCGCCGTGTGCGTCTGCCTGCCGCTTTATTGGAGCGCCGCCGCAGAGCCGGTTTCAACCGAGCGCTGCGTTATGATGTGGGCAGGCCTTATCATGGGCGTGCTTTACGGCATCGTCGGTTTCGCCGATGACTACCTCAAGGTAGTAAGACATAATAACGACGGACTTTCCTTCTGGCAGAAGATCATCTCCCAGACAGGCATCGCCGCCGCATATCTTGCAGCGATGTGGATATCGGGCGATAACGGCAAGGGCGCGACTACAATCCCCTTTGTCGAAGGTCAGGTGGAGCTTGGCTTCTGGTTCTATATAATCGCACTTGTCATGATCGTCGGATTTGTCAATGCGGTAAACCTCACCGACGGTATCGACGGCCTGTGCGGCTCGGTAACCTTCTTTGCCGCTGTCAGCTTCATGTTCAGCGCCGCCCTTGTCCAGATACTTGAAATAAGCATAATCGGCGCGGCTCTTGCCGGCGGCTGTCTTGGCTTCCTTGTCTGGAACTTCTATCCGGCAAAGGTGTTTATGGGCGATACCGGCTCGCTTTTCCTCGGCGGTATGTTCTGTGCGCTGGCGTTCGGAATGGATATGCCGATACTTATCCCGCTCGTCGGAATAATCTATCTGTGCGAAGCAGGCTCGGTCATTATCCAGAGATATTATTTCAAGCTTACCCACGGCAAACGTATCTTCAAAATGAGCCCCATTCACCATCATTTCGAGATGTGCGGATGGAGCGAGATAAAGATCGTTACCGTTTTCAGCATAGTAACCTTTATCGCCGGTATAGTTACGGCGCTGCTTGTCGGCTTCGGATCATAACCGATCGGGCGATATATTTATAATCGATTGGAAGGGGAGACGGTGTGATGGCGAACACCACAGCAAAAAGGCCGGCCACCGGAAAAGGCTCCGGTTCGGGAACGAAGAAGAACAGTAATGAAAAGGAATCTTTAGGCAGCCGTTTCGGCGGACTTGTGGATGACTGTGTTGCGGTGTTCAAGGATAAAAAGCTCGGCTTTGACCTTCCGCTGCTTGTTATAGTTGTCGCGCTGGTCGTGGTGGGGCTTGTCATGATGTATTCGGCAAGCTACGCCTACGCCTATTATCACGACGGCGACAGCAACTATTATATCCGAAGCCAGCTTATCTTTGCTGTGCTCGGATTTGCGCTGATGTTTCTTGCATCGCTTGTCCCTGCGGAAAAGCTTCGCAGCGCGACCATGCTTATAGTAATAATTTCCTACGCGCTGCTTGTAATAGTGCTTTTCATGCCGAAGATAAACTATGTCCGCCGCTGGATCAATCTCGGTTTTACGACCTTCCAGCCGTCGGAGATCGCGAAATTTGCGGTTATAATATTCGGCGCAAAATGGGGCGATTATTATTACGAGTTCCGCCGCAGGAACAGACGGCTTCATAAGAATAAGTTCAAAAATTCCATACTCAGATTCTGCTGGGGTATAGGCATCTTTATCCTCATGCTCGGCACAACCTGCGGTCTTGTCGTTGCCGAGCCGCATATTTCCTGTACCATACTTCTCCTGCTTATCGGCGCGACGATGATGTGGATGTCGGGCGTCGATATGAAATGGTTCATTCTTCTTATCGGTATAGCTGTGGCGGGAATCATATTTGTTATCTTTTCGGGAACAATCGGCTACAGTATGACCCGTATCGAGGTGTGGAAGGATCCCTTTTCGGATATCCAGGGCACCGGATGGCAGAATGTTCAGGCGCTTTATGCGATAAGCTCGGGCGGCCTGCTTGGTCAGGGTATCGGCAATTCAAAACAGAAATTCCTTTATATTTCCGAGCCGCAGAACGACTTTGTGTTTGCGGTCGTGTGCGAAGAGCTCGGTTTTGTCGGAGCAACACTTGTAATCCTCCTCTTTATGATATTTGTGTGGAGAGGCTTTACCATAAGCATCTCCAACCCCGACAGATTCTCAAAGCTGATGGGCATAGGCATCACCGCGCAGATAGGATGGCAGGCGCTTCTTAATGTCGCGGTCGTCACCAACACTATACCCAACACCGGTATCAGCCTGCCCTTCTTCAGCTACGGAGGCACATCGCTTGTCATGCTTCTGCTTGAAATAGGCGTGCTGCTTTCGATATCGCGAAAGTCCACATTCAAGCAAACTATGTAACAGGGGGAGCATCCCCGGTTAAAAGCGGTGGTTTTCGCCGCAGTTTTTCAAGGAAAGGAATGGTCATTAAAATGAAAGTTCTTATCGCCGGAGGCGGAACCGCCGGACATATCAATCCGGCCTTGGCAATCGCCGGAGGTATAATGAAAAGATGGCCCGATGCCGAGATAACCTTTGTCGGTACACCGACCGGCATGGAATCGGAGCTTGTGCCGCAGGCAGGCTATTCCTTTGAGCCGATGAAGGTGGCAGGCTTCCAGAGGAAGCTCAGCTTTACCAATATAAAAAGAAATGCGCAGGCGGTGTGGTATCTTGCAAATTCCGGCGCCGCGGCCAAAAAGATAGTAAATAAGGTAAAGCCCGATATCGCTATAGGTACCGGCGGATATGTAAGCGGCCCTATTATGCGCAAGGCCGCACAGATGGGCGTTCCGCTTCTGATACATGAACAGAACGCGTTCCCCGGCGTTACCACCAAGATGCTTTCAAAATATGCAAAGGTGATAATGCTCGCGGTGGAGGATGCCCGTCCGCGTCTGGGGGGCGAAGGGCTTGATATCAGACTTACCGGCAACCCGATAAGAGCCGACGTACTCAGCTATGATAAATCCAAGGCTCGCGAGGAGCTTGGGATAGATGACCGTCCGCTGGTGTTTTCCTTCGGCGGCTCGCTCGGCGCAAGACGCATAAACGAGGGTATGGCCGATCTTATCGTGCGAAGCTCCAAGGATAAAAAGTACAATCATATCCACGGCTACGGCCGATACGGCTCCTTCCTTCCGCCGCTTCTTGAGGAAAAGGGTGCCGATATGGATGCGGATAATCTTGATATTCGCGAATATATAAACGATATGCCGAGAGTCATGGCGGCGGCCGACCTTGTCGTAAGCCGCGCCGGAGCGATAACCCTTTCCGAGCTTCAGGCACAGGGAAAGGCATGTATACTTATCCCGTCACCCAACGTGGCGGAAAATCACCAGTACCATAACGCTATGGCGATGGTCAATAAGGGTGCGGCCGATATCATAGTCGAATCGGAGCTGACATGTGAGCTTGTCATGCAGAAGGTCGATGCGATATTGAGCAGTCCCGAAAATGTACAGAAAATGGCGCTTGCTTCGCGCAATATGGCGATAACCGATGCCGTGGAGCGCATTACCGATATAGTTGCCGAGGTGCTTGGCAAATAACGGCACCGACCGCCCGTAATTTATGACATTTTCCCGTTTTTTGCATAGTATGGCGTGTAAGTCATATTTCAGATTACGGGAGTTGATCTTAAAATGTCAGTACTTAATATAGAGGGCGGAAGAAAGCTTTCGGGTGAAATTTGCGTCCACGGAGCGAAAAATTCGGCTCTGCCGATACTGGCGGCGACCATAGCCGCGCAGGGCAGATGTGAAATACATAATTGTCCGCATCTTTCCGATGTGGAAGCGGCCGGAGCCATACTTCGCTGGCTGGGCTGCAGCACAAGCTTTTCTGACGGTGTTTTCACCGTCGATTCCACCGGAGTAAACCGATGCGATATACCGGAGCAGCTTATGAGGGAAATGCGGTCGTCGATCGCCTTTCTCGGCGCGCTGCTTACAAGAACTCATAAGGCACAGCTTTCGATGCCCGGCGGATGCGAACTGGGACCGCGTCCCATCGATCTTCACCTTGATGCGCTGCGAAGAATGGGCGCGTCGGTGGAGGAACGCGGCGGGTATATAATCTGCAGCGTTGATGGACGGCTCACGGGCTGCCGCGTGCCGCTCTCCTTTCCGAGCGTCGGAGCGACGGAAAATATAATGACCGCCGCGGCTACCGCAAAGGGAACCACGGTGATTACCAACGCCGCGCGCGAACCGGAAATATCCGACCTTGCCGCATTTCTTAACGCCTGCGGTGCGAGGATATCGGGAGCCGGAGGCTCGACCGTGGTGATCGAGGGCGTTGAAAGGCTCGGCGGCTGTGTTCACAGCGTTATCCCCGACCGGATAGAGGCGGCTACATATATGTCGGCCGTGACTATAACCGG
>JAGBFS010000068.1 GCA_017936365.1 Clostridia bacterium
GGTAACAATCGCACTGGTCTGCGCCTGACGGAAAACCTCACGCAGATTGATAACCGGAATCTTCTGCGACGCGATAAGATCGGCAAGAACATTTCCCGCGCCAACACTCGGAAGCTGGTCGCTGTCCCCTACAAGTATCAGTCGGCAGCCAAGCCGCAGCGCACGAAGAAGGCTTTCAAAAAGGAGTATATCGGTCATCGAAAGCTCATCGACTATAAGCGTATCGCAATCAAGAGGATTATCTGAATTTCGTTCAAATGTAGGTATATCCCCCGCTCCCCATTTTACCTCCAGCAATCGGTGGATGGTTTTCGCTTCACGCCCGGTAACCTCGGTAATACGCTTTGCCGCACGTCCGGTCGGCGCAGCTATCGCAACAACGTTGCCGCACATTTCGAGTATCTCAATTATAGCCTTCAGAGTGGTGGTTTTACCCGTACCAGGACCACCGGTGAGCACCAGCATACCGCTCTCCATCGCCTGTGCTATGGCTTGACGCTGGATCTTTTCATATTTAAAACCGGAAAGCTGTTCATTGAGCTCCATCTGTGTTTCATAGCCGGTTATCGGAGGCGGAGGAAACTGGGTCATAAGGGTCAGCCGTCCGGCGCAATATGTTTCCGCACGGTACATTTCGGGCAGAAATATAAAACGTTCGCCGTTTATATTATCGGATATGAGATCGCCGCTGTCGACGGCAAGCTCAAGCTGTTCGGAAAGCTGTTCGGGCGGTACGCCAAGAAGTCCGAGACAAGCCGGTATCAGTTTGCGTTCGGGGATACATGTATGGCCGTTTCCCATGTTATGGCGCAGAACATGCAGTATCCCGGCAAAAACCCTGCCCGGATCATCAAAAGGTCTGTCAAGCTGGGCACAGGCCTCATCAATTCGCTCAAAGCCTATCCCAAGGTCGGGGCTGCAGAGCATATAGGGATTTTCTTCGATTATATCTCTTGAAGATACACCCCATTTCTTCCAAACACCCAAAGCCTCGTTTGCAGAAACGGAATATTTTGAAAGAAGTACGATAACATCGTTAATTCCGGCGTGTGACTTATATTCTTCGGATATCTCAAAAGCCTTGCGTTTGGAAATACCCTTTATCTGTGCAAGGCGCTCGGGATCGGTTTCGATGACATAAAGTGAATCCTCGCCGAAAAGATCGACTATCTTGGCCGCGGTTGAAGGACCTATTCCCTTAATCGCACCGGTCGAAAGATAACGCAGTATCGCCGCCGCAGTCACCGGCATTTCACGTTCAAAGGTCTCCGCCTTCATCTGCTCGCCGTATGCCGGATGCGATTGCCATACACCCTTTACCGTCAGAGTTTCACCGGGATAAACATCGGGAAGTATTCCAACGACGGTGACAAGCTCATTATTCCATTCAAGCTCAAGCACGGTGAACCCGTTTTCCTCATTTCGGAAATTAACGTCATCCACCACTCCGCATATCTGATTAGGCCTGCTCTCTTCCATAACCGCTCCAAAAAATATAATATTATACATTATATTCCTTTTTTCATAAAATCGCAATACTATATATATGAATTAATCTAAAATAACATCATTGCCGTACGGGTCGCCGTAATCAAATATTCTGCCCACTGTATCCGACTGATCTCCGTTTACGACGGTGTACGACTGGGGAACCTCACCAACTATTACCGTATTGACGAGCGGGACATTTGTTTCGATGGTTACAACGCTGCTGAACCCGGGTATATATGTAACCACCTGTGCCGACACATTACATTCAAGCGAGTGCAGCGTCTGGTTTATACCCTTTTCATCAAACTTTTCATCAATGTCAATCTTCACACTGCCTTTCAGCTTGAGCCGCAGCGCCGCATCGGGACCGCAGCCGTTCAGCATCCGTATTCCGGTCAGCGTACCCATATCTATCTGCGTGTTTGAAAGGTATCCGTCGTCAAGCTTTTGGGCGACGCGTGCCGATATCTTTGCACTCAGCATGTTTACAGCCGCCGAATCGACCTGTATCGATGTAACGTTGCCCTGTGAATCAAGCTGCATACTGACAAGATCGCTGTAATCAATGCCGCTCTCACCCATCACCTCGGCAACCGACTCATTTACCGCATCGGTATAAAGCCGTCTTGCCTCATTTTCAATAATGACCGAAACCATCGGACGAAGCTGCAGCTCAAACAATACAAGCACCATCACAACAGCCAATAAAGCGATAAGAAGCCGTCTTTTAAAAAAGCCGTTTTCTTTTCTGTGTTTGACGTAATACAAAAAACCACCCCGTTTTTTCGACTGTTACATACTATGCAGCCGCAAAAAACGGGGTGAAACGCATTTTTTGATTTTTCTATCCTTTTACCGAACCGCCTGTTATTCCTTCTACATAATATTTTTGCAGCGAAATAAAAAGCAGCGTTATCGGAATTGCAATACATACCGCACCTGCGGCAAACCGAGTGAAATATATATCTATGAATTCACGGCTCAGCATTGTATAAAGTCCCACCGCCACGGTATATTTTGAATAATTATCGCCCATTATCACACGCGCGAATATAAAATCCATCCAAGGTGCCATAAAAGTGGTCAGTATAGTATAAACAATTATCGGCTTTGACAGCGGCAACGTTATTTTTGTGAATATCTGTGCCTTAGTCGCCCCGTCTATCATGGCCGCCTCGTCCATCGCGTACGGTATCGTATCAAAAAAGCCCTTTGAGATATAAAACTGGAGACCGCCGCCTGCTGAATACACAAGCACAAGCGCTAAAAGGCTTTGGGTCAATCCGACCGATTTTAAAACAAAATACACCGCTATCATCGACATGAATCCCGGAAAAAGACCAAGTATCAGAGCAAGCTTCATCATAGACTTACGCATCGAAAACCTCATTCGCGACATAACGTACGCGGTCGAGATGATGATAAATGTTGTCAGCGCGCAGGAAGCGATCGAAACAATAAGCGTATTTGCAAACCATTGACCAAAGCTGAAAACCGAGGTATCGGAGAAAAGCTCGATATAGTTATCAAAGGTATAACCCTCGGGAAAAAAGTTCGGGACAAACGATCCCTTTTCTTCACGCAGGGAGGTCAGCACGACCCACAGCACAGGAAAGAGCCACACCACCGAAAGCACGACGAGTATGGCATAGCTTCCGGCAAGACCCAGTCTTCTTTTTGCTTTTGCACTCACTGATATCCTCCCTCCTCTTTGTATGATTTTGATCTGGTATAGGTCAAAAGCGAGATTACGGCCGATATGATAAACACAAGAATACCTATGGTCGAAGCGATATTGTAATCACGCTGATTCGCTGTAAGCTTATACAGCCACGTTACAAGCAGATCGGTGCTTCCAGCGTAATAATAGCTGCTGTTGAGCGGTCCGCCGTCGGTCAGCAGATATATTATATTGAAGTTGTTGATATTACCTATAAACTGTGTTATCAGGTACGGTGTTGTTACAAAAAGTATCTGCGGCAGAGTTATCTTTCTGAACATCGTAAATTTGCTTGCACCATCGACCGTTGCGGCTTCATACTGCTCCTGCGGAATATTCAGAAGTATACCGGTTGTGATGAGCATGGTATACGGTATACCGACCCACAGATTGACAACCAGCACCGTTATCTTCGCAAGAGTTGAATCGGAAAGAAATCCTATCCTTTCGGAAATTATTCCGAATTTCAGCAGCAGTTCGTTTATCGCGCCGTAATCGTTGAGCATATTACGCATGATAAGCAGAGATACAAATTGAGGTATGGCAATGGTTGTTATAAGGATCGTTCGCCACAGGGGCTTGAATTTTATCCCCTTTTTGTTTATCAGTATCGCAGTCAGAACGCCGAATATATAGCTCGTTGCCGTTGCAAGCACCGCCCAGACAAGCGTCCACGCCAATATCGGGAAAAATGAACGGGAAAGTGTACCTCCCTCAAACAGCATGGAACTGAAATTATCAAAGCCGACCCAATCAAAAAGCTTGCCCGGCGGCTGATGGTCGGAATCGTAATTTGTAAAGGAAATAAGCACCATATAGACAAGGGGAAGTATTGTAAAAAGAACTACTCCGATAACAGGTATTGCAAGCAGAGTGATATAGAATTTCTTATCGAGCAGCGAATGCATATCCTCACGAAATCCGGGGAGCCTTCTTCCCCGTTCCTCTTCCGCCTGCGCCTCTCTTGCACTTTTCTGTGCCGCCAGATAATAAAACACAAATGCTGCAGTTATCATGATTACAGCCACGCCGTAAAGCAGAAGGAGCATCGAGTTGTCACCCTCGGTACGCACGTTTATACCCAAAGCTTCGTCGTACACCCACCCCTGCTCATTTTCTCCAAGTGTTATAAGTCCGCCCAAAGCAGGTATTCCAAGAAAAATCATAAAAAGGATATATAACAGCTCTCCAAGAAACCATAATATACCTTTCATTCTTTGGCCTCTGGCAAAATTTGAATAGCCCAATATCACATAAGATATCCTTGTCGGTAAATCACTTTTTATCTTCTGCGTATCCATTTTTGTAACCATTCCTTTCAAGCACCGCTGAAAACTCATCTATTTTAAGTATCGCACGGGCGAATATATTCCGTCCGTGCTTTTTGTTATGCCGTTATATCCGACACAAGTGTATCGAGCTTTGATCTTATCTGATCGTCCTTTATCTTTCCGTCAAAAAGATCCTTTGTATATGCTGCAACAGGATCCCAATATCGGCTTATCTGGGTTATAGAGGGCGTAGGCACCGAATGTGCAAACTGTGCCGTTTCTGCCGCCGCGGCAGGGTTAGAGAGAATATCATCCTCCGCCGCAAGTGATTTGTAGTTGGGAAGCATATTTCTGTCCTTGAAACGCTTTATCTGGTTTTCCTCGTTAGTAAGCCAGTTTGCAAGAGCCATCGCCTCAAGCGGATATTCGGTGGTAGACTTTACAACATACATCTTGCCGCCCGAAAAAGAAACCATATCCCTGTCCTCACCGGCGATCTTTATTGTCGGCAGCTTTGCAAAGCCTAAATCATCCCCGAGAGCATCGGTATACGCTTCGGTCTTCCAGCTGCCGCTTACATACGCTGCAAGCTTGCCGGCTTTGAACTGTGCGCCTGCTACGTCACCTTCAAGATCGGCCGCTCCCATACCTTTGAGCTTTGCGATATATCGCGAGGCTTCAAGACCTTCGTCGCTGTTAAAAGTAACCGTAGACGGATCCTGACCGTCCGAACCGTATATCTCACAGCCTGCCGTCATAAAGAATGCGGAAGAAAAATAAGCATCCGAAAAATCAAATCCGAATTTTATCACTCCGCTCGGCTGCGGCTTTGCAAGTATCGACTCAAGCGATTTTACATCATCCTCGGTCAGCTTTGACTTATCATAAAAAAGAAAATAGCTTTCGGAAGATGACGGGAATCCGTAAAGCTTGCCGTCGATGGTAGCCGCAGTTACCGAGCCCTCGGTTCTTGTCTGACGGATCTCATCGGCATATACGGTATTTTCATACACCGCGTTGGCGTTTACAAGCGCGCCAAGCTGGTCGTTGGTTATCGCAAATACATCGGCTGCGGCTTCGATATCCTTGAGAGCCTCATCTCTCGCTACATCTTCGCCGGTGACGCGTATTTCGATAGAATAGTTTTTATCCCTGTGCTCCGCTTTGAATGCATCCACCATTTCTGAAAGCATCTCACGGTCATCGGCCGCACCCCAAAGAACAAGCTTTATGGTATCGCCCGATGCAGGTGTTCCGCCGTTATTGTCTGAACCGCCGTTGCATCCAACAAGTACGGACAGCGCCATAACAGCACAAAGAAGTATTACCAATATCTTTCTTTTCATTTTTTTGCTCCGTTGTGACAAAATATATTTGAAGCACCGTCACAACAAAGCATAAAAATATCGGGATACTCTTTGCATTACGCAAATAGAGTACCCCGATGATACGGTTTTTATTCTGATTTTTGAACTCGGCCGTAGGTTTGTGCCAAAGCCAGAAGCTGCTTTGAAAGCTTTTCCGTCAGCACCGCACCGTCAAGACGCCATTCCCAGTTGCCGCCAACGGTTGAGGGCGTATTTATGCGAGCCTGTGACCCCAGCTCAAGGATATCCTGTATCGGAATTATTGCAGTATGCGCCACGCTCATATATGCCGCACGCACAAGCGCCGCTGTTATATCCCGGCGGCGTTTTACCCCAAGATAGCTTTTTGTAAAAGCAAGCTCGCGGCGGCGCATAGTCTGGATATATCCGGCTGTTGTATCGTTATCATGCGTTCCGGTATATACAATAAAGTTTTCGGTATGATTGTGCGGAAGAAAATGATTGGTTGCATCATCCCCGAAAGCGAACTGAAGTACCTTCATGCCGGGATATCCTGCCTTTTTCTGTACCGCACGAACCGCCGGTACGACAAGACCTAAATCCTCTGCAATTATTTTCGTCCTGCCGCGCGCCTCATCAATGGCGGCAATAAGCTTCATTCCGGGACCGTCCAGCCACTCGCCCACCTTTGCCGTCTCGCTCCCGGCATCTATCGAATAATATCGGGTTATACCGATAAAATGATCTATACGAATAACATCATATATTTTTGATGAAAAGCTTATACGGCGCTTCCACCAGCCAAAGCCGTCCGCCTCCATAACATCCCAGCGGTAGAGTGGATTTCCCCAAAGCTGGCCATCGGCCGAAAAGCAATCGGGCGGAACTCCCGCAACCTTGAGCGGCCTCATATCCTCATCGAGCATGAACTGGCGGCCGTTTGCCCATGTATCAGCGCTGTCCATCGCTACATATATCGGAATATCGCCGATTATCTCCACCGAATTTGCATGGGCATATTCGCGCAGCTTTTCCCATTGCGCAAAGAATTTATACTGAAGAAAGCTCCAGAATAGGATATCTTCCTTTAAAAGCCCGCGGTATTTTTCAAGAGCCTCCGGCTGTCTTGTGCGTATATCATCATCCCATTCCAGCCATGAGCGCTGACCGTTATGGAATTTTATCGCCATATACATGCTGTAATCATCCAGCCAGTCGGCGTTTTCATCACAGAAAAGCGCATACGCTTCATCATTTCTATCCCACGCTTCAAAAGCCGTTTTCAGCAGCTTGAAGCGATTGTAGAACATAGTAGGATAATCCACTTTGTGGGGATCGCTCCCCCATTTGTACGAATTAATATCCTTCTGTGAAATAAGACCTTCCTCTTTGAGCATATCGAGGTCAATATAATAAGGATTGCCCGCGAACGCCGAAAACGACTGATAAGGTGAATCACCATAGCTTGTCGCTCCAACGGGCAATATTTGCCAGTAGCTCTGACCGGATGCTTTCAGAAAATCAATAAAATTATATGCTGCAGCACCAAGCGTACCTATACCGTAATTGGACGGAAGGCTGCTTATCGGAAGCAATATACCGGCAGCCCGTTTAAATTTGTTTGCGGCTTTTGCCATCAAAGATCAACTCCTGAAGATTATTCTTTCAAATCAATCGGTATAATATGCAAAACGGCTGTCCGGCAAAAAGCGAACAGCCGCACTTGAAAACAGTTTATTTTTTAATAATCTTCAGCGAGCCGGTCGGGCAGACTTCGACACACTTAAGGCAATCGGCACAGCCTCTTATGGTTTCCGGATTGTTGAATTCCGGCTTTACCACCGTCGGGAATCCGCGGCCGACAAGACCGAGTATGCCTTTTTTTGCAACCTCTTCACAGGTGCGCACACAAAGTCCGCAAAGGATACATTTACCCTGATTACGCTCTATGCAGACCAGCTTCTGCTCCACTTCGCAGGTATGCTTTGCGCCGCTGAGCCGGTCGGGAGCGATTGGATATCTGTTTGCGTGTCTTATAAGCGAACACTGTGCATAATCATGGCAACCGCATTCAAGACATCTCTTTGCCTCATTACGAGCCTGTTCATCTGTAAAACCAAGATTAATTTCAGCAAAATCGCGGCGGCGATCCTCAGCACTTCTGTGCGGCATTTCCTGACGAGCGATCTTTTCCCTGTCAGCAAAATCCTTTTCGCTAACCACACGCCTGGAAACATATTCGGGTCTGTAAGAAATATCTATACCGTGAAGATAACCGTCGATGGCAAGCGCAGCTTTGTTTGCCTCAGCAATAGCGGCAATCGCGATTCCTGCACCGTTATTTACCGCATCACCGGCGGCAAAAACGCCCTCGATATTTGTTTTAAAGGAAGCTGCATCGGCCTTTATGATTCCCCTCTGATTGAGCTCAACAGACTCAAAGCCCGTGGGATTAACCCTCTGACCGATAGCCGCGATAACGGCATCGACTTCGATGGTCTCAAATTCATCCTCTACCGGTACGGGAGAACGGCGACCGCTTGCGTCCGGTTCGCCCAGCTCCATTATCTGAAGCTTTACTGCCTTTACCTTTCCGTTTTCTCCGATTATCTCGGCCGGGTTGGTGAGGAATTTGAAGACAACGCCCTCTTCCTTTGCCTCTTTGATCTCTATCTCTTCGGCCGGCATTTCGGCCTGAGTTCTTCGATATATTACATATACATTCTTCGCGCCAAGTCTTACCGCTGTACGACAGGCGTCCATAGCAGTATTGCCGCCACCGACGATGGCAACATTTTCGCCGATCTCATGTCTTTCGCCGAGGCTTACTTCACGAAGGAAGTCAATTCCGCCGTAAACCCCATCAAGTTCTTCACCTTTACACCTTGTGGCCATACTATTCCACGCACCGATTGCGATAAGGACGGCATCATGGCTGCTTCTGATTTCATCAAACGAGATATCCCTGCCGATTTTGACATTATTCCTCATATCAACGCCAAGTTCGGCTATCTGGGCTATCTCGGCATCGAGCACTTTTTTAGGCAGTCTGTATTCGGGAATACCATATCTGAGCATTCCGCCCATCTTAGGCATGGCATCGTATACTGTAATGCTATGTCCCTTTACAGCTAAATAATAAGCCGCCGACAATCCGGCAGGGCCGCCGCCGATAATCGCAACTGTTTTTCCGGTCTTTTCATCCATTTCGGGGCGGAAAGGATCGTCCGATTTCATATCATTATCGGCCGCAAAAGCCTTGAGATACGCAATTGATATCGGCTGTTCGACAAGACCGCGTCTGCATGCCGTTTCACACGGATGAGGACACACCCTGCCTATGGAAGCAGGAAGAGGAAGCTTATCCTTTATTATTCTTACCGCTTCCCTGTCATTGCCCAAAGCTATCTGCTTTACATATCCCTGACAATCGGTTCCGGCAGGACATTCAAGTGTGCAGGGACCTTTGCAGTCGCCCTCGTGGTCACTCATAAGAAGCTCAAGAGCGATCTTTCTGGCCTTTATTACCCTTTCCGATTCGGTATTAATAACCATTCCATCGGTCGCAACGGTAGAGCAGGCACGAAGCAGCTTGCCAACGCCCTGTGCCTCTACAACGCACAATCCGCACGCACCATAAAGCTTTACACTTTCGTGATGGCAAAGGGTCGGGATCTCGATACCGTTTTCCGAAGCTATTTTAAGTATGGTATCACCGTCATTACCCGTGACGGCTATACCATTTATTGTAATATTAACAGACATATCTTTATCCCTCCCTTAACAAACCGTAACCGCACCAAAGCGGCACACCGAAGCACATTGACCGCAGCGTATACACTTTTGCGCATCTATACTGTGGGTCTGCTTTACGCTGCCCGATATCGCAGCAACCGGACATTTTTTTGCACATGCGGTACAACCGATGCACTTATCAGCATCAATGCTGTATCGCAGCAGCGACGCACACGCTTTTGCCGGACATTTCTTTTCTTTTATATGAGCCTCATATTCATTACGGAAATATCTTATTGTGGTAAGTACAGGATTAGGCGCAGTCTGACCAAGTCCGCACAGCGCACCGTCCTTGATACCTTCGCAAAGCTCTTCGAGCAGCTCGATATCGCCCTCTTTTCCCTCACCGGCAACAATTCTTTCGAGTATTTCAAGCATACGCTTTGTTCCAAGACGACAATGAACACATTTGCCGCACGATTCTTTTGCCGTAAAATCAAGGAAGAATCGGGCAACGTCCACCATACAGGTAGTCTGATCCATAACGACCATACCGCCCGAACCCATAATTGCACCCGTTGCGCCAAGTGCTTTGTAATCAATTATGGTATCAAGCTTATCAGCCGGTATACAGCCGCCGGATGGGCCGCCCATCTGAACAGCCTTGAATTCGGCATCATCTCTTATACCGCCGCCGATATCAAAGATAACCTCACGCAGGGTCATGCCCATCGGTATTTCGACCAATCCGCCCTTCTTTATCTTTCCGGTAAGCGCGAATACCTTTGTTCCTTTGCTGTCTGGGGTACCCATTTGGGCAAACTTTTCGCCGCCGTTGAGGATAATCCACGCAACATTTGCAAAGGTCTCAACATTATTGATGTTGGAGGGATACTGGTTATATCCCTTCTGCGCAGGGAAAGGAGGCTTCAGCCGCGGCATACCACGCTTGCCCTCCAGCGATTCGATAAGAGCCGTTTCCTCCCCGCAGACAAAAGCTCCCGCACCGGCCTTTATCCTCATTTCGCATGAAAAGCCGGTTCCAAGAATATTTTCACCAAGCAGGTTATTTTCCCTTGCCTGCTCGATAGCACGCTTGAGGTTGATTATTGCCAGAGGATATTCCGCTCTTACATATACAATAGCCTCCGAAGCGCCGATAGCGTAAGCACCGATAAGCATACCTTCGATAAGTGTATGCGGGTCGCTTTCGATAACCGCTCTGTCCATAAATGCGCCGGGATCGCCCTCATCAGCATTGCATATCATGAACTTCCTGTCACCGACAGACTGACGTGCTGCATTCCACTTGAACCATGTCGGGAATCCTGCTCCGCCGCGGCCGGCAAGACCGGATGTTTTTATCTCATCTATGACCTCTTCGGGAGTCATTTCGCAAAGTGCCTTTTTCAAAGCACGATATCCGTCAATCGCGGTATAATCCTCCAGCTTTGTGGGATCGATTATTCCGCAATGACGAAGTGCGATTCTTGTCTGCTGTGAAAGAAAAGATGCATCATCATCGGTTATGAAAAGATCGGAAATCGAATCAAGATCATTTTCGCAAACGGCCTTTGCAATCCTTTCGGCATCCTTCTCGTCAACATGAACAAGCCTTTTTACAAGTACATCACCATCATATATATCCGCTATGGGTTCAAGAAAGCACATACCAATACAGCCGGTACTTCCAAGTTCGAACGCGCCTGTATTTATACCTTCAAGTGCTTTATATACCTTTGCGGCGCCTGCGGCTATTCCGCAGCTGCCCTGTCCAATAACAATTTTCATACCGCCTACGCCTCCTTAGCTTTGAGCGCTCGAACAATGCTCACGGCCTTTTCCGGGGTGAGCGAGCCGTATGTATCATCATTTATCATCATAACCGGCGAAAGGCTGCAGCAGCCAAGACACGCAACGCATTTGATGGTAAAAAGTCCATCATCGGTGGTTTCGCCATCGGCAATCCCAAGCTCTTCGCTTATTGCGCGAAGTATCCTTTCGGAGCCGTTGACATGACACGCCGTTCCCTGACAAAGCATGACAAGGTATTTACCGATCGGCTTTAAGCTGAACTGGGCATAAAAGGTTGCAACGCCCATGACTCTTGCCGGGCTTACGCCCACCCTTTCGGCAACGTGATAGATAACATCGACAGGCAGATAACCGTAAATCTCCTGTGCATTCTGAAGTATCGTGATAAGATTTCCTTCATCGGAAGCATACTTTTGCAGCGTTTCCTCAATAAGGGAAAGATCGCTGTTTACATTTTTGCAATCGCAGCTCATAACGGCCTCCCAAAAATAATCAATACATTAAATTATCGTACAGTTTTTCCGAATAGTCAATAGCTATGATGAAAAAACAGTTAATTAGCAAACGTTAAAAATCGGCAGATAAAGCATAATTTTCATCTGCTTATATCCGCCAATCTATTTACCTTTTCTTATTGCTATTTACTTTCTTGTATATGTCAGATAAGCATACGGAATTTCACCGTCAAATTCCTCTTCCGTTTCACATTCATATAGCCTTTTATCAAATTCCGGAAAAAAAGTATCACCATCAAAACAAGCTTCAATCTCGGTTATAAACAGCTTCTGCGCAATATCGAGAGCCTCCCTGTAAAGCCCTGCCCCGCCGGATACAAAAATATCGCGATCCCCTGCCATGGCAACAGCTTCTTCAAGCGAACGAGCCGTTGCGCAATTGGGGACATCAAAATTTTTAGTTTTTGACACTACAATTGTTGTTCTGTCAGGCAGCGGACGACCTATTTCCTCATAAGTGCGCCGTCCCATTATAACGACATTTCCCGTTGTCAGCTCGCGAAACCTTTTCTGTTCACCTTCTATCTTCCATGGGATATGCCCATCCTTGCCTATAACACGATTCTTATCATACGCCGCTATCAACGCTATCATGTCAATGCTCCTTATTTCAATAAATCAGTTTTATTGATTATATCAGATTGGCCTTATATTGTAAACCATACCACATTACTGCCACATTTTCACATATAACACTTAATGTTTTAATTGGTTCATAAAGCAATACTATAATAAAAATCACTTATCTTGCTTATCATGTTATGATTATGCTCATTTAACGATTCAATTAATTATTGTAAAATATCATAAAATTTGGTATTATAGCATCAAGCATATATCTGACAATAATTCAAAGGGGCTGCCTTTACAATTATGAAGCTTTACAGACACAATTGTTCGCGCATCGGAAAATTCTTCACCGGTGTTGTCGGTGCAAGTTACATGACAGTAGAAGACAGACATATCTTTGACCGTCGGTTCGACAAGCTTTGCGACCTTGCACGCGACCGTTCGGTAAGAATGGACAGCGTCATCATCGGAAAGCTACGCTGTTTCTGGTTCACACCGCATAACGCTCCCATCGACCGCGCTGTGCTTTATCTTCACGGCGGCGCATATATCGGCGGACGGGAAAATATCGGTTATACCGCGTCACGGCTCGCCTCCGCTCTTGGGACACGCGTGCTTGCGGTCGATTACCGCACCGCTCCGAAAGATCCATATCCCGCGGCACAGCATGACGCACTTACCGCATACTACTGGCTGAGGTCACAGGGCGCTACCGAGGATAACATTTCCATTGTCGGCGATTCGGCCGGCGGCGGACTTGCCCTTTCGTTATCTATGCTTCTTCGCGAAAACGGCGACAGACAGCCGTCTTCGCTCGTACTGGTCTCTCCGTGGACCGATCTCACCTGCAACGGCCGCTCTTATGGATTTGCTCACGATCCGGCACTGCGCCGCAATGCATTACGGCTTGCCGCCAAAAAATACGCCGGCGATTTCGATCTCTTTGAACCGTATATCTCTCCCCTCTTCGGTTCATTTGAATCTCTTCCGCCGACGCTGATCATCGCCGGAACAAGGGAGCTTCTTCTTTCCGACAGCGTCGAGCTCGCCCGCAAGCTCAACCGAGCAGGCACTCCCGGTGATATCCATATATGGAATGATATGTTCCACGATTTCCCCTTTATCATGTATTTTCTTCCCGAAAGCAAACGCGCGATGGGCATAATGAAGGACTATATATCTGCACACATGAATATGCGCGCTGATATCTTTTAGCATTTTCGGGGAACAATAAAACAAAACGCGCAGACAACATAATAGCGTTACAAATCCATCATATTTCCGTCATATTATAATATTAAAATACAATCAAGATAAAACACAAAGCATTTTTATCAGATGACCATACATCAGTTTATTCTTCAGGAGGAACAATATTTATGAACAATGAAAACAACATTTATTCGCCTAATGTTCAGCCGGCACAGCCGCAAAATATTCAGCAGCCTGCCGCACCAACCGCACAGCCGATAATCCCTCTGCCCCCTGTCGGCGGCGCCTATCCGCAATATACAAGCACCCAGCCTGTTCAGTCCGCGCCTGCCGTAAGACCGACCCCCGTACAGAATACAGCACCGCAGCAAAACACCGCGTCTGTATCTTCAAACAGCAATAAAAAGGGCAAGGGCGGCTTTTTGAAAATGCTCTGCTTTGGTCTTGTACTGACTATCGTATGCTCTGCCGCAAGCGCCGGTGTATCATATCTTGTTGTTGACAACATGCTTCGTTCTGCCGGAGGCAGCTCTGCTTCTATATCCTCACCCAGCGGCACGGGACATTATATCCCGTCGGTAAGTGTTACCGGCGATCCGCTCAATGCCGCAGAAGTATATGATCTTGCCTGCGCTCAGGTAGTCGGTATCAATATTCCGATTACCACCACAAATATCTTCGGTCAGACCACCAGTTCCGCTATTTCCGGTTCCGGATTCGTTATCACCGAGGACGGATATATAGTAACCAATTATCATGTCATCGAATATTCCGTCAAACGCGGATATGAAACCAACGTCATGTTCTATGACGGGTCAACATACGATGCAAAAATCATCGGATACGATGAGGAAAACGACCTTGCCGTAATCAAGATAGACGCCGAAGACCTCAATTACGTTTCGGTCGGTAAATCCTCCGAAATGGTAGTTGGCGAAACCGTCTACACCGTAGGTAATCCCCTTGGCGAACTTGCCTATACAATGACAAGCGGTATCGTAAGCGCCCTTGACCGTCTTATCTCAACCGACGAAAACACTTCCATCAACATGTTCCAGATTGATGCCGCCGTCAACTCCGGTAATTCCGGCGGTCCCGTATACAACTCAAGAGGTCAGGTAATCGGCGTTGTTTCCGCAAAATATTCCAGCACCGGCGTCGAAGGTCTTGGCTTTGCCATCCCCATCGACGAAGCTATGGAGATAGTAGAACAGCTCATCGAACACGGATATGTTACCGGCCGTGCAGCATTCGGCGTATCTGTTCAGAACATCAATCCCTCCACCGCCGCAGTACACGGATATCCCGAGGGAGTTTATGTAACAGGCGTAAACAGCGGCTCATGTGCCGAAAAGAGCGGCATAAAGGTCGGCGATATCATCACCGCTATCGGCGATTCAGAAACGGCAAATATCGAAGAGCTTACAAAGGTTTTAAGAAACGAATATTCCGCCGGCGACAAAGCGGTTGTTACAGTATTCCGCGCAGGCAAATATTTAAAGCTTGACATCGTCTTTGACGAATTCACACCGAACTGATAAAAAACGGTTTATTTTACCAAATAACGGAATATTGGAAAGCCCACCGCAATCTTTTTTGATTGCGGTGGGCTTTTCTAATATTAAATAACTGCATAAAAAAGCTTAAAGCATTTCGGCAGAAAATCTCAGCTCGTAAATCTGCCTCAGCCAATCCGGCTGTGAATCGACCTCTTTATTTAGTTTTTCAAGCGTTCTCTTACCAACACGTCTGTCAAGCACGGCAAACATTCTCACTAACGGATTTGATAATCGTATACTATCCTGAATATTTTGTGAGCGATATAATTCAAGAGCTTCGCAGAATTCTTCGTCCGTATATTCTGTGCGTTCACTTATAGTATACCTATCAAGCAGCGACCAGAACTCGTTCCAGTATTCTCTCATACCACTTGGTTTTTTATTTTCTTTATATCCATTTGCTATAAAGTAACTGTTCACGGTTTCCAATGAAAAACGCTTAACTTGTTTACCGTCAATGCAAATTTCAAAAATATGCCAACCATCCATCCCAACATAAGCTGTACATCCGTAGCGGATTCTTCCCTTTAAACAGTCTGCCAGCATTTCCTGTTCCAAATATTTTCTCATTGCGCTCCACGAGCCGAGGATTTTCCCCATGTTATCACCACACTAATTCACAATACCTTATAAGAATGGTCATTCTTTTAGGTCAATCAAGATTCAAGACTTCTTCTCTTTTTATTTATCGTTGCCTTAATAACGACAGTAACAATAATCGTAATCACTACTATACTTCCACATATTAACGTAATCATCATACCTACAACCGGAGTAGCCCAATCATCAGAAATATTACGGTAGTATAATAATGTTGAAATATAACCTGAAACAAAAGCACAGATAAGTACATACAATTGAATAAAAAGATAATGTACAGTTTTTTTACAAATCCAATAATTTAAAACGGTAAGACTTGCAAAGATAGGGATAAATAAATACAGATTATCCGTCATACCATTTTTGTAAAAAACAATATCAAATACAAAGGGGCAAGAATTAATTAGAATAAGCAACAGACATTTATAAATTGTAGGTAATCTTTTCATAGTATCCCTCCTCAAAATTCATTTGAATAATAGCATAAGAAGTAAAATACAACAAGAGATTTAACATTATTTTAATTAATTGATACAAATTATTAATCATTTTATACAAAAACTGTCTTAAACCGTATTGAACTCTGTAAAGCAAATACCCGGCAGCAACCACATTGCGGTTGCTCTGACAATTGCCGTTGTGGGCTTTTACTACTTTGGGGAATCGCTCTGCTCGGCAATTCTCGCGCGTGTTTTCGGCAGCCGGCTGTTTTCCACAGAAAAACCACCCAAGACCCAAATGAAGTGCACCCAAAAGTTTAGACAAAATTAAATATCAACTTGCATGTGAATGAGTTCGGTATTGCACCGGACTCATTCCTTTTAGTTTTAAGGAAATTCTGTCGTTGTTGTAGTAGTGTATGTATTTTCTTAATTCA
>JAGBFS010000069.1 GCA_017936365.1 Clostridia bacterium
CACCCGAATCAAACCATACATCAATCAAATCCGCCTCACGGTACATCGGCTCTCCGTTCTCCGATACCAGCACGATGTCATCTACATACGGACGGTGCAGGTCAATCTTCTCATAGTTCGCTTTAGAATAATCACCGGGGATAAAGCCGGCCTCTTTAAGCGGATTCTTTGCCATCACACCCGCAGCTACAGATTTTTCTATTTCATCATAAAGCATGGCGACGGAATCAATGCACTTCTCCTCCACTTTCCCCGAATTGCGCGTACGCCATATCGGCAGCGGAGTACCCCAGTAACGGCTACGCGAAAGGTTCCAGTCCTGAAGATTCTCAAGCCATTTGCCGAAACGGCCGCTTCCGGTCGAAGCCGGTTTCCACAAAATTTCCTCATTAAGTGCAATCATGCGGTCGCGCACTGCTGTTGATTTGATGAACCAGCTGTCAAGCGGATAATAAAGCACCGGCTTGTCTGTTCGCCAGCAGTGAGGATAATTATGTACATGCTTCTCGATCTTAAGCGCTTTCCCCTGCTGTTTCAGTTCAAGGCTCAGATATATATTTAAATCCTCGGCCTTGTCTGCGGCTGCCTTGTCAAATTTTCCATTGACATTGAATTCCGGCGCGAAATCATTCTTCACATACCGGCCTTCATATTTCGAATAAAGTTCTGTGTTGACACATTTTTCCACAAAAGCGGGAGCACATTCGTCAAGCATGAAATATTTGCCCGTAAGGTCGACCATCGGACGTGTCTCGCCGGCACATGTGATCATGAACAGCGACGGAATATCGGCCGCCTTGGCCACTTTCGCGTCATCGGCACCAAATGTCGGGGCTATGTGCACGATACCCGTACCATCCTCAGTCGTCACGTAATCGCCTGCTATCACACGGAAAGCGCATTCTGCCATCTCCACAAAACTGTCGGCTCCCACTTCAAAACATTTGCCGGGATTTTCCGCAGCATATTTATGGATGAATCCGGCGGCATTTGCATCAACTTTGGCCGATGGCTTCACCCAAGGCATAAGCTGGCAATACTTCATGCCTACGAGTTCCGCGCCTTTCCATTCTTTTACGACGCGGTAAGGCACTACTTTATCCCCTGCCCGGTAACCGTCCATATCGGCTTCGGCACCCTCAGGCTTAAAATATGTGTGCATACAGTCCTTGGCCATGATTACCGTTATCTTTTCCCCGGTATAAGGATTGTATGTATTTACAGCGGCATAATCAAAACGCGGTCCGACACACAACGCCGTATTGGAAGGCAATGTCCAGGGAGTAGTGGTCCATGCGGCGAAACAGGGTCTCCCCCAGCCGGTAAGTTCCTCCGGCGCGTCGATTACATCAAACAGCACTGTCGCCGTCGTATCCTTAACGTCGCGGTAACAGCCCGGCTGGTTAAGTTCGTGCGAACTCAAACCTGTTCCGGCTGCCGGAGAATATGGCTGGATTGTATAGCCTTTGTAAAGCAATCCTTTTTTATAGAGCTGCGACAGAAGCCACCAAAGCGTTTCGATGTATTTGTTATCGTATGTTATATAAGGATTATCGGTATCAACCCAATATCCCATTTTGTTAGTAAGGCTTTTCCACTCGCCGGTATACTTCATCACTTCGCGGCGGCATGCCTTGTTATATTCCTCGATAGATATTTTTTTACCGATATCCTCTTTCGTGATACCGAGAGACTTCTCCACACCAAGCTCCACCGGCAGTCCGTGCGTGTCCCAACCGGCTTTTCTCTTCACATGGAAGCCCTTCATCGTCTTGTATCTGCAGAATATATCTTTGATAGTCCTGGCCATCACATGGTGGATACCTGGCATACCGTTGGCCGAAGGCGGACCTTCATAAAATACAAATGTGGGGCATCCCTCTCTTTCCTCCATGCTCTTTTCGAAAAGAGCTTCGGCATTCCATCTCTCAAGCACTTCTTTATTTATATCCGAGAGATTGAATTTATTATATTCTGCAAATTTTTTCATTATATGTTGCTTTTATATATATCTATGATGAGACGATAGTTCGTTATTTTTTTATTCCTCCTTTTACTCCGCCGCCAAGCGAGAAGATATTCTGGTCATACGATACGGTTTTCAACTTTTGCTCTCGTTTGCGTTTGAGTGCAAGCGACACAAGCTTATCCATCAGTTTGTCAAAAGAAATGCCGGTGGCTTCCCATAAATAAAACGACAGCGAGCCGGGTATCGTATTGATTTCATTAACATATATATCGCGGGTCTTTGCGTCAACTATGACATCTACGCGGCTGACTCCGTGGCATGACAGCACTCTGAACGTCTCCCCTGCCAGATATTTGATTCGTTCGGTTTCCTTTTCGGGCAAATCGGCCGGTATGCGTTTCTGCGACGCTTGCATTCCTTTGGCACCTTTTGTCCCTCCCATATATTTATCCTCGTATGAGAGTATCTCACCGCTCTTGATAGGCTCCTCGAGCACCGACATCTGGTATTCGTCACAGTCGCCGAGTACCGAGCAGTTTATTTCCTGAAGATTCTCCACAAGGTCCTCCACAATAAGTCTGGTGGAGTACTTCTCCGCATCTTCTATCTTGGCGATAAGCTCTTCACGGTTGTCAGCGCGGCCTATACCTACACTCGAGCCGAGATTCGCAGGCTTGACAATGACCGGATATCCTATCTTATCTTCTATTTTCTTGATAAGTGCATCTTTCTGATTATACCACTGCTTGTCGGTGAACCATACATAATCTACTACAGGCACATCATTTGCCTGCAATATCATCTTCATGGTTATCTTGTCCATTCCGTTTGCCGACGACACTGTGTTGCATCCGGCATAC
>JAGBFS010000070.1 GCA_017936365.1 Clostridia bacterium
CTTGCGAGCAAGCATTTTTTGCTTCATTGTAAATTCTTAATCCCTGCGCACGTCTTTTGGATAATCGGCGCAGTAATATCGAAAAATCTTAATGTCAGTGTTTTATCACTAAATAAAATATTTTAAAATAACAGGTAGGTAAAATGTACGAACAAACTGTACAGTTTGACCGCATGGAGCATGCGGTCAGTCTTTTCGGAAGCTTTGATGAAAACATCAAGCTTATCGAATCCGCTTTCAACGTCAGCATTGTCAGCCGCGGTGCCGAAATCAAGATATCCGGCGAGCCTGAAAATGTTGCCGGTGCCGTCCGTACCGTCAACACTCTGCTGATGCTTCTCAATAAAGGTGAATCGCTTACCGAACAGAATGTCCGGTACTGCATTTCCACCGTTCGGGACGGAACCTCCGATCGTATGGAAACGATGCTTCGCGAATGTGTATGCATCACGGCAAGAGGAAAGCCCGTCAAGCCCAAAACCATCGGTCAGAGCAATTATTGCGAAGCGATCGAAAGAAACACAATAACTATCGGAGTCGGTCCCGCCGGTACGGGTAAGACCTATCTCGCCGTTGCTATGGCTGTCGCAGCCTTCCGTGCAGGCGACATCAACCGTATCATACTGACCCGACCCGCCGTTGAAGCCGGCGAAAAGCTTGGCTTTCTTCCCGGTGATCTCCAGCAGAAGGTCGACCCTTACCTTCGCCCTCTTTATGATGCGCTATTTGATATGCTCGGTGCCGAATCATTCCAGCGTTATCAGGAGCGCGGAGCTATCGAGGTCGCACCGCTTGCATATATGAGAGGCCGTACCCTTGATGACAGCTTCATTATTCTTGACGAAGCACAGAACACATCACGCGAACAGATGAAAATGTTTCTGACACGTCTGGGCTTCAATTCAAAAATGGTCGTCAACGGCGATATTACCCAGATAGATCTTCCCGACGGTAAACGTTCCGGATTGATCGAGGTTTCCAAGATACTCGGTTCTATCGACGGCATCGGAATAGTTCATTTCGACCAGCGCGACGTCGTAAGGCACAAGCTGGTTCAGGATATAATACTGGCTTACGAAAAAGCCGGAACTCAAAAGTAAACAGCCACAACAGAAAGGAGATACCCCCATAGCGGGGAGGAATTAAAATGGACAAGACAAAAGTAATTATTGATAACAGACAGCGCAAGGTCAAGATCCCGACCGGCATAAGACTTCTTTTACGCCGCTGCTGCAACGCAACACTTACACTTGAAAATTTTGAAGGCTCTGCTGAAATAAGTGTTTCCTTTGTTGATGAGGATGAGATTCAGGCTCTTAACAAGCAGCACAGAAACATCGATTCCGTGACCGATGTTCTGTCCTTCCCTCTTGGCGAAAACGGAGTATACGATGTCAATCCCGCAACGGGCGCCAAACAGCTTGGTGATATAGTAATTTGCGTTCCGCGCGCCGTTGAACAGGCCGACAGATTCGGTCACTCACTCCAGCGTGAAATGGGCTATCTTACCGTACATTCCATGCTCCATCTTCTCGGCTACGACCACGAGGAGGGCGGACTTGAACAGGTACGCATGCGCGAAAAGGAAGAAGCAGTCATGGTTCTTCTCGGTATTCCGCGCGATGGAAGCTATGTCCCCAACCCGGACAGCGAAGTCTGATAATCAATTTTGTAATATTTTTATATACTACTGCATATTATAATAGCAGCGGTGAGAGGCTACGACCTTACTCTCTCTTCGCTGCGGTCGAAGTAGTTTTCGGCCGCTTTGGTATACATACAAACAGCGCATCCGAATCAACGGATGCGCTGTATTTTTATATATCAGGATATTAACTATTCAGCATCAAGCTTTACGGTTTCCTCTGCCGCTTCTTCAACCGTCTGTTCGGCATCCTGCACAGCTTCAGCGACTTCTTCCGAAGCTTCTACGGTTTCCTCTGCAGCTTCTTCAGCTATCGGTTCAGCATCCTGTGCAACAGCTTCTACTGTCAATTCAACATCATCTGCATTCAGTACCGCTTCGACAGCCTCGATGTTTCCAATCTCATCAACATCTTCCGCCGCCGGAGTCATATCATCCTCTCCTTTACTCTTTCTGAGCAGGAGGTTTGTTATAATACCAAGGATAAGCGCACATGCTATTGAGGTAACCTTTATACCGCTTATATTGAGCGACAATCCGCCGATACCTGTGATAAGTACAACCGATACAACAAAGAGATTCTTATTGTCGTTAAGATTGACCTTCTGAACCATCTTGAGACCGCTGACTGCGATAAAGCCGTAAAGTGCGATACATACACCGCCCATTAAGCAGGCAGGTATCGAATCAAGGAATGCAACAAACGGCGAAATAAACGAAACAACAATAGCAAGAACAGCCGCTGCTATAATTGTAGAAACGGAAGCATTCTTTGTAATGGCAACACAGCCAACCGATTCGCCGTATGTGGTGTTCGGACATCCGCCAAAAAATGCACCGGCAACAGAACCTATACCGTCACCAAGAAGAGTTCTTGAAAGTCCCGGCTCCGAAAGAAGGTCTCTTTCAATAATCGAAGAAAGATTCTTATGGTCGGCAATATGCTCGGCAAATACGACAAATGCTACCGGAACATAGGCGACCGCAAGGGTTATGATGTAAGAGAGATTGATCTCACCAATTGCTCCAAAGCCTTTAAGGAAAACAAAATGATCCAGGCTTGTGGTCACGATGGAATTGACCTTAACACCATCGCTGAAAAGATCCTGCATGGGAGCAAAATCAATTATCTGCAGCGATGCATTGCCTGTTATCATTCCGTAAATTGTCAAACTCGCCGCAACGGCATAACCTGCAAAAATACCGAAGATAAACGGAATAAGCTTACCGACCTTTTTACCATAGCTTGAGCAGAGCATAGTAACGAAAAGGGTTACAAGACCGCAGGCCATGCAAAGATAAGTATTTCCGCCGGCAACATCGCTCTTCTGGAAATCAGCAACAGCATTGCCTGCAAGAGAAAGTCCGATAATTGCAACGGTCGGGCCGATAACGACAGCCGGCATAAGCTTGTTTATCCATTTTACGCCGACAAGCTTTACCAGACCGGCAAGAATAACGTACACAAGTCCCGCAAAAGCTGCACCTATAATAAGTCCTAAATATCCGAGCCCAATAGTTGCTGCGCCCGCAAACGCTGCAGCCATGGAATCGATAAATGCAAACGATGAACCAAGGAATACCGGGCTTTTTTTCTTAGTAAACAGGATATATACAAGTGTACCTACACCTGCACCGAAAAGGGCGGCGGCAGAGCTCATACCGTTGCCCACAATAGCCGGAACAGCTATTGTAGCCGCCATGATGGCAAGCAGCTGCTGGAAGGCAAAGATAATCTTTCTGCCAAACTTTGGTTTGTCTTCTACATTGTAGATGAGCTTCATTTTTGCATCCTCCTAAAATATTATACTTTTTCTAAGAAGCGCTCCGGCTCCTTTGGTTACAATTTAAACCTCATATATCGAAACATGGGTTTCGCCGTCATGCTCAATCAGCCGGACGGCAATTACCTCATCGAGTGATGAAGGGATATTCTTTCCGACATAGGTTGCGCTTATCGGCAATTCACGATGGCCGCGGTCAACAAGTGCCGCTATCTGTATCTTGGCCGGTCTTCCCAGCTCCATAACGGCATCCATCGCCGCCCTCGATGTTCTTCCGGTAAAGATAACATCATCGACCAGAATCACTGTTCTGTTTGTAACTTCAAATTTGATATCGGTTTTGCTGACTATCGGTTCGACCGATGCTTTTGAAAGATCGTCACGGTAGAGGGTTATATCAAGCTCGCCGACATCGGGCATTTTCCCCTCGATCATTTTGATGTTTTCGGCTATCCGATGCGCCAGTGGCACACCGCGTGTTCTTATACCTATAAGACATATACCGTCAGCACCGTGATTCTTTTCAAGAATCTCATGCGCTATACGCTTTAAAGCCCGCGATACATCGCTTTCGCTTAATATCTGTGCCTTGAATCTCATAACCGTCCACCCTTTTTATGTATATATAATTGATCTGCAGCATCCACTAAAAGCACAAAAAAACTCTATTATCGACAAATATTATATAGATAATAACATCATATGATTTTTATTTCAAGTATCCAAGCAAAATAAATTTCGTTTTCTATCACAAAATACGCCACGTCGACATTCGGCAATATCTACATATAGATACACATTCCATTTTACTGAATCCTCCGGTTATTTTTTGCCAATACTATTGGTAACCATTAATTAGGGGGAATATCTATATTGTACAACAAGGTTGAAGTGTGCGGCGTAAACACCTCAAAGCTTAAGCTTCTCAGCGAAGACGAAAAGATGAAGCTGCTGAAAAAATGCCGCGAAGGCGATCTTAAAGCCCGCGATGAGCTTGTAAACGGCAATCTGCGGCTGGTGCTGAGCGTTATCCAGCGTTTTACCAACCGAGGGGAAAACCTGGATGATCTGTTTCAGGTCGGATGCATCGGGCTGATAAAATCCATAGACAATTTCGACATTTCACAGAATGTGCGTTTTTCGACCTATGCCGTCCCGATGATCATTGGTGAGATACGAAGATACCTGCGCGACAACAACTCCGTCCGTGTCAGCCGATCGCTGCGCGATACCGCATACCGCGCGATGCAGGTCAAGGAACGGCTAACCAACGAGCTTGACCGCGAACCCACGGTAGAGGAGATCGCAAAGGAGCTTGAACTGCCCAAAGAAAGCGTTGTTCTCGCTCTCGAATCGATAGTCGAGCCTGTATCACTTTACGAATCGGTTTATTCTGACGGCGGCGATGCAATTTTCCTTATGGATCAGCTCGGCGACAAAAATGACGACAACAACTGGCTTGATGAGATCGCGATGAAGGAAGCAATAAAAAACCTTGGCAAACGCGAAAAAACCATCCTTACCCTGCGGTTTATGCAGGGCAAAACTCAGATGGAGGTGGCATCGGAAATAGGAATATCCCAGGCACAGGTCAGCCGCCTTGAAAAGGGCGCTTTAAAAAAGGTCAAGGATCAGCTTTAGGGTGACATAATATTTTCTATCCGTCCCATATTACGCTTGAATATATCCGTCCGCTGTGGTAAAATTCTAATTATCCCGGCGGATGGATTTATTTTTATGGGAGCGATTATAATATGACTAAACTTTTCATAATGAGGGTACCGCAAAATATACTTGAAAAGGTCAAAGGCGTATTCGGCACAAAAGCGATGTCGGTCTTATCGGGAGAGCTTGCATCGCGCATCGGCAGCGCCGAGCTTGGTACATCAGAGCTTGTCACCCTTTCGCACAGACCGAGCGGCGAGCCCTTCTTCGAGAACCATGAACAGCTTTTTGTAAGCATTACCCACAGCGATAATATCGCCTGTATCGCCATTTCCGACAACCGAATCGGCATTGATGCCGAACTTATAAAAGATTATCGCGAATCGGTTCTTAACCGCGCTTACAACGCACACGAAAAAAAGCAGGTTCTATCCTCGGGCGACAAAGAGGCTCAGAACCGCACTTTTTATGAGATCTGGACTAAAAAAGAGGCTGTGGCAAAATCCATCGGAGAAGGTCTTAATCGTGTGCTGATGACATCTGTATGTGACGAGTACGGTCCCATCTATACCTATGTAAGCCCCAACAAAAAGAAATTCTATCTGAAAACCTACACCGATTTTGATGACTGCATAATATCGGTATCAAGTGCAAACCAGCTTATGCCCAAAAGCATTGCCGAAATTCCCGTCGAAGCGTGCGAGCTTCTGGCGGAAGCTGTCGTCTGAAAATGAATATCCGGCGGTATCTGCTGCATATAATTAACCGAATAATATTATGAGGTGGTTAATATGACCTGCAGATTAGCCGATCTTAGAAACAAGGACGTTATAAACATAACAACCGGTGTCCGTCTTGGATATGTAAATGACGTCGAAGTCGATACCTGCACCGCATGTCTGGTTGCGCTTATAATTTACGGACGTCCGCGCATCTGCGGTCTTCTCGGGCGTGAGGATGACTGCGTAATATGCTGGAAGGATATCGAAGTTATCGGTGAAGACGCGATACTTGTAAACTGCACCCACAAGCGTGAAAGCCGCAAAAGAAGCGGTTTTATCGATTCTTTGCTCGGATACTCCAAATAATTGCGCCCATATACCCCATATTTTGTAAAAATAACACTTGAAACATTTGACAGCTTGTGTTATAATTTTATGGCAATTCGCACGGCAGGTGTTTAACTTTGCGAGGTCGGGGAATAATCTCCGCCGCGAAGGATAGCTTTTGCTTGATGCCTGTCGGAGGATAAAAACCAAAGGAGGAAAACAAACAATGGCAGTAGTATCCATGAAACAGCTTCTTGAAGCCGGCGTCCATTTCGGACACCAGACAAGACGCTGGAACCCCAAAATGGCAGAGTTCATCTTTGCAGAAAGAAACGGCATTTACATCATCGACCTTCAGAAGACCGTTCGTAAGCTTGAAGAGGCTTATATGTTCGTCCGCGAGGTCTCCGCACAGGGTAAGGCTGTTCTCTTCGTCGGCACAAAGAAGCAGGCTCAGGAATCCATCAAGGAAGAGGCTGAAAGAGCTGGCGCTTACTTTGTAAACGCAAGATGGCTCGGTGGTATGCTTACCAACTTCACCACCATCCGCAGAAGAATCGAAAGACTCAACCAGCTTAACAAAATGGCTACCGACGGAACCTTTGATCTCCTTCCCAAGAAGGAAGTCATCAAGCTCAACCTCGAAGTTGAGAAGCTTGAGAAGTTCCTCGGCGGTATCAAAGAAATGAAGAAGCTTCCCGGCGCACTGTTCATCGTTGACCCGCGCAAGGAGAAGATTGCTGTTGCTGAAGCAAAGAAGCTCGGCATCCCCGTTGTTGCTATCGTTGATACCAACTGCGATCCGGACGATATCGATTATATCATCCCGGGCAACGACGACGCTATCAGAGCTGTCAAGCTTATCTCTGCTACCATGGCAAACGCTATACTCGAAGGCAGACAGGGCGAAGATACCGCTCCCGGCGGTGACGCTGCTGCAAAAGAAAACGAGACGGAAGATCTTTCCGCTGAATAATTAAAGGAGGAAGTTATAATGGCATTTACAGCTACAGATGTAAAAAATCTTCGTGAGAAGACCGGTTGCGGCATGATGGACTGCAAGAAGGCTCTTTCCGCTACCGACGGTGATATGGATGCCGCTATCGACTGGCTCCGTGAAAAGGGTCTTGCTGCTTCCCAGAAGAAGGCAAGCAGAATAGCTGCTGAAGGCGCTGTTTACGCTTATACCGATGACGAGCATAAGTGCGGCGTTGTTATCGAAGTCAATGCTGAGACCGACTTCGTTGCCCAGAACAAAGAGTTCATGGCATTTGTTGAGACCTGCGCAAAGACTGTTGCAGCATGCTCCCCCGCTGACGTTGAGGCTCTTGCAGAGTGCAAGGCTGTCGGCTCCGAGCTTACTGTTGCTGATCTCCTTCGTGAGAAGATCCTCACCATCGGCGAGAACATCAAGATCCGCAGATTTGCAAAGTATGACGGTATCACTTCCGCTTACATCCACATGGGCGGCAAGATCGGCGTTCTCGTAAACTTCGAGACCTCCGATGAGATTGCAGCTAAGGACGAGTTCAAGTCCTTTGGCAGAGATATCGCTATGCAGGTTGCCGCTGTCAGCCCGCAGTATCTCGATCCCGATTCCGTTCCCGCTGATGTTCTTGAGAAGGAAAAGGCAATCCTTGCCGAGCAGCTCAAGAACGATGCAAAGAACGCTAACAAGCCCGCACAGGTTATTGAGAAGATCGTTGCCGGCCGTATCGGCAAGTTCTATGAGGAATCCTGCCTGCTCAACCAGTCCTTCGTTAAGGAGCAGAAGATCTCTGTTGCTGAGTATGTTGCACAGACTGCAAAGGCACTCGGCGGCGACATCAAGGTTGTTGCTTACACCCGTTTCGAGAAGGGCGAAGGCCTTGAGAAGAGAGTCGACGACTTTGCAGACGAAGTTGCAAAGATGACCGGCCAGGCATAATTAGTCTAAATTACAAAATCAGGCGTCGAATCACCGCAAGGTTTTTCGACGCCTTTATTTTTTGTTTATCCGGTACGGAAACATTCAGCACAAAGTTATACCTTTATTCCATTTTTGGTAAGGAAAGATACATTATCCTTCTTACGGATCTCCATTTCCTTTTTTATTCCGTCCATTTTTTCACGATCGTTTTTGATTTTATTTAAAGGATCAAGATAACGCTCATAAAAAAACAACTCAGCCTTTTTCAAAAGCTCCGCTTCCGAAAGTC
>JAGBFS010000071.1 GCA_017936365.1 Clostridia bacterium
CGCAAAACGCTGCACCAAATCATTATAGCATATCATCGTAATAATTGCACTATAAAGATATAAAAAAATACATAATATATATTGCTTAAAAATACCGCTGATTTATTCCCCGCGGCAGAACAGGTATCAACCTTATTAAACAGCAGCATTAACGTTGACACTTCAACCTCTTTGTTGTATAATGTAAATCGCTGTGTATTTTAAATCTATCGGGCAGACAATCAACATTTTTCTGTCGGGTAAAAAACAAACCAAAGGAATGTATTATGAAAATTAAAGCTGTATTATTCGATCTTGACGGAACATTGCTCCCGATGGATCAGGAGGTATTTACAAAGGCATATTTCAAGGGACTTGCCGCAAAGCTTGCCCCGCGCGGCTATGAGCCGAAGCAGCTTATCGACGCTATATGGGGCGGCACAAAAGCGATGATTAAAAATCCCGGCGGCAAAAGCAACGAAGAACGCTTCTGGGAATTCTTCTCCGGCATTTACGGCGACAAAGCGCGTGAGGACGAGCCGCATTTTGAAGAATTCTATAAAACCGATTTCCAGAAAATAAAGGACGTCTGCGGCTATGACCCAAGAGCTGCAAAGATCGTACATAAGCTAAAGGAAGCCGGCATTCGCACAGCTCTTGCCACAAACCCAATCTTCCCCGCTATCGCAACGGAAAGCCGCATGCGCTGGGCGGGGCTTGAGCCGGAGGATTTTGAGCTTTACACCACATACGAAAATTCATGCCACAGCAAGCCCAACCCCGAATATTACAAGGCTATTCTTGCACAGATGAATCTAACGGCGCAGGAATGTCTGATGGTCGGCAATGATGTCGGCGATGACATGGTTGCAAAGGATATCGGAATGAAGGTATTTTTGCTTACCGACTGCCTTATAAATCACAAGAATGCCGATATATCCGCTCTGCCTCAGGGCGATTTTGACGCGCTCGGAGAATATATCGACAGCCTGCTTGACTAAAAGCCCACAAAAAAGGTGCATCCTTATCTTGAAGGATGCACCTTTTAAAATTATCATCAATAATCACGGGTGGTGGTAATATAATGCCAGAATTCGGCAGATACCACAAGCAGCGTTACGAGCTTTAATTCAGGATCGAGAAGATCGCAAACAAAATCGGTGCCGGAACGCTTTATTTTCATGACTACATTGCCTTCCTCATTTTTTATCTCATATTCGCGGAAGGTAAGTCGCTCCGATTTTTCGATAAAGCTGAGTTCGTAATCGGTTATATGTACGAATTCGCAATTGCTTGTGTTTTCCATCTTCATCGCATCATCGTAATAACCGACGGTCTTACCGTTTACACGGATCGGATAACCCATTATAAGCTCATCGATATCGGTACATGAAAATTCAATTGCCGCTACCTTTTCATTTGATTTATTGTACAGCACTCTGTCGGCTTTGGTATAGCCCATTTCGGCACTATAATAGACCATCTTGTTTTTATCGTCATATATATAGATATATTCATCAAAACCGCGGGTCTCATATCTCATTCGGAACCTCAAGAAGCTCACCCCTCTAAAGTGTAACGCCAAATCCGACACTTACACCCCTAATGATATTAGAATTATAACATATAATTTCCAAAAAAGAAAGCCCTATTTAAGTTATTTTTTATAAAAATCATATTATCCAATCGCACAAATGGATATATGTGCAAAAGTGACATACCAATTATCAGTCGTCAAAATCGTCCTCTAATTCGGTATCTTCGGCGCTTTTGTACATCTCGCGGCTTCTTTTCACAGCGGCCTCGTAAAGATTTTCCGGCTCTTTTACAGTTTCTTTATTGCCAACGCCGCCGGTTATCTTTTTAAATACATCGCCGACAAACGTTACGCACTTTTTCAAAGGCGGGAAACAATCAAGGGTCATTTTGCCGAAATTGCCTTTTGCGCACATCATACGCGCCGCTACAAGCGAGGTTATCGGCACAGTGCAGAGAAGTCCCATACTGCCGACGAGTGCCTGAAGCAGCTCACTCGCTATCATTTCATCATTGAAAAGGGTGGTCATATTGTTTATCGAGCTGTAGTATGTAACGATAAGCAGAACGGTAAGCGAGCCGCCGACATAGGAAAGAATAAGCGTATTGAGCGACGCGCCCATTATATCCACGCCGATGTTTATGCCCGATTTGAACAGCTCGACGCCCTTGATATCGGGGGCTTTTTCCTTAAGCTCATCAAGCGCGGAGGCTATCGAGATACCGACGTCTATCGTTCCGCCGAGCGCGCTTATGATTATTGTGGCAAACAGCACATCGCTCAGATCAAGCCCCTTGAGATTGATAAGAGCAAGGTCGATGGAATCGCAGTCGACTATACCGGTCATGTGCATGACGCCGCTCATTATCGCGGTAAGTATTCCGGCTACGACAACGCCGGAAAATGCGCCCACCGCCGCCGCGACGGTCTTCATGGTAAAGCCGTAAACGATGATAAGCGTGACCGATATGGCAACGATACCGGCAAGTATCGCCGCAATTATCGGATTAAGGCCGTTGAGGATAGCCGGCACCATGATAAAGATGCAGGCAAGGCAGGTTATGACAAGCGCTGCCAGCGAACGCATACCCTTGATTCCGCCAAGAACGAGCAGAAGCAGAACAAAGATAATCGCTACCCAGATAAGCTTTTCGGTGCGGGCAAAATCGGTAACGATACCGGTTATCTCTCCCGTTTCTTCATCGGGTGCAAAATAGCCGATCAGCTTATCCCCCACCTGCGCAGGATCGGTCATGGAGCTGTCGCCCATGGTGTTGGACATCTCATACTTCATCAGCATGACGCGCCCTTTATATTCGCCGTCAAGCACCTCTACCTTGAGCATCTGTGTGCGCGAAACGGCACCGAACTCGCCCTCTTCGGTATTGTCGCTTATTACCTCAAGCACTCTAACATTGCAGATATTTTCCGAAACGGTCTCCGCTTTTTTATCGGCGGAGTTTTCCTCCGGATACTGCGCCGATGCAGACGGAGTCTTATCACTTACATAATATTCATTGTTTTCGTTAATATGATAAAGCACGCCATCGACGTCACGATAAAACGCAAGCCCAAGCTCCGGATCAAAGCAGTAATATTCCGGCTCGTATTTGTCATAACCGCTGTTATCAAGGAACTCATCGGTCGAAACGCCGCCCTCCTGCGGCTGCGGCACATTACCGCTGAGCACATCGTCATAGCTTACCTGCGGCTGCTGATCGGTCGGGGTAAGGGCGTCATTATCGCCAAGTATGTACATACTTCCGTCGGCTGTGCTGATAAAGAAATCGACAGAATATTTTTCGTCGGTCATCGTATAGCCGTGGAATTTAAACTGAGGCACCTCCTGCGTTTCATAAAGCAGGCCGTCCTCGTCGCTCATTTTATAAATGACGTTATTTGCGGAATTTATGAAAAACTGCGTCATATTCCCGCTTTCATCATAGCTCAGGCCGTAGATGGAAAAGCCCTCCCCCGGCTCGATACCGCTTGCAAGCACCGGGAATGCGGCGAACAATGCGGCAATCACGATAACTATTGCCATTGTAATGCGTCTGGTAATTGAATGTTTCACGCTTACCTCCTGATTTGTTCACAAATTGTTAATTTATATGTCGTAATATGATAGTATAATTATTGAGATATAAGTTTTTAGGAGAGGAGGCACACCTGCGTATTTGGCGAAGGCGTGGTCAAAAAAATGAGCGAAAAAAGCAGAAAACTTTTTATTAAGATCGTTTGTCTGATACTTGCGCTTCTTATGGTGGGAAGCACATTTGTCGGTATCATATCGACCTGTGTCTAAATCAATAAAAAACCCAAACCGGCGGATCAGAGGCAAAAGCTAAAACCTCTGAACCGCCGATTTTTATTATTTTCTGCCTAAAGCTGCCTTATTCTCCTTTATAAGCCTGTCGCGCAGATCCCAAAGAGGATGGGAAAGGTCGACGTAATATTTATGCGGATTTTCAAATCGGGTAACCTCGCTCCATAGGCTTGCTATTCCGGCGGCGCAGTTTTCGCGTATCTCGCCTATTGTGGGACAATCATAGACAAGCTTGCCCTTTTCAAAAATCGGCACAAGCATCTTTTTAGCCGTGAAGTTTTCGCAGATCTTGCTCTTCCATGTAAATTCGGGGTCGAATATCTCATACGGCTTGCTGCTGTCGATCTCCTCATCGATCAGAGTCACAACATCGGCAATAGCTTTGCCCGTTTCGTTATCGAAAAGACGCCACAGCTGTTTGTCCCCCGGTATGGTAAGCTTTGCTACATTTTCGCTCAGCTTTATCTTTGGAATATGCTCGCCGTTCTTATCTATCGCACAAAGCTTGTACACGCCGCCGAAGGTGGGATCGGAAGCCGCGGTTATAAGCCGCTCGCCGACGCCGAAGGTATCGACCGGTGCGCCGTTTGTAAGAAGCTCGCGTATAAGATATTCGTCAAGCGAATTGGAAGCGCATATCTTACAATCGGGATATCCCGCCTGGTCAAGCATCTTTCTTGCTTTGCCGGCAAGATACGATATATCGCCGCTGTCTATACAGATACCAACCGGACGGAATCCCGCCGGAACAACGACCTCGTCAAATGCCTTGATAGCGTTGGGAATACCCGATTTGAGCGTATTGTAGGTATCGACAAGCAGGGTGCAGCTCTGCGGATACTCCCTTGCGTACGCCTTGAAGGCATCAAGCTCGCTGTCGAACATCTGTACCCACGAATGTGCCATGGTACCCAGCGCAGGCACGCCATATATTTTATCGCTTATCGTGCACGCCGTACCGCTGCAGCCGGCGATATAAGCCGCCCGCGCACCAAGCACCGCCGCATCGGCACCCTGAGCGCGTCTTGAGCCGAATTCCATAACAGCTCTTCCCTTTGCGGCGCGCACAACGCGGTTGGCCTTTGTCGCTATAAGCGACTGATGATTTATCTGGAGCAGAATGGCCGTTTCGACAAACTGCGCCTGAATGACCGGTCCCTTTACCTTGAGTATCGGCTCGCTCGGGAATATCGGCGTACCCTCGGGAACGGCCCATACATCGCAGGTAAATTCAAAATCTTCAAGGTAGCGCAGAAATTCCTTTGAAAATATACCTTTTGATTCGAGATATTCGATATCTTCTTTTGTAAAATGGAGATTTGAAAGATATTCGATAACCTGCTCAAGTCCCGCCATAATCGCAAAACCGCCGTCATCGGGAACACTTCTGAAAAAGACATCAAAATACGCCGTTACATCACCCAGACCGCTTTTAAGGTATCCGTTAGCCATTGTAAGCTCGTAAAAGTCGGTCAGCATCGTGATATTTTCGCACAATTCACGTTTATTCATAAAACCCTGCCTCGTATATTATTTTAAAATTCTATTTTGCTGCGCACATCAACACCGTTGAGCGACATATTGTAAAGAGCCATAAGGCTTGTGAGTGCGGCATTATGAGTACCGAGCTCGTATGTCGAAACAAGCTGAGTCGGAACGATGACGCGGCATGTGCGATTGATTCGGTTGAACCACGCCTTTACGGAATTTGCAAGCTGAAGAATACAAAGATCGGTGCAGTCACCGACGATGATGATGTTTTCCGCCTTTGTCTGTGCAAGCCATTGTGAAAGCTCCGGCTCCAGCATACCGTTGACCGAGCCTTTTTCTATGCGCTTGAACTCGCAAGCCTGCTTTATCTCGTCGGTAACATCCGATTCGACGGTGCCGGCAACGCAATGGGGCGGATAGCTTTCAAATTCGGGTGAATTTTCATCATGTGCATCGCACAGCGCGGCGATAGGGATATTTTTTTCGGCGCAGGCTTTTGCAAATGCCGCCACCGGTTCATTTATAGCAAGAACATTGGCGCTTGCAAGCGCACCCTCCTTTACAAAGCCGTTTACCATATCAACAATAAGAAGTACTGTGTTTTTATCCTCAAGCTCGCCAAAGCTAACCGACGGCGCATCGGCTATCTGATCGAAAAGAGCCTCCAGCACCGGACGGGTCTCTTTTATAAATTCCTTCTTTTTCATACCGAAAAATTCACTTGCCTTTTTGCTCATAAAAATCACTCCTCAAATTATGCTGTATTATATAATCTTTAAATATTATCCGATTTACAATATTATAATTTATACCGCACGCCATTGCAAATTTATTTTGTAAACATTCAGCTTATTTTAAACTTTCGTCCGTATAAATGACCGAACCGTCGGAAAGCGCAAATATCGCTTCAACCCCTTCGGTCTTTTCTATCAGCTCATTTGCCCTTTGATAGCCGAGTATGAAGCATATCGTTGAAAACGCATCACCCAAGACCGAGCTTTCGGAAAGTATCGTCACCGATCTTATATCGCTTTGCGCCGGCATCGCCGTTGCAAGATCGAGAATGTGATGATATCTTACGCCGTCCTTTTCAAAGCATCGCTCGTAATCGCCCGACGATACCACCGACCGCTTTCCGGAAATCTCTATCACATCGAGCTGCTGTGACGAATAGGGCGACTGTATGCCGATCTGCCACGGTTTGCCCTGCTTATCCCCCATCGTGCATACATTTCCGCCAAGGCTGATGAGCGCATCGCGTACACCGTTTTGCTCTAAATATTCCATTATCATATCGGCCGCATAGCCCTTTGCGATACCGCCAAGGTCGAGCATCACGCCATCGGGCACCGTAACGGTATTATTATCTATCACCACATTGCGGTAATCGATAAGCGCGGCGGCGGCATTTCTTGCGTCCTCATCGGGAACGATATCGGAACCGGACGTAAAATCCCACAGCGCCGTCGCCGAGCCGCAGGTTATATCAAAAATACCGCCCGACAATTGGGAATAATATATTCCCTTCTCTATTACATCAGCCGTTATTTTATCCACCTTTACCGGCTGACCGTGTGCATGATTTATCCTGTAAATATCGCTTGTTTCCTTATTTTTATCAAGCAGCCGATCGAGCCTTTCGCAGATATCGACCGCACCGTCAAGCACGGCTTCATCGTCCGAATATACCGTAATTTTTATATAGGTATTGAAATAAAAGCCCTGAGCCGAAAGCGGAGCCGATTCGTTTGTGCAGCCCGTTATCACGCACAGCACCAGCGCGGCACATAAAATAAGTGCGGCTATTTTCTTCATCAAAAGCTTCTCCATTTCACTTTGTTTATAAGCAGCAGAGCCGCAAAGCCCGTAAGCGCACCCGTAAAGCAGCCCACAGCCATCAGCAGCGGCAGAAACCGCCATATCTGCACCGTATCGGTCATAAGCACAGCAACAAAAAGCTGCGCGATGATATGCGCCGCACCGCCCGCCGCGCTCACCCCGATCGGGCTGAAATGGCGCACCTTATATATAAGGCACATCACAAGATAGCTTGCCGCGGCACCGGCCGCCGAATACAGCAGCCCCGAAAAGCTGCCGAACAGAAGCGTGGAGAGCAGCACCTTTGAGATCGACAGCACAAGTGCATCCGAACGGCCAAGCTTATACAGCGCTATCACTACCGTTATGTTGCCCAATCCCAGCTTGATTCCCGGAACATAAGGCACAAACGGGATCATTGATTCGATCCAGCCCAATATGAGTGCCGCCGCAGTAAGTATCCCCAAAAGGGCAATACGATGAGTTCTTTTCATCTTAGCACCACTAACATTACCTTTGTTTGATTATCGGCTCACAAATCACCGATATTATATTATTGTATATCAGCTTTGCACTTATTGTCAACATCGGGTATCCGCACATCGTATCGGGCATAAAAATACAGCGCCAGAGCAAATAGCTATGACGCTGTTTTTTATTAATCCTTGGATATCATTTTACCGTTGAGCCAGGTACCGCTGTACTCTTTGCCGTTTGCCATCTTGAAGGTGCCGTGGCC
>JAGBFS010000003.1 GCA_017936365.1 Clostridia bacterium
ATGCTCACTATTGGAATTATAAGGTGGATCCGAATAAAACTGATGCCACTTGGGGCGAGTCGATTTATACGGATTTTGAGAATTATTCAGAGAAAGCGCTGAAATTCTGCGTAGAGATATTTGAGGTTTCGCTGGCTGATAAGCTTGCAATGTGTCTTTCCGGATGTGATTGCCTCAGATTCGACAAGAGTGCATGGTACAAATTCACAAAGAAAGAAGCAACGAAAGAAAATGCAATTCTGAAGGTATGCAAAAACTGCGGTATCGCATTGGAAGATGTAATTGCATTTGGCGACGATGCTCCGGATATTGGAATGCTCAAGCTTTGCGGAACCGGTGTTGCAATGGGTAATGCAATCGATGCCGTAAAAGAAGCTGCCGATGTGGTGATCGGAGATAATGACGAGGACGCAATTGCAGAGTATTTAGAAAGAACGGTAAAACTATAAGCCGAGGATGCGGGTTTTAATTGAACACTCGGTATTTTGCTATCTGTAGTTTTTGGAATAGTGTTAAGTATGAGCAGGCATTGTGCCTGCTCTTCTTTTTTTGTGGGTCATAGTTGAATTTTTATATAGACTTTATCGGCCTCAACGGAGGTTGATTTAAAAATACAGCTTCGGCATTTTTGCAGGTTTCATATAACCTTGATCCATAGGCAATTCAGGACGACCAGTCAATGCTATTTATTTAGCAAAGTTGCATAATTTTAATCGGTTGACAACGCAATAATTGTATGTTATTATCCAAATTAGGCGATACCTAACAAACAACAGGAGGCGTGAAGTCTATGGGTTCTTTCAAAAAGTTTGATAATTTCAAGGTCGCGGCTTATGTTTTTGCCTATTACCTTGAAACGGCCGATGAAGCTGAAATTCAGCGCGGCATAGATTATTACAAGCAGTACATCCGTCTTGACAAAGTGTATATCGAAAATCACCGCGGAAAGGTTGATATACCGCAGGATAAATTGCGCCTTGCAAAGGCTGTGTTTGAGAAGAATGGAATAGAGGTAGCGGGTGGCATCACGTCGACCCAGTTTGTCAACGGTATCCGCAAGCCGACCTATTACGATACCTTCTGCTATACCGATCCGGATCACAGAAAAGAATATCTGCGCATAGTGCGCGAGCTTGCCGAGGTTTTTGATGAAATAATTCTCGACGATTTCTTCTTTACCGCCTGCCGCTGCGAGATGTGTATAGAGGCTAAAGGCGACCGTTCGTGGTCGCAGTACCGTCTTGACATGATGGAAAGCTTTTCGCATGAGGTGGTCGATCTTGCGAAATCGGTCAACCCATCGATGAATTTCATAATCAAATATCCGAACTGGCACGAATCATATCAGGAAACGGGCTACAACCCCGAAAAACAGAAGGATATCTTTGATATGGTCTATTCGGGTACCGAAACGCGCGAACCGATATATACCGAGCAGCATCTTCAGCGCTATCAGTCGTATTCCCTGGTTCGGCTGCTTGAAAATATCGCGCCGGGCAGAAACGGCGGCGGATGGATAGACCCCTTTGGCTCTTATCAGAATGTCAATAACTGGTTCGAGCAGGCTAATCTTACCCTGCTTGCAAAAGCGCCCGAACTGATGCTCTTTAATTTCTCCGAGCTTGTTGATTCGGTGCTTGTGCCGCCTCTTGGCGTGGAGCTTCGACGCATCGATGCCTTCCTTGGAAAGGCCGGCAGCCCTGTGGGGCTTTCGGCGTGGGAACCCTACAACGGTGACGGCGAGGATCAGCTTTACAACTATCTTGGAATGTGCGGCATCCCCATCGAGCCCACGCCAGAATTTCGTGCGGACGCTCCGACCGTGCTCTTTACACAGTCGACCGCACACGCCGAAGATGCTGTGGAAAAGCTTGAAAAATATGTGCGCGGCGGCGGAAATGCCATTATAACGGTCGGATTCCTGCGTGCCGTTTACGACAAGGGCATAAAGGATATGACCTCGGTTCGTCTGACGGGACGTCATGTTCTTGGCGACGAATATATGCTGACCCATTCAAATTATACAGATATGCACTTTGCAAAGGGCAGGGAAAAGGTACTCTTTGAGATATTGAGCTATAAAAACAATGCGACAAACAGCGATATAACCCTCCTTGCAGGGGAGCAGAATTTCCCGATAATGACCGAGGATAATTACGCAAAGGGGCGTCTTTTCATTCTAAACGTGCCCGAGAATTATGCTGATCTCTACAAGCTGCCCTGCGAGGTCATACGCGGCATAAATAAGCACCTGAGCATGGGACAGCGCGTGTATCTTGACTGCACACCGAAATACAATCTCTTCTCCCATGACAACGAAGTTTTTGCCATCCAATCCTACCACCCGATGATCGACACCTGCCGTGTTGTGGTAAGAGGTGAGTGCCGCGGTCTGCGCGACATCGAAACGGGGGAGACCTTCACCGATTTCCTGCCGCTGGCACGTCCTGCGATGAAGAGCGATGCTACAACGATTATCGAAGAACCGTACGAATATTCATTCCCCGTACGCATGGAGCCCGGTTCGCTCAGATTCCTTGAGCTTATCTGATATCTATAGCTGTAAGGTTTGAATAAATAAACTATTGGCAAAATTTTAATGCCGCGTTATACTAAACAGTATAGCGCGGTTTGTCATGTCATTACGTCTTTTTCTTAACGGCCGTTGTAAAGTATTGTGCTGTGAAATGATATGTAGGATTTAATAATTAAAATCAAATGTGTAAAAAATTAAAGTAATTCTTTAAAAATGTGTTGACAAACGATTCTGCGCGTGGTATAGTACAGTCAACCGGTTAAAATTTAAATTTTTAAAGTGATAGTTTAATTGGAGGGCTAAAAATGGAAAACGCACAGAACAGTTTGCAGAAAAGACTTTATTTCGATACTCTTTGTACCTATATCATGACCGTCGGTGTGGCAATCGTCGCATTTGCAAAATTACTTACGTTTATATCGGCAGCGGATGCTTCAAAGATTGCCGGGGAGAATTACAAAGGCACAGCACCGGGACTTATACTTTCCGACGTGGTATTCTTTGTTTTTCTTGCGGCAGCAATATTTGTATTCAGCCTGGTTCTGAAAGAGGTACACCGTACCGGCAGGCCTTTTTCGGAGAAGATCATAAAAAGGCTCCGCGTCATGGCTTTTATGCTTATACTGGCAAGTGTTGTGCCCGAGGCAGCAGCAATGATCTTTGGTTTCTTTGATTCAAATGCGGCATATGGCGTATTCCGGCTGGATTCGATAAATCTTGGCATTATGGCTTTTGGTGTTGTAGCAGGACTTATATCCGAAATATTCAAATATGGCTATGAGCTTCAGGAAAATATGGATTCAATAGCTTAAGGGGATTGGACTATGGCAATTATATTAAGACTTGACCGTATGATGGCCGACCGCAAGATATCGCTGGGTGAGCTTGCGGAGAAGATAGGAATGACAAATGTGAATCTTTCAAATCTGAAAACGGGGAAGATGATAGGTATCCGGTTTGAGACAATGAATGCGATATGCGATGCGCTGGCTTGCCAGCCGGGTGATCTTTTTGAATTTGTACCGGATGAAGAATAGTTTGCGGGGAGGATTAATATATGGGATTTTTTGATTTGTTCAGGAAAAACAAGACGGATGAGCGATATGACGATGAACCCCAAAAGCTTACTGAAAGTCAGGCAATAAAGGTAGTTCAGAAGATCAAAGAGCTGAGCAGAAAGTCCGCATACAGACTGACTTTGGTAAAAAGCCGCAAGCCGGGGATTTTTGACACTAAATTCGGCGGCGTTCCTTATTGGGACATGAAGCTTGACTATCCGACGGCCTCAAATGGTGAAAAGCTTATTATGCTGGCGCAGATAAACCTCTCTGATATAAAGGATTGTGAACCGCTGCCCTCGACCGGCATGCTTCAGTTTTTTATATCCGCCGGCGATCTGTACGGTATGGACTTCAACAACTATATCAGCAATGATACCTTCCGTGTTGTGTATCATGAAAAAATCGATGATGGCGTAACGGCACAGGATGTTCTGGCGCTCGGCATTTCCACAAGCGTCAATCCGTCGGATGAATATGACGAATTTCTGTTCCCGCTTAACTGCGAGATCGCGGTGGATGTTGAAAAAACAGAGGCTGTGGTCGGAAATGCAGATTTTATGTACGAAAAATTCCTTTACAAGGCGGCTGAATCTTTAGGTATAAAGCTGTCCGAGGACGAGAGTGCCTTTGACCTGCTCCCCGAAGATGCTTTTGATGCTTCGTCGGATGATAATGTTGGCAACTGGCTGTTCGGTTACGCATTTTTTACCCAGAGCGACCCAAGAGAATACATGACCGATTTTGAGGATTATGTACTTCTTTTCCAGATGGACTCCAATTGTGCCGGAGGCGAAGAATATGAGATACTCTGGGGTGACAGCGGTGTAGGCAACTTCTTCATAAAACCCGATGACCTTAAGAATCTTGATTTTTCAAAGGTCATGTACACATGGGATTGCGGCTGATCGATAAGCATAACTATCCGTCTTGCGGGTGGTTATGCTTAATTTTTGTCTATACGGATCATGCTCCAGGATAAGGGCGGAAGATTTACAGAAAATGCACCCTTATCGTCGGCTGAATAATGGTATTCGGTCTTTATGACGGCATCGTGATCGACCGTGCTTATGCTGTCGGGCGAGAGTGCGGTCAGAGTGGTCTGATCTGCGCCGTCGGCACAAAAGCCTTCGGCCTCGATTCGGCAGGTAATATTTTCGGTGAGGCTCTTATTGACAATAAAAAATGTCACGCCAAGCTTATCCTCCGACAAAACGGCGGCGCAGTCAAGGTATGGTACATTGCTCCCGACTGCACAGTTATATTTGGGGCAATCGATATCGCATTTAAGCGCGGTGCCTCGACCGTTCTGAGATGTCAGCATGAAAGGATAGTATATGGTCTGTGCCCACGCTTTGCCGCCGGGCTGGGTCATTATCGGGGCGATAACATTGACAAGCTGTGCAAGACAGGCGATTTTTACCGTGTCGGCGTTGTTTATCAATGTGGTAAGCATACCGCCGACAAGCAGAGCGTCGGCAAATGTGTAAGCCTCTTCCTCTATCGGCCGTCCGACCGTCCATTCGGGCGGCTGCTCTTTACATTCGTTCTGATAATGATACCATACGTTCCATTCGTCGAACGAAAGATATATGTCACGCTGCAGATTATTTTTCTCTTTATATTCGCGGCATATATCGGCAACCTCGCGTATAAAGCCGTCCATGTCACGGCTCAGGGACAGAAAAGAGGGGAGATCGCCGTCATCATTACGGTAGTATTGATGGAGTGAAAGATAATCGATGTACCGGCCGCAATGGTCAAGGACGGTTCTTTCCCATTGGCCGAATGTGGGCATAGTGCGGTTGGAGCTTCCGCAGGCAACAAGCTGTATGGCAGGATCCATCATCTTCATCATCTTTGCCGTTTCGCAGGCTATGCGTCCGTATTCATCGGCGGTTTTTGCGCATATCTGCCACGGGCCGTCCATTTCGTTGCCAAGACACCACAGCTTTATATTGTGCGGTGATTCCCAACCGTGAGAGCGCCGCAGATCGCTTAAATATGTTCCCGAATCAACGTTGCAGTATTCCAAAAGATCGGCGGCCTCCTGCGGTCCTCTTGTGCCGAGGTTGACGGCAAATATCGGCTCCGCATCGGCAGTGCGGCAAAAATCAATAAACTCATTTGTGCCGACCTCGTTCGGCTCAATGGCGCTCCATGCCAGCTCGCGCCGTATCGGACGGCTGCTTTTATCACCGATTCCGTCCTCCCAGCGATAGCCGGAAACAAAATTTCCTCCGGGATATCTAATATGAGAGATGCCGAGCGGCTTGATAAGCTCGATGACATCACGGCGAAATCCGTTTTCGTCGGCAGTCGGATGATCGGGCTCATATATTCCCGTATATACGGCGCGTCCCATGTGCTCGATAAATGAGCTGAACAGACGGCGGTCGATAGGTGAAATGATATTATCTGCGGAAACCTTTATATTTGCGTTCATAAAAAGCAGCTCCTTGAAAAGATGAAATAAGGCGGCAGGATGATTCCCGCCGCCTTGATTTAAAATGTTCAGGCGGCAGGTTTTATTTCGCTGCCGTCGGCAAGGTTGAAAACGTGGTAATAATAATCTGCACCGGCTAATGAATAGACCGCGCCGACAAAGCATAATTCGCCCTTTTCATTCAGATACATAGGCATATTCAAATTTACATTGCTGTCGGAAACCGTGTTTGCATACTGGGTGTGATAAAATTCATCCTTCATATCTTCGGGAATATCGCTGTCATAATTCCGTCCGAGAATCGATTTTGCGTTCTGGATAAACTGGTCGGGCGATATGCCGACGGTATTGAGAAGCTCGGTCGGATTGACCTCGGCTCCGGTAACGATATTGATGTTGTAAGCTTCATAGATATGGATTTCGACATCGCTGAGCTGGTAAACAAACAGGGAGAGAATATCGCCGTTGATATAATAGCGGTATCCGATATCGAAAACAAAGATCGAAGCGCCCATATTCATGCATTCCAATTCAGCCGCGGCGGTTGACGCAAGGCTTTTGTCTATCAGAGAATTTATCCTGTCGGCATCGGGTGAGGATATGTTGATTTTGGGTATGTGATAGCTGATTTTATAACTGTTGCCGACCTCGTCGGTGTAATCCTTTTCGAGGGTGTAGGATTCAATAATAAGGTCTGCTGCGGGCTGTGTGTCCTGCGTCGGAGCGGTGGACTGTGTGGCCTGTGGCGAAGTTGTCGATTGTGAACCCTGTACCGGAGCGGTGGACGGCGTATCGGTACCGCCTGTATTGCATCCGGACAGCATGCAGGCGAGCAGGGCGCAGATGACAGCAGAGATCAGCGCATTTTTGAATATTTTCATATAAACCACCTCACGGTTATTTTATAATTCGATTATATAATCGGCGTATTGAAATGTCAATTTAATTAATCTCCTGCATTAAGTTGATTTTTGTATAAAAATATGTTATACTATCATGACGTTTTTAAAATGAAAGGAATGATCATTCGTGCATTGGTCAGAAGAAATCGCGAGAGAGATAATCGCACGTGAGCCGGATAGAGAGATTTATACCTGTGCCGCGGGTATCAGCCCGTCGGGCAGCGTACATATCGGCAACTTCAGAGATGTGGCAACAAGCTATTTTGTTTCCGAAGCACTTAAAAGATTGGGTAAAAAGAGCCGCCTTATCTTTTCCTGGGACGATTTTGACCGCCTTAGAAAGATTCCTTCTAATGTTGCAAAAATCGCGCCCGATTTTGAAAAGTATATCGGCATGCCCTATTCCGAGATTCCCGATCCTTTCGGCACCGAAGGCTCCTATGCCGAGCATTTTGAAAAGGAATTTGAAGCATCGCTCAAAAAGCTTGGCATCGATGCTGAAATAATATATCAGAACAAAGAGTACAAGTCCGGAAGATATTCAAAGAAGATAATTTTTGCTCTTAAAAACCGCAAGGAGCTTTATGATATTATCCAGAGCTTCAAGACTCAGGAAGCATCCGATGAGGAGCGCGAAAATTATTATCCCGTAAATGTTTACTGTTCGGCATGCGGCAAGGATACGACCGTAGTTACCGGAATAAGCGATGACTGCGAAAGCATCACATATAAATGCACCGAGTGTGGTAAAGAGGAAACGGTAAATCTTAACGAATACACCCGCGTCAAGCTTGCGTGGAAGGTTGACTGGCCGATGCGCTGGCAGGAAGAGGGCGTCGTCTTTGAGCCGGGCGGAATCGACCATGCTGCTGCAAGCGGAAGCTTTGTCGTAGCGACCGACGTTGCAAAGAAGATATTTGATTATCCCGCACCTGTTTTCAGGGGATACGGCTGGCTGGAAATAAAGGGCTGCGGAAGCATGCATTCCTCCACCGGCAACAACATCACCCCGGAAAATATCATGAAGGTCTATGAGCCGGAAATGGTTCGCTGGCTGTTTGCAAAATATGTTCCTGCCGATCCGTTCGCATTCGAGTTCGGCGATACAATAATCCGCCATTACAGCGAGTTTGACAAGCAGCTTGTAAAATATTATAATCACGAGCTTTCCGAGGGTGAGGAAACCACCTTTGATCTCTGCCTTATGAGCGACAGAAGCCGTCCGTCGGCAGCCTTCGGTGTTCTTGCCGGTGTTGCACCGGTCGTCGATTTCAAGCCGGAGGCGGTCAAAGAGCTGCTTGCAAAGGTTGGCGTTGATTTTGATGCCGATGGTGAAAGCCGCCTTGAGCGTGTCAAGCATTGGCTCAACGTATACCAGCCGGATAAGATATACAAGCTTCTCGATGCACCTAATTATGCATATTATGCAACGCTTGATGATGAGAAGAAGAGCATGATCCGCAGCCTTTGCGATTACATCAAAAATACTGACGGATTTACCCAGACCGATGTTCAGCAGTTCCTCTATTCGGTGATCAATGATCCCAACTGTACAAAGAAGGAAAATGTCGCGCGTCAGTCGGAGTGCTTCAAGGTGCTTTATAACGTCATGTTCGGCAAGGATGCAGGCCCCAGACTTTACCTCTTCCTTACCGCTATCGACAAGAATTCCTATATCTCTCTTCTTGATTTTGATGAAGAGAAGGCCGCAGCATATCTTACAGAGGCTGCCGCAAAGCAGGAAGCCGAAGAAGAGCAGGAGCCGGAAACAAAGTTTGAAGCAAAGCCCTTCAAAGAGCGGATCGAGATCGAAGATTTCCAGAAGCTGGATCTTCGCATATGCGAGGTTATCGCCTGCGAGGAAATTAAAAAATCCCGCAGCTGCCTTAAGATAACGCTTAACGATGGTATCGGTCAGCGCACCATCGTCAGCAGCATAAAGGGGCTTTACAAGCCGGAAGAGCTTGTCGGCAAAAAGCTGATAGTCGTTGCAAATCTCAAGCCGGCCAAGTTCGCCGGAGTCGAGAGCAACGGAATGCTTCTTGCCGGTGAGGACGGCGAAGGCAACTGCAAGGTTATCTTCCTTGACGATATCATGCAGACAGGCGTTCAGATCGGCTGATAAATCAAATTCTATGCTGATATAGAAAATCCCCGGGAATGATCTTCCCGGGGATTGCCATTTTATATTAAGTATCTTATGATATTGATTCTTGGAATATTTTTTTGATATGCACCTGTGTCGAATTTATAAGCGGTAGCTCGATATCGTCCTCTTTTATCATCAAGGGAAGCTCGGTGCAGCCAAGCAGTATCGAATCGGGGTGTTCGGAGGCAATGTACTTTTTGATCAGCGCTATCATTTTTGCCTTATCTTCCGAAAGCACGATTCCGTTTTCAAGATTAGGATATATCAGAGAACCGATGATTTTTTGATCCGCGCAGGAGGGGATAACGGGGATGGCACCCGTCTGCGATATAGGCTTTTCAAAAAGTCCGCTGGATAATGTCCATTCGGTAGCCAGCACAAGAACCTTTTTGTACTGATTTTTGCGTATCTCCTCCGTTACGGCGTCCACCACGCTTATCGTCGGAAGCGACAGGCGGCCGCAGATTCTGTCCCATACGATATGTTCGGTGTTTGCGGTTATCGCGGCGATCTGTGCGCCAGCGGCTTTGAGATTGCAAAGGTTTTCCAAAAGGTATTCGGCCACAGTATCGTAATCCTTGGAAATGAGCGCATCTGTATATCGGAGCATATCTACGCTGTCGATGACAATTTCCGGATAGCCCGTTATGCTTGGATCATTAAGGAAAAGCTCATTAAGTCCCATATAATATTCAACGGTAGAAGCCGGTCCAAGACCGCCGACAAGTCCGATTTTTCTCATAAACGCGTTCCCCTTTGTTTATTGTTTGTAAGCAAGATTAATTATACAGATGCGATATAAAATGTCAATGCAGTATGAATGATAAAGATATTGTAAAAACGTTCCTATGTGTCATTTGAGCCAAACCGAGGCAACAATATTTGTTGACACCATTGTGCGGTTATGCTATAATCATATAGCAAAATAAATATTATGGACGCATAGCTCAGCTGGTTAGAGCGCCCGCTTCACACGCGGGAGGTCATGGGTTCGAGTCCCCTTGTGTCCACCACAACAAGCAAATCCGAACCTGATGCCGATTGGTGCCGGGTTCGGATTTGTTGTTTATATCAAATCGTAGACAAAGAACTCAAAAAACAGAGCGGCAAGGCTATTCCACCCTGCCACTCTGTTTTTTATAAATAATGCAAATGAATAAATTCTACATAAAACTGAAATTTTC
>JAGBFS010000072.1 GCA_017936365.1 Clostridia bacterium
CTTCTTCGGGGAAGAGTCTGATTCTGATGGTTCCCATGTTGGTCTGCATTACAACATATTCCTCACCCGGCGCAGGGGGAAGAAGCTGCTCGTTATCTTCGGCTTTGACGATATTCTCATCTTCACCCGAACAGCTTTCGGTAAGAGATTCGCAAGATGCGGTACAGCTTGCATAACGGCTGTCGCATGAATCGCCGCAGCTTGTCGCACTAAAAATTATCAGCCAGACAACAAGGACAAATAAGACCATTGTTATTATCCAGATGTACTCATTCAAAAACGCGAAAATCTTTTCTTTGGTACTCTTTTTCTTTTCAGCCTTCTTGACTATATGTTCCGGCTTTTTACGCTTTTTATTTTTAGAATTCTTGCTCATCGGTCTGCACATCCTTTAAAAATATCAATATAGAATACCCCTGTATACCGGAAGATTCCTTAATATAAAAAATCCGAAAACTATGATAAAAAACGCCCATATATGCCAGTTGCATATCCCAAGGGTGGGACGGTAGTCGCGTTTCAACCCGCGAACGAACACCCATATATAAACAAATATGCATACAGGTATTGCCGCTACAACCAGCGGATTATAATAGAAAGCCTGTGCAATATCAAGCTCCAGCAAAGCCCGCACACAGCGTGTACCGCCGCACAATGGACAGTTAATGCGAAGCACATCCGCCATAAAGCAATTAAACGGCATAGGTTTTGTTATCATATCAAACAGGGGGAAGAAAGCCAATCCGCCGGCTAACGCCAGCGGAACGACAATTATAAATATTATTGCGCTTTTTCGGGTCGGCAGCAGATAAACAGCCTCCGATTTGTTATTCTTATACACCAATTGTTATTTCTCTTCTGCGGGCTGCTCGCTTGTGCAATGGGGGCAGCGTGTTGCTTCGATATCGATTTCGCTCTTGCAGAAGGGGCAGATCTTTGTTGTGGGAGCGGGATCTTCCTCTACTTCCTTTTTGCGAAGGCTTGTAAGCTTATTGATTCCCTTGATAAGCAGGAATATAACGAGTGCCATAAGAACAAAGTTGATAACCGCTGTAATAAAGGAACCGTACTTGAAAACACCGATACCGTTTTCTTCAAGTGCGGCAAGGGTTGTAAGATCGCCAACTCTGACGGCAGGAACGGCTTCCGATATAACATCGGTTCCGCTTACTACAGCAGGAACAGCCTCTGTAACGATCTTGGTTTTGTCTGCAAGAACAATGTAATTGTTGGAAAAATCAATACCACCGAATATCCAGTTGATGACCGGCATAATAAGATCTTTGACAACCGAATTGATGATGCCCTGGAACGCTGCACCGATGATAACAGCAACAGCCAGATCCATTACATTGCCTTTGAGCGCGAATTCCTTGAATTCCTTGAAAAACTTTTTCACTTTGTGACCATTCCTTTCTTTAAGAAGGCTGAAAAGCATCACGGAAAGCGCATCGCGGTCAATAACATATTGCCCCGTTTATTTCCGAAAAGCTGCGGCCGGAAGCTATCATTATTTCAAGCCTATGCCTTCTTTATATAACTCATTCTGATTATAACACGGATTATAGTAATTGAGAATACAAAATTTCAAATTAATCCACATTTTTCGCATATTTATGTTATATAATAAATGAGTATAATATTACGATTGAATGATAGTGATGAAAAAGCTTTTTATCTTCTTATTAATAATTATTGTCGTATGCACCGGCGTTTATTTTTTATTTCCTCAACAGGTCGGCGAAATCTTTACGATGGTAAAGGGTTCTGTTTTGGGTATGTTTTCCGCTCCCGGCGAAAGCATCTCCGCTATGCGGGAGGATGACGGTATAAATATTGTAATGATAGACCCGGGGCATGGCGGCGCTGATCCCGGCGCGGTATCAGCCGACGGCAGTATAATCGAAAAAGACGTAAACCTCAAAATCGCCAACCAGCTTGCAATACAGCTTGAGCAGAAGGGGATAAAGGTATATATAACCAGAAGCGAGCTTTCGGACAAAGAAACAATGAGTCTTGACGACCGGGTCGCACTTGCCGAAAAGCGCAATGCCGATCTTTATATTTCTCTCCATAATAATGCAAACTACAAAAACTACAGCGGCGCTGAAATATATGTAAGCGGAAGAGGTTCGCAGAGTGCAAAAAGCTCACACGCTCTTGCTGAATCGATGCTTGCCGAGCTTGGCAATATCGGTATGCGGCAGCGCGGTGTTTTTTACCGTATGTCGCAAGCCGGTTTCTGTGACGAACGCGGTCGCCTCTACGACTATTATGCTGTTCTGCGTATGTCCGACCATCTTGGTATACCTGCGCTTCTTGTCGAGCACGCATTCTTAAACGAGCTTGACCGTGACTTTATCACAAATGACGATAAGATAAAACAGATAGCCAAGGCCGAAGCAAAAGCCATTTTTGCTCATTTCAATATTGAAAATACCGAAAATTCATCCGCGCGCACACCGGCGAACGGTGACGTTGACAACGACCGTACCCTCAGCTCTTCGGATGTTGAAAACGCTATATCTGCCGTTCTTTGTTCTCCTGCCGCTCCGACAAAACCGGCATACAACTGTGCCGATTTCGATGCAGACGGACTGATCGGCGCCGGTGACCTTTTGGCTCTTGACGCCCTTGTCAAAAACGGAACCGCACCGGCAATCACTTCTTCAGAAGAAAAAACAGCAAACCAACCGCGAACCGATGTAATGAATTTTTCTTCCGGCGATCAGCTTATGCTTTGGGTACAAATCGGCGATTGGCAGAATCTTTCTTCCGTTGTCGGTACAATAGATTATAATCCCGTTCTCTTTGATTTTAACTCCTGTCCCGATATGCCGGAGGGCCTCACCATAGTCGAAGATTCAAATTTCGGAGTACTTCGTTACTGTTATATCGCACCCGAGGGCAAGACCGCTCCCACCGAGCTTACATTCATATTTACAATGCGCGGCACACCACAGGATGAACATGTTACAATGAACAGCAATATTTACAGCGGCGCATCACTTGGCGATGCCGGTATTATCGAATATTCGCCATCTACCGCATTTGTAAAGATAAACAAATAAAAACACAGCGCGGATTTGATATATAAAATATCAGATCTGCGCTGCTTTTATTATACTCCTGCAGTCTATTTACATTCAGTGATTATCTGCTCGACATCCTCTATAACCTGTTCTCTCGTTACATAAACAACGCCATGGATTCCAATCGCTTTTGCGCCGTTTACATTCTTCTCCACATCGTCGATAAACACGCACTCCTGCGGGACAAGATCATATTTTGATATCAGAGCTTCGTATATTTCGCGCTCCGGTTTTGTCTTTTTAACCTCGTAAGAAACCACTTTTCCGTCAACATAGGGGAGGAAAAGAAATTTCTTTTCGTGACAGGCAAAAAGCCCCTTCGGATAATTAGAAAGCAGATAGATATTAAAGCCGCGATCCTTATAACCCTTTACCCATTCATCAGAGCCCGGTCTCATTGATATCATATCGGTGGGCTCTTTCCAATATAGATCTATCTCATCGGTATACTCCGGCAGACGTGCGCGGAACTGATCTATTATCTGTGCTTCTTCCTGTTCGCCGCGATCCAGTTCGACCCATAGGGGGTCAAGAACCATCCCTTTGCCTAAATCCTCAACAGCCTTATCCGAAAAGCCCAGATCTATCATATACTGCTTCCATCTGAAGTCGACAAGCACATTTCCGATATCAAAAATAATATTCTTTATTGCCACGAAAATTCACCTCACGGTAATTTCTTTCTATTAATAATTATATTTGTTTTTAGCCGATTTCTCAATAGCCAGTCGCCATATACTGCCTCAAACCCACATCTTCTAAACCCATATTAATTATCTGACATTATTAAACTTTGTTACATTTATCAAAAATAGGTCTATCAGGCCTCCAAAATATTGACAAATTTACTTTTTGACTGTATCATTGATTATGTATCCGCTTATAAAGCGACCTCTCTATCAGGAAAGGAATGTGAACAATGAAATTCGGTTATTTTGATGAACAGAACAGGGAATATTGTATTACAAATCCTGCAACCCCGGCACCATGGGCAAACTATCTTGGTTCACCGGAATACGGCGCAATCATCTCCAATAACGCCGGTGGATACAGCTTCGTAAAGAGCGGCGCAAAGGGTCGTATCCTTCGCTATCGCTTCAACGACAACGACGATCCCGGAAGATACATATACATCCGTGATGATGCTGACGGCGATTTCTGGTCGGCATCATGGCAGCCTGTTGGCAAGCCGCTTGATACATACAAGAGTGAATGCCGTCACGGTACCGCATATACAAAGATCAGCGCACTCTATCGCGACATAGCTTCCGACGCGCTTTATTATGTCCCGAAGGATAAGACCTATGAGGTCTGGAACCTCCATCTTGAAAACAAGGGCACCAGCGCAAGAAAGCTTTCTGTTTTCAGCTATGCCGAGTTCACAACAGATAATAACTATGAGCAGGATCAGGTCAACCTGCAGTATACCCAGTTCATAACAAGAACATACTATGAAAACAACCGCATATCCATGACCATAAACGAGAACTGCCGCGAGGAGTTCAACGGCAACAAGCGTGCCGGCCGTTTCATCGGTCTTGTCGGTTCTGATGTTGTCAGCTACGAAGGCGATAAGAATTCCTTCCTTGGCATGTACAACGGCTACGCAAAACCCGCCGCTGTTCAGAATGGCCGCTGCGGCAACATCCTCAACTACAACTCCAACCCCTGCGGTGCTCTTCATACCGTAATCGAGCTTGCTCCCGGCGAGAGCCGCGATATCGTCTTCCTCCTTGGTCAGAAGGACCCCGAAGAGGCCGATGAGATCATGCAGACCTACGCAAATGACGTTGCTGGTCAGGTTGAAGGCGAGATTTCCGAACTCAAGTCCTATTGGCACGGCAAGCTGGAGCGCTTCAAGGTAAAGACTCCGGACGAGAATTTCGATGCCATGGTCAACACATGGAACGCATTCCAGTGCTTCACCACATTTGTCTGGTCAAGAGCCGCTTCATTCTCTTACTGCGGTCAGAGAAACGGCTTCGGTTACAGAGATACCGTTCAGGATATCCAGGGTATTATCCACCTCGATCCCGAAATGGCAAAGAAGCAGCTTGTCTTCATGCTTTCCGCACAGGTTGACAACGGCGGCGGACTTCCGCTCGTAAAATACACCCACAATCCCGGACATGAGGATACTCCCGATGATGATTCCTATGTCAGAGAAACCGGTCATCCGCATTACAGAGCGGACGATGCACTGTGGTTATTCCCGACTGTAAAGAAATATATCGCTGAAACCGGCGATATTGCCTTCCTTGATGAGGTTATTCCTTATGCAAACAAGGACGAAGGCACCGTTTATAATCACCTTAAGAGAGCTGTCCAGTTCAGCTTTGACCACCTTGCGGCACACGATATGCCTGCCGGTCTGCACGCCGACTGGAACGACTGTCTGAGAATGGGCGAGAATGGTGAAAGCACCTTCGTTGCAATGCAGCTCTATCTTGCACTCAATATACTCAAGGATTATGCCGAGCTCAAGGGCGATGCACAGTATGCAGGCTACCTTGACGGCAAGGCTTCCAATCTCTTTGATACCATCCAGAAGTACTGCTGGGAGGATGACCGCTTCATCAGAGGTATCCGCGACAACGGCGTAGTCGTTGGTTCCAAGCGTGATCCCGAAGCAAATATGTGGCTCAATCCGCAGTCCTGGGCTGTTATCAGCGGTGTCGCAAGCAAAGAACAGTCCGAGCTCGCACTCGACAGCGTTTACAGACTCCTCAACACTCCGTACGGTGCAAGACTCCTTACCCCGTCCTACAAGGATCATCCCTTTGATGGTTCTCTCATGATCCTCTTTAACGGTTCGACCAAGGAAAACGGCGGTATCTTCTCTCAGCCGCAGGGCTGGATCGTTCTTGCCGAAGCTCTTATGGGTCACGGCGACCGCGCTTACGAATACTATTGCGAAGCAAACCCCGCCTGCATGAATGATAAGGCCGAGATAAGAGTTCTTGAGCCGTATGCACACGGTCAGTTTACCGAAAGTGTTGAATCTCCCTTCGAGGGCAGAGCAAACGTCCATTGGCTCACCGGTACAGCTTCCACCGTCATGGTCGGCTGCGTCGAGGGTATCCTTGGTATGCGCCCGACTGCTGATTCTCTTGTCATCGATCCTTCCATTCCTTCGGCATGGGATAAGCTTGAGATCGACAAGGTCTTCAGAGGAAAGAAGCTCCACATCTCCATCGTCAACCCCAACGGCTCGCAGAGCGGCGTTAAGAAATGCTATCTTAACGGCAACGAACTTGCCGGCAACGAGATAAAGGCTGCCGACCTTAAGGAAGACAACGACATTCTCGTTGTTCTCTGATAATTGCATAAAAAATCAGATCCGATCCCGCAAAAAACGGGGTCGGATCTTTTTGATTAATATAAGTATTCTTCCAAAAGCTTTGTCGCAACAATTCCGTTATCATCCGGCATTAAAAACGCACCTGTGAATATACCGTATTTGTCAATTCCTACTCCCAGGTAATATTTTTCTCCTTTCGCACTAAACTCAAATATTGTGCTCGTGCCCTTTTCCGGATATATCACCTTGGCTTTACCCTTGGCCTTGACCGTTTCTGTTATATTGAGTTCAAAATTTTTGTCTTCATCCAAAGTCAGATAACCCACCTGATCATCATCGGTTATAAAGAGCCACGAGCCTTCTCCGAGCTTATACAGGTCTTCTTCATCAAAGGTCATTTCTTCAATATTTTTACCGGCAGACTTATCAAGTATTGCCCGTACCTCTTCATAAGGCGAATCAAAAAGAATACCATAATAGGATGGTGTATTTTGTGTCGTTTCGCTGCCTGAAGGTCTTGTTAGGTAATCGTTATAATCGGAGTTATAACTATGGGCTGTGGTGTTGTATGTCGATGATATCGTACTGTTCTTTGGCTTGCGATCATCTTTCGTATAATCTACCATCTGTACCAGGCAAACAATTACCAAAAGCACAAACAGTCCAATAAATCTTCCCGAAAATCTGGGCAGCGTATTTTTTGCTTTATTGATTTTACTTTTTTTCTTTTTTGCTTCAGTTTCATTGGGGCTGAAATCAATATAATATCCGCCCGCATCCTTATCGTAAACCTCTTTTGATCCCGGAAACCTTTCTGAAAGTATCTGCGCACATTCAAATGTAAGATAAGGCTTTGAAAGTATGGAGCATATCTTTGACATAAACTCCTCACTTTTTATGATTGCTGAATACTCTTTGTCTGAAAAGAAATCGTTCCAAACAAGGAATTTTGATCGCTGAGTTTTGTCACCAAGTATCTCTTTAAAGCGTTTTAACGCCGCTTTTTCTAAATCTATATTATCACTCATTTAAATTATCCTCTGCACTTATTTCAGCACTCTCATCAGCGCTTTTCTCGATATGCCCCTCGGCCGCAAGTTTTTGTCTTACCTCTTCGGCTTCTTCCTCATATCCTATTTCCTCTGTCATGTTTAAAAATTGTTCCATCTTTTCGGTATCGCCAGCCTTACCTGCAACAAACGCTGCGTTTGCAAGAAGTACATGATATTTCGGATTGGTCGTGCCCATAAGAGCTACCGCTTTTGTCATATAGGGAAGAGCCTCTTCATACTGATTGAGCGCGGAATAAACATCGCCTGCACACATATAAGCCTGAGCATACTCTGCATTGATGGTTATCGCCTTTTTAAAGCATTTAAGTGCATTTTCGTTATTGCCTGCTCTGACGTATGTCTCTCCAAGTCTTACCCATGTCATACATGAATCATTCGATACGGAAAGAGCCTTTTTGAGTGCATCGATTTCACCGTTAATATCATTCTTTCTTCTGCACTCATCAGCAATTTTTGAATATGCCGTGCTTCGGCTTATTTCATACGCTGCTCTGTTGCCTTCTTCCTTGGCTGCGCTGATGATGTAACCGATAACAATAAAAACAAATCCAACAATTATAAGAATTATTGCTTTGCCGTTGCCTTCAGCTGCAGAAGATGTCCTCATTATAAAAAGGCCAAAAACTACAGCCAGACAACCTAATATACTTACTATTGATGCTAAAAACGAATTTCTGTACCATATTATTCTGAACATAAAATATACTCCTTTTTATTTTTGATAAAATTTTGTTTTTTATTGCGGCTGCAGACAGATTTTGTTATTTTCACCCCCTGAAAAGCCGAAAAGCGCCCCCTTAAATCAGGAGGCACTTCTTTCAGCCATCCACTGACTTTCATCCACAATTCCTCAAATATTTTTTTACTTCTTTTTTGTAAGAATTCTAAACCTTTTTATTAAGTATATATATTGCTATCTGATGTTATTTTTTGTTGCTTTTCGTTGGAAAAGTTTATATAATTATTTTATAGAAAATGCTACAGGAGGATCACCGCTTTGGATAAACCCCTTGCCGTCGTAATAGTTGAGGACGACTGTGCCGCCTGCGCACAGCTTATAGAATATGCCGAAACGGTCGATAAGCTCACAGTTGTCGGCGCAACAAACAACACGTCAAAAGCGCTCGAATACATCTGCACCTGTCAGCCCGATGCGCTCATTCTCGATCTCGAACTGCATTTCGGCAGCGGAAGCGGACTCCAACTCCTTGAGGATATGCGACGCCGTAGGCTTTCAAAGACGCCCTTTGTGCTTATCACCACAAACAATTCGAGCGCCGTTACATACGAATATGCCCGTCAGCTCGGCGCCGATTATATTATGTATAAGCATCAGGAGGGGTACAGCGCAAAATCGGTCATCGATTTTCTTGTGACTATGCGCACGGTTATTCAAAACCGCGCACCCTCGACTCAAAGCGATTTTGATTTTTCACAGAGCATTTCGGAAAAAAACACAGTGTTCACCAAAACGATATCAAATCTTCTCGACACCATCGGAATCAGCCCGAAAGCTGTCGGCTATCAGTATCTTATCGATGCAATATTCATCGCGGTCGAAGGCAAAACACCAAACATCTGCACCATCATCGGCGAAAAATATCAGAAAACCGACAGCAGCGTTGAACGCGCCATGCAGAACGCCATCAACAAAGCCTGGCGCACAGCCGACATTGACGCGCTTCTCGACCACTACACGGCAAAAATAAATTCCGAAAAGGGCGTTCCCACCGTAACCGAGTTTATCTATCACTATGCAAACAAGGTAAAGAATAACTGACCTGTTCCGATAAAAATGATGGGGTGATATTATGATCGATATACTTTCAACGATAATAAAGTATCTTGGCATTGTTTTCTCCGCTGTTTATATCTTCGCCCTCGCAAAGAGAAGTGAGAGAATAACAAAAAGGCAGATCATCGGTTTTTCTGCGCTCGCTCTTGTCACGGTTGGTATATGTTTACTGAAAGATCAGCTTGACCCATTTCATATCCCTCTGCTCCTTTTGCTCTTTATCCCGATAATCTCCCTTTCTTTCAAAACAAAGCTGTCCTCTTCCGTACCCGTTTCAATAATCAGCTTTGGTTTTTCCTATGTAATATTTATGATCTCAGCAACAATTTGTTCTCCTTTATTCTTTTTCATTTCTCTCAAAATAAATATCAGCAAATATTTCTTTTACCTTGGACTCTCTTTTTTTCAGATAATTCTGACCTTTCTTCTCTTTAAATCAAAACGCCTTAAAAACGGATTTGGCAATATAATTGCCGATTATTCAAGCATTATCGCTCTTGTCTGTTCCGTTCTTTCAATAATTGTCTATTTCATAATCAACGCCCTCGAAGATATACAAAATATCTATATGGTCTTTTTTGTGCTGATGATAATCTGCTTCTTTATCCTCATTCTGTGGCGGCGCGATCAGCTCAACAAATCATATATAAAAAGAGCGCTCGTCAAACAGAACGAACTGCTCGAATCGGCTCTGCTTCAAAAGGACACGGTTATCGATTCTCTTCGCCGTGATAACGATTCTCTCGCCTCGGTTATTCATCGTGACAACAAGCTTCTTCCTGCAATAGCAATGGCAGTCAGGGAACAAATCTCACCCGACAACAATGACGAGCTTGCAAAAAATCTTGAAAATATGCTCGCCGAGCGAAATGACGCTCTGACAAATTACGAATCGCACGGCAAAGGCATCGAAAAAACGGGATTTGTTTCCATTGACGCTCTGCTTCTCTACATAACGGGCAGAGTGGAGGAGACAGCAGGAGAATTTTCATATTTCTTTACTCGGGAAGATTTTTCCTCTCTCATTCCAGATATCATTGGCGAAAGGGAGCTTGTCACAATACTTGCCGACCTGCTTGAAAATTCCGTTATCGCATCGGAAGACTGCGAAGAAAAACACATCCGGCTTGAGACCGGCAATAACAATAGCATCAACTTTGTC
>JAGBFS010000073.1 GCA_017936365.1 Clostridia bacterium
ATTAGAGGCATTTTTGCCGTCATTATCGTATTTTCGCACATGAAATCATACCTCGATACAAGCGGTATGTTCGACAGCATTTTTGCAAAGATACTCTGGCTGATCGGCCAGTTCATGGTAACCATGTTCTTCTTTTACAGCGGTTACGGCATACTTGAAGCGGTTAAAAAGCGCAGCGATTATTTCAAGGGCTTTTTCAGAAACCGATTTTTAAAGACACTTCTGCATTTTGATCTTGCAGTGCTTTTATTCTTTATCCTCAATCTTGCTCTTGGAATCCCGATGACGCTTAAAAAGACTCTGTTCTCATTCACCGGCTGGGAATCGATCGGCAACAGCAACTGGTTCGTTTTCTGCACCCTTGCGCTCTATCTGCTTACTCTGCTCGCATTTTCGATCTTCCGCAAAAGCAAGTGGGGCGCCACGATCTTCACGACCGTTCTTACCTGCGGACTTATCGTTGCACTTGCGATATTCAAGCAAAGCTACTGGTACAACACCCTGCTCTGCTATCCGCTTGGTATGTTCTATTCGCTCCTTCGCGATAAGATCGACGCGCTTTTTGCAAAAAGAAAATGGTGCTATCATGTTTCGCTCTGGCTGTGCATCATACTTACCGCCGGCCTGCCCGCGGCATATTCCTATTTCAACATCGGCATCAATTACCAGATACTCTATATCATCATGGCATGCACCTTTACGCTTGCAATAGTGCTTGCCTCCATGAAGATATCGGCAAACAACAAGATACTTTACTGGCTGGGTGTAAACTCCTTCAGCATCTATATTCTCCAGCGTCTGCCGATGATAACACTGCGCCATTTCGGACTCGATGACAATAATCTCATATTCTCGCTTATCGCCATCGCCGTCACGATGATTATCGCGCCGCTGTTTACTCTGCTTACAAACGGCATCGACAAGCTGCTTTTTAAGCGCAAGCAAAATTAAATCCGATATATAAAAGCAACTGCCGCATCGCACAAGCGATACGGCAGTTTTTATATTGCTTTTTATAATTTTATCTTTGGATCTGGTTGTAATTATACATCTGCGGTCCGGGAACGACCTCGAACGCGTCGGAGGCGCTGAAGCTGTATGCACTCCATGCGGCAAGGGCATCGTAAAGCACGCCGCGCGGCGGCTCGATTTCGCCCCTCTGCTGGGCGCGAAGCAGGTCGTAGGCTATCTTCATCGACGGGGCAAGTGCCGTAAGCTCATCCTGAAGCGAGAAAAGGCTTGCAAGCTTTGCTTCGGGGAGAAGCTCCTGTGCAAAGAAGATGTATTCCTGATAGGCCGGGATATACATACCCTCGTCCAGCGGCATCGAACAAAGCACCGGGAAATAGGTATTGGACTTGTAATTGATGCGGTTGTTGTCCTCCACTATCTCGACCGCTCTTGCGACATCCTTTTCGGAAACATCGCGCATGGTCTTCTTGCTCTTTTCGACTATATCGCAAAGGGTCCACGCAAAGGAACGCAGAGTTGTTATCTGCTCACGCGAGCGGATGATTCCGTAATGAAGCTCACATTCGACATCGTCGTTTGCCTTGAACATCATCTGGGGCACATGGAACACCTTGGTCACATAATGCGCCGCTTCGCGAAGCGCATTGCTGACCTGCGGATTTATCTCCTCCATGACAAAGGAAAGGCGCTTTTCAAGGTATCCGTGCTCGACCGGCTGAAGCTGGATATCGGGACGCTGGAAGGTGTGAACCGGCTTATCCTGCGTCGGGAGCTTTATTTCAGGCATATCGAAATTGACCGCCGGCTTGAATTCCATTACGCTGTCAAACTCGCTGTCTGACTGTGCCGACACGGTGGAAACGGTACGCTTTTCGTCAAAGGCATCGTCATATTTTGCGTCGTAGCTCCTTGTGGACTTTCTCGAATGTTTGACGAATTCGTTGTTAAGATCCTTGTAATAGAGCTGTTTGAGCACCGTCTGGGACGGGATGAGGCGTGAACGCTTGACAAAGTATCTTTCGACCATCTCTACCGGATCGAGATAGGAATATTTTACGAACTTGATAAAGTAAAGCAGCGGCCAGTTACCCTCCGCAAGGTCGACATCGCCTATCGCGTCGGCAAATGCGGTAAGCATACGCTCCTGCGTTGCGCGGTCGAAGCTGCGGAACATCATACCGAGCGACTGCGCATCGACGTCGACATCCTCACCCGGAGAGGGCAGCCATGCGCTCTGGTTTATCTCGTAATTGAACTTGATATCGGGCAGAGCCTTGACAAGATGACGCCTTACCTGACCGAGCGCATATCTTCTTCCGAACTGATGGAATATCATGGTCAGAACGTGCATCGCGACCTCTACCTTTGAATCGAGGATGGTCAGATGATGGTTTGCCAGCATCTCCTCCGCAAAACGCTTGATCGCGTCAAGACGCTTTGCAAAATCGGTAGCCGTAGCGCAGTTGAGCCATACGGCATTGGCGTTTTCGCCGTATATCTGCTCAAGCACCGTTTCGCGGATATGTGCCGCGGTGGGGGTCTCATACTTGATATCGCCGCAGATATGCTGGATGGCCTGAACGGTCAGCCAGCACAGCGTCTTGCCGCCCTTGACGGCCATCTGTGCCGCCTCGGCGATATGCGCCATCGGGTCGGGCTGTTCCCTGCCTCTGACGGGCGGATAGACGGCATCAAACGAAACGTAGGTTTCGTCCGCGACCGCCATGAATGCGTTCTGCGGTATGGTGTAATCGGTATCGCCGTTTACCTCCGAATAAAGGCGCAGAATGGTATAGACGGCTTCCTGAATGGTGTATTCTTCCTCGTTGATGCATTCGACCTCATCGGTGGTTTTCGATTTTGCCAGCTCATCGGGCATGGTGTCGATATTTAGCGGAAGCACCGAACGCAGAACCTGACGTCTGGAAACCGAATCGCCAAGTAGGATGTAGTTTTCATCATTCACGCGGTCAAAGGTCTTATCCTCGGCGTGGTAGATGAATACATCGGGCGAGAAGGGATGCTCAAACTCTTCGCCGTTTATCACAAGCGTGCTGTTGTAACGGGAGGAGAATTCCAGCATTTTCTTGACCGCCGCAAAATCGTAGAAGTCGATATACACGATCTCTCTGCACGGGACGGTGATTATGAGGTCACGGCCGAGCGACAGATCCTCGATAAGCTCCGGCATACAGAGCATATAGGAGGCGAGATTGTGCTGGATATAGCGGAATGACGAACATTCGCTTGATGCAAAGGAATATTTCGGGCGCATACCGACCGCCTTCATATTGCGCTCGGCGGCATCCCATACGTCATCGTAGCGCACGCACCATTCCTCTTCGACACAGCGCTTTTCAAGATAGAGATAGCCCATCTGTGTGTCGATGATGACAAACTGGAGCAGACCGGGTTCACCCTCGCGGCAGACCATTCTTTCGATACCCTCATAATAGCGGTTGTCGCTGACCTCGATCAGCAGATTGCCTCTTACCGCCTCGAAATTATGGTGGGTAAAGCCCACCTGCTCAAGGGTGCGGTAATAGGGATATCTGTCGTTTGCGTAAAGGTTTGGCTTGCCCAGATTGCTTTCAAACGCAACGCGTCTGTAGCTGGGCTCGCGGCGCAGGGGCGGATCCTTCAATATATCCTTGGAACGAAGATAGGACGAAAATTCGTATTCGGGCGAATCGTCATAAAGAGTAGCGCAAAGCGCGGAAAGGAATTCGCGGAATATCTCTTCATCGGCCGTTTCGGAAAGGCGGTAAACATATTCGCTGTGGGCAAAATCAAGCAGCTTGCGCTTGACCGCCGGGCTTGCCTTTGATGCAAACATAAACAGCTTTGCCTTCATATTGGCATCGGTTCCGGAAAGGGTGTTGCTTGCGAACTGCGCCATTGCAGCGGCTTCCTTCGGCGCGGAACCGGGATATATCTTCATGAATTCGGAGAACAGCTCCGAATTGGAAAGCTCTTCCTCAGATGTGTTCTGATGAATGTAGAGCAGCGTACCCATTACGCCGGTGCGGATAGCCTTTTCTTCATCGCTAAGCTTATCCTTGCGCTGGGTCTGTACCGGCTTTTTGGCCGCTCTCTGCTGGCGAAGCTTGCCAAGATCAACAGGCTTTGGAATAAAGTCCTCGGCCGGCTTTTGCGGCGCGGAGGGCTGTGCCGGCTGGGATATCGCCTGTCGTGCCGACTGTGCCGATTGGGCAAGCGGCTCCTGTGCAGACTGTGTCTGCGGCTGGGTGAAGGATTTTACCGGCTGACTATCCAGCTCGGGCATCTGCTCCGGCTCGGACGATACAAATTCCGCCGCGGAAATATCCATCGGTGTATCGTCTATCTTGATAGACGAAAGATCAACATGGCCAAAGGAATATACCTGACCTGCGCTCTCGCCCTGCGGATTCGGCTCAGACTGTGTCTGCTCGGGCTGTGCCTGCTCAGGCTGTGCCTGCTCGGGCTGTGCCTGCTCAGACGGGGTCTGTTCGGGCTGAGTCTGTTCAGGCTGAGTCTGTTCAGATTGTATCTGCTCGGGCTGTGCGGCGGAGGACGCATTCTGTTCAAACTCCACGAGCTTGGGCTCTATTCCCAAAGCCTCCAATTCCTCATCGGAAAGGAATTTGCCGTCGCGAAGATCGGCAAGACGCTTTGTGAATCGCTCCTGCTCGTCCTTTTTGAATATTCCGCCAAGCTGTTCGCGAAGCAGACGCTCGGTTGCGGCGTAGCCATGCTTTTTGTAAAGCAGCTTGAAGCCAAGCTTGACCATAAACAGCTTGTCGCCGATATGCGCGCTGCGCGCGGTCAGCTCGATAGCCTTGCGGCCGTTCTTCTCTTCCCATTTTGCGGTGGCGGCGTCGATAAGCTCGGCCGCCTTTACGTCATCAACGCCGGGATAAAGGGCGGAAATATCGTCGTAAAAACGGGAAATCTCCATCTTACCCTTGAATTCCTTTGTGTAAAGCTTGAGCAGATGGATAAGCATTGCGCCCTCGACATCTTCGGCGGAGGCTATCGGCTCATCGAAGCTGTAGGGATAAAGCACACCCTCACGGCTTTCGGCAAGGCGCACGCTTTCCCAATTAAAGGCGGGAAGAAGCGAGAAATCGGAATAATCGATCTCTCTGCCGGAAAAATCAGCATCGTCGATATCAAACTGGGGCGGATAGACAAGCCTTGTGATATCGCTTGCCGGCTTTATATGGCTCCAGCGAAGCGAGGCAACACGCGAAAAATTGCTCCCCGATATGTTCTTATCTCTGTAATCGGCCAGCGCGCTGTCAAAGCTGTCGGGATATTTTATCCTTCTTATATCAAGCGCACCGGCGATAATTTTGGCTTCAAAGCTCTTTGCACGCGAAAAATCACTTCCCGATATATCGCGTCCGGTAAAATCGGCTTTAGAAAAATCAAAGCTTTCGGGATAGATTATACCCTTTATCGAAGCCGCTCCCTTTATCTGATCCCATGTAAGCGACTGACAAAGCGAAAAATCGCTGCCCGATATATCACGTCCGGTAAAATCGGCATTTTCACAGTCGAAGGATGCCGGATAGCGGATGCCGGAAATATCGGCCGCATCGGCGATATCGGCAAAGGTAAGCTTGCCTATAAGCGAAAAATCGCTGCCCGATATATTTCTGTTTGTAAAGCTGGCGTTTTCGATATCGAAGGTTCCCGGATATTTTATGGCGACGATATCCTCCGCACCCTCGATATGCTTCCATTTAAGCGCGTAAACCGCCGAAAAATCACAGCTTCGCAGACATCTTCCGAAGAATACGGCATCATCGATATCGAAGCTTGCAGGGAATACCACACCCGATATATCGGACGCGCCCTCGATGTGCTTCCAGCGAAGACCCTCAACAAGCGAAAAATCGGAAAAATCTATCGCTCTGCCGGTGTAATCGACATATTCCGTTTCAAAACCGGCGGGATATTTGATACCGTAGATATCGGTAGCTTCCATTATCTCGTACGGGTCAAGATCGGTACGGTCGCGCAGGTCGGCAAAGGCAAGCGATACCGGCTCGGAGGATGCTCTTGCACGGCGTTCGCGCGGAACCTTGACCTCCTCGGGAACCGACTGCATCGGGCGGATTATGGGTGCGCCGACCTCCGGCTGAACGGTATTGTCATTATCGGCCTTGGGCTCCTCGCTCTTTGCATTTTTGACCGATGCTATAGCCTGTTCGCGGCGTTTCCACCAGCGGTTTCTGACCTCCGGCTTTTCCTGCGAAAGCTCCACCGCCGCTTTGGGTGCCTCCCCCGCCGCATCAAAGATACCGGCGATGTTTTCTACCTCGCCCTGTGTATCGGTCTCCTGCGGCGCGGCAGACTGCGGAAGCTGATTTTCACCGTCCGGAGTGTAGGAAAGCACCGGCTCGATATCGGTAAGCTGCTCCTGCGGCGGAGTAATTCCGTCCTTTGGCAATATCTGCTTTTTTCGCTGATTTCTGTTGCGTTTGAAAATCGCCATATCAGTTTATTCTCTCCTCAAGGGTTTTTAAAACCCGTTCTTTTTATATGGATGCCGTTTGTATCAGCTTACGCGCACGATGCATTTTTCTTCCCATCCGCCGTTGGTCGGATCGCCGACGGTGGCCGTGATGGTGACGCCCTTGCTCTTTTTGTGCGCCGTGACCACTCCGTACTCATCGACCGATACCGCTTCGGGATCGCTCGATTTCCATATTATCGCCGTCGCCGGTATATCGGACGGATATATCTCAACCGATATGTTATAGGTCTTGCCCTTCTTCATCGTAAAATCGTGTACGCTAAGCGACATCGATTCAACTATTATCGGCTCGGTAGTCGATGTGGGATAGGTCGTTGTGGGATAAAGTGTCGATGTCGTTCCCGATGACGCATCGTTTGCGTCGCTCCCCGAAACGTCACTTCCCGAAACGTCCGCCCCGCTGATTATTATCGGCGCGGTGGTCGTGACCGTGGACGGCTGCGTCTGGCCGAAATCGTTGGCGGTGTAATTGACAAAGCCTGTGTCGTCCTTGCTCATGCCGCCGCCCATTATGTAGCCGAACAGTCCGCCGACAAGCGAACCGGCTATGAATATAAGACATCCGAGCGCGACCGCAATCATGTTCTGGGTCAGATGGAAGCCCGGCTCGACAACATCGGCAACGATACAGGTGATGTTGTCATCGCTGTCCTCCTTGAGCGCCATGTTCATCAGCTCATTGGTATGACCGAATGGATCCTTTCGCTTGGAAAGACATTCGGCGATATCCTCCTCGCTGACGTAATCGGTTATACCGTCGGAGCAGACAAGGAACTTATCGCCCTTTTTGACCTTGAAGGGCTTTGCGCGGTAGGGCTCAAGCTCGCCCTCATCCTCCGACATGCCGAGGTATTTTGTAAGTCCGCCGTTGCGTATCCCCTCTTCGGAAAGCGCAATGGCTCTTTCGCCCTTTACCTGAACATGATCGCGCGACAGCTTGATAAGCTGTTTGTCCCTGTAAAGATATATACGGCTGTCACCGGCGTTGTAGGCATGGGCTATACCGTTTTCGATAACCAGCAGCGCCAGAGTGGATGCCGTGCGGACACCGCCCGTTTCCCTTATCTGCTCGCGTATCGCATCGTTGGCGCCCTGTATGTAATCAAGCACGATCTCATCGGTATCGCGTCCGGTATCAAATGCGACCCTGTCGGCCACATCGTCCAGCATGTTTGCCGCCTGAAGCGAGGCAAAGGAGCCGGTATTGTTGCGGCCCATACCGTCCAGAACAGCAAAGCAGTTGACATCGGCGCTTTCGCCCGTTTTTATCGCAAAATCCTGTCTGATGGTTCTGGGGGTGATAAAATCGCCGTTAAAATATACGTTGTCCTCGTTGAAACCGCGCGCATTACCAACCTGTGATTCGGCTGCAGCTCTGACAACAAGCTTGTTCACAGCGCTCATATATACGACCATACCTTTCTTTTACGCAGTGATGGATGCAAAATTTCATATCACAAATAAGCCCGATTGCGAAAATACGCAAACAGCTATCATACATAATAACACAAACGGCGCATAATAAGTATATATAATACATTAATTTACGAATTTTTAATATTTTTTATGCCATATTCTTCTTAATACGGCGTTATAATGCCCCAAAACGCTTTATGGTTGAAACCTTTGTAAAAATGTGGTAATATATATAAATACAAAAATGAAATTCGGAAAGGAGCCGCGTACCTTATACGGTATCGCATCCGTTATATATCATGCTAAAAAACATAAAACCTTCCACTCTTCAGGCCTCCGCCTGTATCGGCGGATTCATCGGGTGGTATTACACGGTAATGTACATCTGCAAGTTAAGCCTCCACTTTTACAACGATGAGACGCTTCTCCATTCGGTCAACGAAACCTTCCTTATCACCGCCGTGATAACCCTTGCACTCCTTACCGGTCTGCTTTGTTTCCTTGATATCGAAGGTCTTTTATACAACAAGCTCCTGCGATGGCTTCCCGGAATCTTCATGGCCGAAAGCGGTATCGCTCTTTCGCTTGCCAATTTCTCCACCATGACCGCCTTTTCCTCCATCGCCGGTGTCGCCTATGCATTCGGCGCACTCGCCCTGTTCTCGTCGCTTTTAAAGGTAAAGGTCGGCCAGCGTCTTGTCTCCATCGGCCTTGGCATGGCACTCGGCGGTCTTATACGGCTGCTTGCCTCGTGGGTGCTGTCTTCGGCATCGCCCGTTATCATGATCGTCGTTGCCGTCGCCGTCGGCTTGATAGCCGCCGCTACCGTCCATTCCGACGGCTATTCCAAAAAAGGCGCACCTACCGTAAGCCTTGCCGAAGCCGGCGTTTCCACCATTTTAAAGAACATACCGCTCGGATATATTTCGATATTCTTATGCGTCGCGGTGTTCTATTTTTCCCAGACAAAGATAAGCTCGATAATATCCGCAAATCTCCCCCACAGCTATGAAATATTTGAATATGTTTCATACGCCGGGTTTATAATCGCCGCACTTATAATCGCATTCCTTTTCCGTTTCCAGCATCTTCCCATGCTCTTCGGATGCGGCACAGCCGCCGCTGCAGCGGCTTCGTTCCTTATCGGACTTCCGAATCTCACATTTTCGGAAACGACAATATTCGCTCTGCTTTTCTACGCCGGCATCGCCTGCATACGCGCCTGTCTTCTGCTTTATATAGTCGTATTTTCGCTTGACCGCGCCCATCCGCTCTTCTATGCGATATTCGGATATGCTGTTGTAATATGCGCCGAGCTTGTCGGCACCGCAATAAGCAACCGGGTCAATATCGACCCCTTCGGATACTGTCTGCTTCTTCTGCTGCTTGCACCGATAGGCGGCTGGATAGTTTCCCGACTTATGCGTAGCGAGGGCTTTACAAACGAAAAGCTTGAACACCGCCATATACTCCACCGGCAGATAACCGAAAAATGCACCGAGCTGGAATTTTTTGAGCGCGAGACCATGATGATAGAAAGCATCGTGCTTGAGGGCTGCGATATCGCCCAGCTTTCCGAGCATATGCTCTTTTCTCGAAATACCGTCAAGGTACTGTTCCGCAATCCGCTTGCAAAGCTCGGACTCAAGGACGAAAACGAAGTGCGCAGTTACTTTGAAGAGCTTGCCGATTCGGTGGAGCTTGCCGCAACAGCCGAACGCGAACAGATAGCCGCCGAACGCCGCGCGATGCGCGAAGAGGAACGTCGGCTCAAAAACGAAGAGCGCGACCGCCGTGAAGAGGAGCTTCGCCGCAGATATCTTGAAAAACAGGCCTTGGCCGCCGAAAAGGCCGATGCGGCCGAAGCGGAAAAAGCTAAAGCTGAAGAAGCTAAAGCTTCTGAAAATGAAGCTTTGGAATCTGAAGCTTTGGAAAAATCCGGCGCAGATATCCCAGAAGAGGTCACCGACGACACCGTCGACGAAACCGCCGAAAACTACGGCACTACCGATGACGCAAAGGACGATGACGATTGTGCGGATGATAACGCGGCAGACGAAGCATCCGACACCGACAACAGCACAGATGCACCGTCCGAAGAGGACGACACCGCCGAAAGCGATGCTGATTCGGGCGAGCAAAACAATACCGATCACGATGATGATGCACAATCGGACGATACGGATAATACCGAATCGGATAACGAATCGGATGAGCCCGACACAAAAGAAAAACCCTCCGAATAAAAATTCAACTTTTTGGCCGACCGCCTTGATTTGCGGTCGGCCTTTTGCTTTGCCGCTTTATACAGGCGCAGATAAATAATTTACAGCCGCCGTGCAAATAATGTTAATGAAAACAAAAAGGAAAATAATGGAGGGGAATATTTTATGGCTTGTTCGGTAAAACAGCAATGCTCCAAAAAGCTTGTCACACTTTTGAGATGGTTATTTTTTGGCGGTGCCGTGATATTTGCCGCGCTGAGCGTACTCTTTATCATTTTTATCGACAGTGCGGCGGCATCACTCCCCATGGCTCTGGCGCTGTTTTCCGCATGGCTCGGTGTGCGGTATGCTCCGCTTTATTACAAAAGCCTCAGCTACGCCCGCGGCCGTTCCTTTTTCTCGATCGAAAGAGGGGTATTCTGGCGCAAAACCATAATGATCCCAAATACAAAAATAGAGTATGTCGATTACAGCCGTGACCCCTTCGAGCGGCTTGCCGGCATAGGCACGCTGATATTTTTCACCACCGGCGGAAAGGTTCGGCTTCGCGGAATCCAACCGCAGGACGCACAGCGTCTTCGCTCACTCTTTTCAAAGGAGGATGACCGTTGACCACTTCCCGTCAGCATCCTGCGGTAATGCTTCGTTATCTGGGCGGTTTTCTTTTTACCCTGCTCGCGCCGCTTGTGCCCATCCTTATCTCCGGCCGTGCATTGCCGCTTGCAATTATATTACAGCTTGCTCTGTCGTCATTGGTGGTGGTGTGGGGAGTGCTTCGCTGGCGCAGGAGCCTATGGGGCTGTCACGGCAGCATAAGCCTTCGCAGCGGCGTACTTTCCCGGCGCGAATCGGTCATTCCATCGGCCGCCATCGCCTGTGTCGAACTGCGCCGCTCGCCGCTATTTGCTCTGCTTGGCGCAAACCGCATAATGATACGCACCCCGTCGCGTCCCGACGATGATTTTCTTACCATCACCACTCCGCGAAAAGCATCGGGCGATGCTATACGCTCCATCATTCCCCTCGGCCTTTCGGCGCAGGGCGTCACCGACCGGCCTGCGCCGCGTGAAGCCGCCATTTTTGCCGCATCAGGCTCCAATTTCGCGTCCGGCCTGCTCATTCTGATACCGGTTATAACGGGGATTTCAAAGCTTGGCATCGACACCGTCGATCGACTGGAGGAGGGCGCCGCAAGCCTTTTTCCCCACGCTCCGCGCATCGCCGCGATTGCCGCCGCAGTACCTCTTGTCGGGTGGCTCGCCCATTTTATACACAACTGCATCGTTTACGCGCATTTTTGCGCCGTGCGTTCGGGCGATACCGTCATCGTACGCTCCGGCACCATCTCGCGCCGCACGGTCTATATCCCCCATCGGTATATATCGGCCACCGATACCCGACGTACTCTGCTCCTACTCTTCCTCCGCCGCGCGTCATGCAGCGTCCTTGTATCCGGCTGCGGAAGCGTTCCTCTGATTTCTGCCGCCCGCGAAGCACAGCTTCAGAGCCGGCTTTCGTCTATAATAACCCGTCCCCACGGTATACGCATAGAGATAGCTCCCGACACCGCAAATCGGTTCTATCTCTACCGCACGCGGCTGATTTTTGCCGTAATTTCCGCGCTCTTGCTTATCCGCCTTTCCTACGGCACCTCCTCCGAACGCTTCATTTCGATTATTTTCGTCCCCGTTACCATTCTTCTGATATGGTACACCCTTATAGGCATTGCCGATTCCCACCGCGCCAAAGCCGTAATTTCCGGCGATTCGGTGGAGATCACCGGCTCGCGCCTGCTTACCGTTCACACCTGCAGGATATACCGCACGGCTGTCGCGGAGGTGAGGATAAAACAAAACCCTCTCCAGAAACAGAGAGGGCTTTGTGATCTTTATATTCGCTGCTGCGGACAGAAACACGGGATTTCCTGCCGCTATGTAAGCATCGAGCGCGCCGAAAGGTTCGCACTTATGCTTCGTTAGCCGCCTTTTATGCAAACGACTGGATATAATTTCCTGCACCGTCATAAAGACGGAGCTTGCCGTCATCAAGAAGCAGCATATAATCGCCGGCCATACAGCTCATGCTTACGGCATGTGCTTTTGAATCGAACCTTGCGCCGTTGCCGTCATGTCCGTAACGGAAGAGGTCGCTGCCCTCCGGACGGCTCGTCCAGAAGCAGACCGCCTTATCGTTTGCCATTATGCCGACGATATACGGGTCGCCGACATACCATTCGGTCTTTTTGCCGCCCGAAACGCTCATGCGGCACAGCACCTTGGAGCCGTCCTGACGCGCTTCGCAGAAGTATATATATCCGCCGCCGAGAGCGTATCCCGAGCTTTCGTAATTGATATCAAGCGCTGTGCGTTTTTTATCGCCGAGCGACACGCGGTTGAGCTTGCCGGTGCTGTTATCGTAAAAATAAACCGCGCCGTTATAATATTTGGGGTTTGAAAAATTACCCTCGGCTATTGTGGTAAGCTGTGCGCCGTACGAATCGACGGTGCTTATCCTGACGCTGCCGCTGGTCGATACGCCCCAGCAGCAAAGCTTTTCCTTATCGACAATATTGTATTCCGAAATTGATATGTACTGCGATATCTGGTCGGTTTCGTCGATCTTTCGGACTATGCAGCGCGGCACCGGAGCCGAATCCTGCGCCATTGTCGCATCAAAGGGCAGACGCCAGAGGCTTCCGTCCTGAATATAATAGAGGTTTACGCCGTCGGTATTGATGGCGGAAATCTCCCCCGATTCGAGCCGCAAAAGAACGGTATCGCCGCCGTTGCCCGAACGCATGACCGCCGAACCGGAAACATAATACAGGTAGTTTTCGTCAACGCATATCATACCGCCGGTATTGAGCTGTTTTGCTTTCGTCTGTGTCGGTTCAGGCTTTGCGCTGCCGCTCGCCGAATCGTCACACGCCGCGCAGCTGCCGCATCCCGCGCAGCTCCCGCAGCTTGAGCAGGCGTCACAGCTTCCGCATCCCGCGCAGCTACCGCAGCTGAAGGACATAATAAGTATCACAACCAGCAGAATACACGCGACCGCCGCGAGCAGTATTTTTGGCGATATTCTGTTGATATTATCTACGAAATTTATCAGCCACGACGGACCGACACCGGCCGTGCTGGCTATTTTTACATTGCCGCGCTTTTTCCGCACAAGAGTACCGCAGTTTGGGCACATCTTCTTGGCCGGGTCGAGCTTTGTATGGCATCTTCTGCATCTCATAGGCTTTTTATGTTCACCCCTGTGAGGGATAAAAATTACCCCTGCATTTTAAAAAACAAGGGCGGCAATTTATGCCGCCCCTGACTGCAATATACTACTGAATCGAGCAGTCGAGATAGCGTTCAAGCTCCTCATCGTCCTTGCGCTTTTTCTCGAGCATAAGCAGAGTTGTGGTAAAGGAAGCTATAACTGCGGCGATAGCCACGATAACACCCAATATAAGCCACGGGTTTGTCTTCTTATCCATAATAACACCTCCGTTAAAATTAAAAGCAAAAACATCGTTTCATCTATCAATATTATTTTACTCTTTTTGGCCATGACTGTCAATACATAGCCGCTCTTTTAACATTAAATTAAAGAATAAATGTTTTTTTGAATAAAGAAAAAGCAGGGCTGCCGCTCTGCCTTAATCTTTACATTATTATCGAAAAACTACGCCTGATTGAGTCTCTTCGCGATAGCTGCCTTTTTTCTTGCGGCAGTGTTCTTATGAAGCACACCTTTGGCTGCAGCCTGGTCGATCTTCTTGTAAGCGAGGCGGGCAGCCTCCTCGGCATTGACGCCGCTCTCGATAGCGGTATTTGCCTTCTTGACAGTAGTCTTGAGATTGGTCTTTATAGCCTTGTTGCGAAGATTCTTTGTAGCATTGACCTTTACACGCTTTTTAGCAGACTTGATATTGGGCATGATTCCACCTCCTTCTCATAATCGTCGTATACAGTTATAATAACACCAACACAAATAAATTGCAAGTGTTTTTTTGCCGACATTGCATTTTTTAACCGATTTTTTATCGCGTTAATACTTTACTGAAAAACCACAATGTGGTACAATGAACACAGTACCTTTGCTTTGCTATCGTTTTTGCTCGTGGTATTATATATTAATTATTCCTATTTGTCAAGTTTTGTTGCCGCATTGCGGCGGAATGGAGATATATTATGACAAAATACGCAGTTGTACTGTGCGACGGTATGGCCGATCTGCCCAGCCCCGCACTATCGGGACACACCCCGATGGAGCTTGCCAAAAAGCCCAACATGGATAAGCTCGCATCACTTTCCGAGGTCGGACTGGTCCGCACCGTTGCGCCCGGACTCAAGCCCGGCTCCGATGTTGCAAACCTTTCGGTAATGGGCTATGACCCTGCCGTATATTACACCGGCCGCTCTCCGCTGGAGGCTGTCAACATGGGCATCGCGCTCGCCGACGATGATGTCGCTATCCGATGCAACCTTGTCACCCTTTCCGATGAGGAAAATTATGACGACAAGACAATGGTCGATTACTGCGCCGGCGATATCTCCACCGAGGAGGCCGCCGAGCTGATTCGCTCGATTGACGAGGCTCTCGGAAGCGATATCTTCAGCTTCACTCCCGGTGTCAGCTACCGTCATTGCCTTGTGTGGCGCGGCGGTACGGTCGATATCGGATTCCTTACCCCTCCCCACGATATTTCCGGCAAGGTCGTCGGCTCACATCTCAGCACCCATCCCGATGCGCAGGAGCTTGTCGAGCTGATGAAGCGCAGCGTGGAAATACTCCGCGACCACCCCGTCAACCTCAAGCGCATCGCCGAGGGCAAGCGTCCGGCCACATCCATCTGGCTCTGGGGTCAGGGCAGCAAGCCGCAGCTCGATTCCTTTGAATCCAAATACGGCCTTAAGGGCGCGGTCGTTTCGGCTGTCGACCTTATCCGCGGTATCGGCAAATGCGCCGACATGACCGTATGCGAGGTTGAAGGCGCTACCGGTTACATAGACACCTGTTGGGAGGATAAGATGGCCGCCGCTCTGGAGGCTCTTGACAACGGCTGTGACCTTGCATATCTTCATTTTGAAGCCCCCGATGAATGCGGCCACAGAGCCGAGGCGGAAAATAAGGTCAGATCGATAGAGCTTATCGATTCGCTTGTGCTTTCGACCCTTATAGAAGGTCTTAAAAAATATGACCGCTATAAGATAATGATACTCCCCGACCATCCCACTCCGCTTACCACAATGACCCATTCGGCCGAGCCTGTCCCCTATCTCATCTACGACAGCGCCGCCGAAAAGCAGAGCGGCGTCGAATGCTTTACCGAGGCCGCCGCGGAAAATACCGGCGTTTTCCTTGAAGCCGGTCACACCATCATGTCAAAATTCATCGAAAAATAAATCATAACAAACGGGCACGCATACGCATTTTTCTTTATGCGAATTTGCGTGCCCTTTGCAGATAACCTTTTGCATATAAAGCAGCATCGGAAAGGAGAGTCAATAAATGGATAACGAATATTACGACCTTAACACGAGCGGCCGCGACTGCCTTTTTGCCAAATGCCCCTACTGCGGGAACCGAATGGTGCGCGGACGCATTATCGGCGGCGTGAAAAAGATGAAGTGGGTCCCCTACGGCGAGGATCTCATGTTCGGTCTGTGGTCAAAAAACTCCATCCCTTTAGGCGATGCCGGCTCGCTCACAAACGGCTCCACCATGCCCGCTTATTATTGCGAGGTATGCAACAAAATGATACTTGACCTCAATTACTACACCACATAAAAAGTCATTTACCCGGAGGCGAAACTTCCACTTGAAAGAAAAAGGAAAAAACAAATTTTTCGGCATCGTGAAAAAGGAGCCCGTGCTTATAATCTCGGCCATCTGCGCCATAATTTCGATGTTCTTTGTGCCGCCGTCAGCGGCGTATATGGGGTACATCGACTGGAAGGTGCTCGCGCTGCTTTTCTGCCTTATGGCCGTTGTCGCCGGATTTTCGCAATGCGGCCTCTTTGACGTGATGGGGCAGAAGCTTTTAAAGCGGTGCTCCGGCACGCGCACGCTCCGCTTTGTGCTTATAATGCTCCCTTTCTTTACGTCGATGCTGATAACCAACGATGTCGCTCTCATCACCTTTGTCCCCTTTGCGATATCGGTATTGTGCGCCGTGAACCGCGAAAGGGATTTAATACCTGTAATCGTTTTCCAAACCGTAGCCGCAAACCTTGGCAGTATGGCAACGCCGGTGGGCAATCCGCAAAGCCTTTTCCTGTATAACAGCTTTTCTATACCCGCCGCGCAATATTTTTTCACCATCGCACCATTTGCCGCGGTCAGCCTTATCGCGCTCGCCGGAGCTTCGGTGCTTTGCAGAAACGAACCAATCGCCGTTTCGTTCGGATCGGACGCAAAACTCAAAAGCCCGTGGCGAATGGTGATATTCTCCCTGCTGTTCGTGCTTTCAATGCTGTGCGTGCTTCATATTATCGATTACCGCCCGGTGCTCGCCGCCGTTGTAATCGCGCTGCTGATATTCGATCGGCCGATATTCGCGAAAATTGATTACGGTCTGCTTGTTACCTTTGTCTGCTTTTTTATTTTTTCCGGCAACCTCGGAAACATTCCGTCGGTGCGCTCCACCCTTGCGGCGTTGCTTGAAAAAAGCACCATGCTGACGTCAGCCATAGCCAGCCAGGCGATAAGCAACGTCCCCGCCGCTGTGCTTCTTGCCGGATTTACCGACGATTGGCGCGGACTCCTTATCGGAACCAACATCGGCGGTCTCGGAACCATCATAGCATCGCTGGCAAGCCTTATTTCATTCAAATACTACGCCAAATGCGACAGCGCAAAGCCGATAAAATACATAGCCGTATTTACCCTTGTAAACGTTATCGGACTTGCCACACTTATCGGGCTGGCATATATATTATAAAAACTCAAAAAAGGACATCCGCAAAGCCAAACGCCGCAGATGTCCTTTTTTTAAATCAAATTACCTTATCTATCAAATTTTCACTCTTCTAAATTATTGTCATTACTGATTTCAGAGAGGTAACCAGCTGTAATAACACCAGACGGTAATGCAATAATTGCAATTCCCAAAATAGAAGACATCATTGTGACAATTCTTCCGATAACTGATACCGGATAAATATCACCATATCCGACTGTTGTAAGAGAAACAGTTGCCCAATAAATTGCATCAAAGAAAGTGTTGAACGAATCGGGCTCAACATTATATATAATTAGTGCAGAAATCAATATGTAAGCGACAGCCAAAGAGGTAACGGCATATAAAACTTTCTTCTGCTTCTTAAAAACATTTGCAATAATCTCGAAGCTTTTTGAATATCTTAAAAATTTAAACGTTCGTAGTACTTTTAATGTACGTAACAATCTAAATAATTTTAGCAGCTTAAAACTATTATTCAAAACAGTTACCGACGGAAGGATTGAAAGTAAATCTATAATCGCCATCGGCGTTATAGGATACAATACGAAAGATAACCCCGACTTTTTTAATTTTTTATCAGCGGTTATCAATCGCAAAATATAATCAATAATAAAAATAGCTACACTTACAATATCCAGCCACAAAAACAAATTATTTGACGATTTAAAAGCAAGTGGTATGATACTTGTAATAATCGTTCCCATCATAAACATGTCGTAAACCTGACTTGCCTTATCGCCATTTTCAGCAGGTTCAATAATTTGATAAAGTCGATTTCTCATAGCATATTTACTCCTGAAAAAGAATCTTTTACTCATCTAATACATTAATACATAAGCTTTGCCCTATATGAAATCGAGTGTTCACAACACAAAAATTGTCATGAACACTCAAAGCAAATGTATAACACAGGTTTCCAAAATTACTGCAGTATGATGCCACCTATTTTCCGCCCTTAAGGCAGTTTCCTTGCGAGTCGATAGCCACGATGAGCGGAAAATCTTTTACAACGAGCCGTTTTACCGATTCGCAGCCCAAATCCTCAAAGGCCACGACCTCGCACGAAACCACGCTCTTTGCCGCCAAAGCACCGGCTCCGCCTATCGCGCAGAGGTATATCGAACCGCTGCGCACTATCGAATCGACAACCTCATCGCTGCGATCACCCTTGCCGACCGTTGCGGCAAGCCCCATGTCAAGCAGCGTGGGAGTGTAAGGATCCATTCTGCACGACGTCGTTGGGCCGCATGAGCCTATCGGCATTCCCTCCGGCGCAGGGGTCGGACCGGCATAATATATCACCGCTCCGTCAATCTCAAACGGCAGCTCGCCGCCGTCGCGGATAATCTCCATGATTCGCTTGTGTGCCGCGTCACGCGCGGTATATACCACACCCGATAAAAGCACCCTGTCACCCGCATGGAGCGACAGGGCATTTTTCTTGATATCGGTGGTGTTCAAAGAAAGGCTTTTCAAAAAGCACACCCCGTTTTTTATCTTTTTCTTGCGCGTACGTTTACCTTTTTGGCGCCGCCCATCCTGACCGCGGCAACCTTAAGCGCGGTGGGAACATAATCGGTCTCGACAACCTTTACAGGTTCCGGCTCCGAAACAGCCTGCGGCTCTTCGATCGACTGGAAGAAATAGCTCTGTCCATATGTCTGGGTACCCTGCTGCTGACCGGAATCGCCGATAAACATCGCCGATCCGCCAACCTGCATATCATCTTCGGCCTGCGGTGCAAAGCCTATCTGTATCGGCTGGGAAACCTCCTCTACAACCTGCGGAGCAGCAAGAGGAATCGCGGTTTCGGACTGCTGATAGTATTCTTCACTCGTCATGCCGCCGCGCTCAAGAAGCTTGTTTGCCTCAAGAATGGAATCCTCGGTCGAATCAAAGGGGGTCGGATTTGCCTTTTTGACATCAAGGGTTCCGCCGTTTACCGCGGATTCGCCCTTATCATCGGGGGCGGTTATGCGGCCGTCGGAAACGCGCTGGGCTGTATCAGACATGAATTTTGCGCTGTACGGGCCAAGAACCGGTACGGTATAGCCCTTGCCGCCGGAGAAATCAACCTCGCCCGCTCTCATCGAAAGCAGACGCTCAACCTCGGAAAGTACGTCGGGACGGTTGTCGCCGATCTGCAGTCCGTCGTCATGCTTGATTGCAACAAGCTTATGAACAGCACCGGTCAGCGCTGCGTCAACACGGTCGATCCTGTCCTGAAGCACATCGAGAGCCTCGTTAAGCTGGCTACGAACATCGGACATATCCGCGCGGATACCGGCAACCTCGCGTGCTGCATCGCCGGCGATCTGTGTTATGCGTTCCTGATTGTCCACCGCCTTCTGGAAAAGACGGTCGGTCGCTCTTTTGGTAACCGACATGATGGACGAAACGGAATTCTGAAGCTCGGAAAATTCACGCTCGCGGAGGGCATAGTCCCTATCCCTTACGCGAAGCTGATCAAACCGAAGCTGAAGTGCATTATTTTCGGCCTTGTGGGCTTCAACTGTTCTTGAAAGCGAATCGTTTTCGCTGCGCACGCGCAGAAGACTGCTTTCCAGCTCCATGACCTGACCGGTCATGGTGGCAACAGAATTTGAAAGACTGTTTCGCTCGCGGCTGAGACTGTCCCTCTCGCTGCTGAGCGAATTGACCTGATCGGACAGATTCTGCTGCTGAGATATCAGGGCATTGGTCTGGTCGATTAATCTGGAAAATTCAGCATCAACCGCAGTACGGTTATAACCGAAGAAACTGCGCTTGAATTGTCTGCCTTCCTGAACTGCCATTTGTCACACGCCTCCTGAACTCTTGTATAGTCCCCCGGAAATGCTTTTGCACACACCGAGCCCACAATACCAATATAATTATAATTAATCATATCATATAAAATCATATAAATCAACAATAAATTTGTATAATACTATATTATTTTTAAGCCCTGTCAATCGCAGGGACAGTCCTTTCCTCGGCAACGGATTTACGCACGGAGTAATAGCTTATTCCCGTGACACGGCATATCTGTCGGATAGCCGCACCGTTATCACGCAAAAATCGCAGGCACACCGCCTGCTCCGATTCGTCAAGTTCACAAAACCTCTCCGCATCATTTATATGCAAGTATTGTTTCAATATTTCCTCAATCTGCAGATCATTTAAAATTAAATCCGAATCGCTTTCCATGTCAAGATACACATCATCGGCACAGGTGTTGTTAAAGTCAATAAACTCTTTTTTCGAAACCATTTCGTACACCGTTTCAACGTCGGCAAGCTTGGGTATTCCGACATATTCGCCATAGCTGCTGTATCGGTAATATTCGGGCTTAGCGCACATTCCGGCTTTTACCGGATTTTGGTGAATATAGCGGATTACCGCCAAAAAATAGCCGTCATTCTCTACCGGTTCGCTTTTGTATCTGTCCTGAAAAAGATGTCCGCAGCGCTGATATTTCTGATTGTACCAATGCACGAACCTGCTGCCGATGCGGCGAAAGATCTGTGCCAAAGGCTCGCCGTCGGCACGCATCAGAAGGTGGATATGGTTGCCCATAAGGCAGTAGGCGTACAGCTTGAATCGGCTCACCTTTTTGCAGTCGCCAAGGATATAAAGAAACTTTTCGTTGTCCTCGGCATCCATGAATATTTGTTGCCGATTGATACCGCGAAGCATTATATGATACACTCCGCTTGCGCTCTGCCGTCTGGCTCCTCTTGGCATCCTCATCACCTCACACCCAGTTTACCACACCCCGCCGCGCCTGTCAATCAGGGGGACGGTTCCTGCGGTTGATTTTTGCGCTTTTTCGCACATATAATTTTATATTTTGTGATAATTATGCTTAATACATTATTTTACGCCGGATAATTCTGCTTTTCCAACATATTTTGCGTCAATCAGAGGAACCGTCCCCTCGGTTGATTTGCGGCGTAAAAAAGGGCTGTACCGATTGATACAGCCCTATGTATTTTCAATTATTTTCTGTTGAATATGGACATGATATCGAAATATCCGTCGTCAACCTCGGCAACCTGTGCGATGTCGGGGGTTGCGGCCGCTGCCGGAGCAGCAGCGGTATCGCCGGTCTGCTCGCTTGCGGAAGTCTCGGTCGAAGGAGCGGAGGAGGTTCCGTCAACGGCGAAGCCGGTTGCGATAACGGTGACGCTCATTTCGTCGTCCATCTTATCGTCGAATGCAGCACCCCAGATGATGGTTGCATCGGGATGAGCCGCCTTGGTGATCATGTTGGAAGCGAGGTCGACCTCTTCGAGGTTGATATCGTTGGAGGAGGTTATGTTGATGATAACGCCTCTTGCGCCGTTGATGGAGGTCTCAAGCAGCGGGCTGGAGATAGCCGCATGTGCTGCAAGGGAAGCCTTTTCCTTACCGGAAGCATGACCGACGCCCATGTGTGCATAGCCGGCATCCTTCATAACAGCGGTAACGTCGGCAAAGTCGAGGTTGACAAGACCCGGGCTGTTGATGAGGTCGGATATCGACTGAACGCCCTGACGCAGAACGTCATCGGCGATGGAGAATGCATTGACGAGGGTGATCTTCTGATCGGAGACCAGCTTAAGACGCTCGTTGGGGATAACGACAAGGGAGTCAACATGCTCGCGCAGGGCTGCTATACCCTGCTCAGCCTGCTCCATTCTCTTCTTACCCTCAAAAGCGAAAGGCTTTGTAACGATACCGACAGTAAGGATACCCAGCTCCTTTGCGATCTCCGCGATAACGGGAGCTGCACCGGTACCGGTACCGCCGCCCATACCTGCGGTGATGAAGACCATGTCGGTGCCCTTGAGTGCAGCCTCGATATCCTCGCGGCTTTCCTCGGCAGCTCTCTGACCTCTGGTGGGATCGCTGCCTGCGCCCTTACCTCTGGTGATCTTATCGCCGATCTGTATCTTATGGGTCGCCTGTGATCTATAGAGTGCCTGAACATCGGTATTGACGGAGATAAACTCAACGCTGTTGATACCCATGGATATCATACGGTTGACTGCGTTTCCGCCGCCGCCGCCGGCACCGATAACTTTTATCTGAACAACATTTTCGAATTCCTGGTCAAAGGCAAAAGGCATTTGAATTCCCCCTAATGGCAGTTAATATTCCCGAACCGAAGATGCACATAAACGCACCTTCAGAATCTAATAATTATAATTTAGCACTTTCTTGGATGAATTGCAATGTATTTTTTATTAAATCTCAATATTTTGTTATAATATCAAATATTGCCGCAAAAATTATACAATATAACGTATTATCCGACAATTTATGCGGCCTGCGGAGACTGTGTCGGGTCGGTAACTTCGTTTTTTTCACCAAGTCCGTATGCTTCCATGACGTAATCGGCGATAAAATGACCCTCACCTTCGATGGTCATATCAAGGTCGCCCTTCTCATATTCCTGGATGGTTCCGCCGGTAAGTATCTCGCACGCGAGCAGTATCTTTTCATCCATTCCGGTAAGCGCGCCCAGCTTTACGCGAATACGGCCTTCGTACATAAAGCTTACCGAAGCTTCGGAAAAATCGATCGAGCCTGCGCGAAGCTGTTTTCCCGAAAGCAGCTCAACTATCCGCGCCGCGACCTCCAGCTTATCCGGTTCGGCAAAGGGCACAGGATAACCCGGCTGGACGTCCTCGTTCACGACCAGACCGTTTATCGCGGTATATGCCGCCGCCTCATTATCGTCGGCGGTATATTTGAGCGCTTTGCCCGTTGAGCTGATGACCAGCTTGCCGTGACCGGGCGTTTCGATGACTCCTATCTCTGTCACAGCGGTAATATCCACCCTCAGCGTGGACGGCATGCGCCGCGTGATGGTGCATTTTTCAATATACGGAAGCTCCTGCTCTAGCCTCTGCGCCGCGGCATCGGTATCAGCAAGGAAAAGACTCTCGCCCGTTTTTATACCCATGTGCGCCGCGACTTCCTCCATTGTATAGACATTCCCCTCGCCAAGCACATAATCAATGCTTTCGACCTTGAAAAAGACGGTCACCGAGAGCAAAACAACAATGCCTATCACGACGGCAAAGATTGCCGCGTACATAAGCCCGTTTATAAGTTTTGAGTGCTTTGCATAATATCTGCGGCGCTTTGCGGCCTTCTTCTCCTTTTCAAGAAGTCGGCGCTCCTCTTCGCGTTCCTGCTTATGCTTATTGCTCTGCGCGATGCGTTTGCGTTCTGCATCGGACATTGCGCCGCTGTGCTTTGCGGCGGAAGATGACTTTGCCGTCGGGCGGCCGCTCGCCGAGGAC
>JAGBFS010000074.1 GCA_017936365.1 Clostridia bacterium
CATGGTAACCGATACCGAGAAAATGGAAGCCATCATCGACGATGCTTACATCCTTATTACCGATAAAAAGATCAGCAACATTCAGGAGGTTCTCCCCCTGCTTGAGAAGATCGTTCAGGCCGGCAAGAAGCTTGTTATAATTGCAGAGGACGTTGAGGGCGATGCTCTCTCCACCATCCTTGTCAACAAGCTGCGTGGCACATTCACCTGCGTATGCGTCAAGGCTCCCGGCTTTGGTGACAGACGCAAGGAAATGCTCAGAGATATCGCTGTTCTTACCGGCGGTACCGTAATCAGCGAAGAGCTTGGCCTTGTCCTTAAAGAGGCTGAGATCAACATGCTCGGCCGTGCAAGCCAGGTAAAGATCTCCAAGGAAGATACCATTATCGTTGACGGCGCAGGCAGCAAGGACGATATCGCTGCAAGAGTTGCACAGATCCGTTCCCAGATTGAAAACACCACCTCTGAATTTGATAAGGAAAAGCTTCAGGAAAGACTTGCAAAGCTTGCCGGCGGTGTTGCTGTTATTAAGGTCGGTGCTGCTACCGAGATCGAGATGAAGGATAAGAAGCTCCGCATTGAGGATGCTCTTGCAGCAACCAAGGCTGCTGTTGAAGAGGGTATCGTAGCCGGCGGCGGTGTTGCTCTGCTCAGCGCTATCGATGATGTAAAGAAGCTCGTCGAGCAGACTTCCGGCGATGTTCAGACCGGTGTACGCATCGTTCTTCGCGCTCTTGAAGAGCCGGTTCGCCAGATTGCTCTTAACGCAGGACTTGAGGGTTCCGTTGTTATTGAAAATATCAAGCGCACCAACAAGGCAAATTACGGCTACAACTTTGCAACTGATGAATATGTTGATATGATCGCTGCAGGTATCGTAGACCCGACCAAGGTTACCCGTTCCGCTATCGAAAATGCAGCTTCAGTTGCTTCGATGGTTCTTACAACAGAATCCCTTGTCGCTGATAAGAAGGAGCCTCTCCCCCCTGTTCCCGCAGCACCTGATATGGGCGGTATGTATTAATCTGAATATTATAAAATTTCGACCGGTGCTTTCCGATGAAAAATCGGCAGGCACCGGTTTTGTAATACTTTGCTATACGCCTTATTTTGTAAAAAATAATCTTATTTTCATTGACAACAAGATTGTGGTATAGTATATTTAATAAGATAATAAGTCAACAAAACAAAGGAGTTATTAAAAATGAGCAAAAACACATCGAGCAGCAACAGACTTGGAAAAGGATACATATTCTTTATCTCTTTGGTTATTGCTGTTGTTTTAGGTTTCTTTATCTTTGCTATCCTTATCTCAACAAATACGATTTCCTGCGCCGATCCTGCAGTTGCACCTATTGCATCCGGTGATGCTTATTATGATGACGTTACCGGCAACACTTATGTTTATCGTCCTGACATCGGTTTTTACTATTATCAGGATCCTAATACCGGTGGCGAATACTTGATTGATACCTACAGTTATGGAAGATATTATCAGGATCCCACTACACTCAAATCTTATTTCATCGATGATAATGGACAGTATATACTTATGCCTGATGTTACACCTACTGATGCAGCTGTAACTCAAACGGACGCACAGTAAAAACAAGAAATTTTTAAGGACTGAATCAAAACGATTCAGTCCTTATTTTTTAGCTTATATTAAACTCTTACTCCGCAGCGCTGGCAATAAATGGAGTTTTTCTCGACGACGGCACCGCAGCTTTTGCAATATGTTTTTTCGCGAAGTCTTGCGATTTTCATATTAACACAATCAAGTCTTTGATAAAGTGCATCGATGCTCTTTACGCACTCGTCAATAAGCTCCTGTGCATCTGTACCGTCTTTATTGGAATCATAAATAACACGACCCAATGCTTCGTATCTTTTTCCGATTTCCTTTTCAAGCTCAGCCGCAGAAAGTCTTAATCTTGAAACGTCAACCATCTTACCGGCTTTTTTACTGACCTTAACGACAACAGTTTTTGCATTTACAACAGCATCTTCAAATTTACCCATTAATCATATTCCTTTCTGAAACAAAAATTTTCATCCGATTTATCCGTAAATTCCCTTGCCGATAAATTCACGCATAAGTGAATTAGGCGGGACAAGCGATGTCGGAAGCGGTTTGAACAGCTCAAGCTTTGATGCAAGACTCATAGCTTCTTCAAAGCATGGATGATCTTCATCAACACGGCGCAGCAGCGGCAGAGCGATCTGGCTAATAATACACGGTTCATAAATATGAATTGAATTAATTGTGATATTCGCAAACCTCTTAAAGGGCTGAATGTGCAGACGTTCGCCCTCTATAACATTATGCCACATTTCAAGCGTGGTTTCCGGCGAACTTCCCCGGAACATCATATCGCGGACTATCCTGCGAGCAAGGCGTATATCCTCTGCGTGCAGGATTTCTTCATCGCCCTCGGATATTCCCTGCTTTACGCTGATATATACCTTGAGTATGCTTTCGTCCGGCAAGCAATCGGTCACGACAGGGTTGAGTGCATGAATCCCTTCGACAACCACGACATCATTTTTATTAAGCTTTATCGGAATTTTCTCTTCTTCAGGAGCCTGTTTTTGAAAATTGAAATGCGGCATCAGACACTCGCCTTTTTCGACTAGACCCATCAAGCATTCCTGCATCTGCGGTATATCAAGTGCATTGACCGATTCAAGGTCGGGTGAACCATCGGGAAGCCGCGGTGTCCTTTTAGCACCAAGAAAGAATTCATCAAGCGATATTCTGATTGCATCAGAGCCGTTTGAGCGGATACGTTCACACAGCA
>JAGBFS010000075.1 GCA_017936365.1 Clostridia bacterium
ACAGCGATTGTGCACGCGCATTTGTCGGCTTGCTTGGCAACATTCACGCTATCGGCGAAGCTGTTCAGATAACATCAGATGAAACGGTCACATGGAATCAGATATACGCAACAATAGCAAAACACCTCGGCGTCGAGCTTAAAGCATATCATGTGTCCTCCCGTTTCCTTACCGCCGCAAGCGATTACGATTTTGAAGGCAGCCTTACCGGCGACAAAGCCTGTTCGGTCGTGTTCGACAATTCAAAGCTCCATCGCCTTGTCCCCGGTTTCTGCGCCACAAAGCGTTTTGACCAGGGCGTTGCGGAAACTCTCGACTACGTTCTGGCACATAAAGAATGTCAGATCGAGGATCCCGAATTTGATCAGTGGTGCGATAGAGTGATTTCGGCGCTTGAAGCCGCAAAAGAAGCAATAAAATCCGGAAATTAACGCCAAAGGCTCGGTCAGATATCTGACCGAGCCTTTTAACACCATCATTAGCCTTTTTGTTCAAACTTATCACAAAGCGAATTGATCTGATCTGCAAAACGGGCGAGATCCTTGTTGGAGCTCTCCTTGTTTTTCTCAACAATCGAAAGCAGCCGCTTAGCTGCAGACAGAAGACGCTGATAAATTGTATTGCCTCTCTTCTGAGCATAGGTCTTTTTGTCTGCTTTAACCATTCTGCCCTTAACCAGGCAGCTTCCATCAGCAAGGTCATACTGCTCACCGCTGAACGGCGCGGCAGTTTCAAAGCCAAATTTTTCGGTTATGCTTGCGGCAAAATCATCACATACCCTATCATCACCGTGGTTTACAAATACCTTTTGGGGTGTATTTTCAAGCGCGCCAAGCCATTCGAGCATCATGTTCTTATCGGCATGTCCGCTTATACCATCAAGCTCAACTATATCACAATGCACAGCGATCTGCTCACCGAAAAGCTTTACAAAAGGTTCACCGTCAACAAGCTTTCTGCCTATCGTTCCGTTAGACTGATATCCGACAAAAAGCACAGTGCTGTCGGTTCGCCAGAGATTATGCTTGAGGTGGTGTCTTATTCGTCCGGCTTCACACATACCGGATGCCGAAAGAATAACCTTCGGTGTTTTGTCAAAGTTTATGTTCTTCGATTCTTCCGATGTTACCGAAAGCTGAAGACCTTCAAACCGTATGGGATCGATCCCCTTTGAAAGCAGATCAAGTGCCTCGTTATCATAGAATTCGGTCATTCCATCTGCGTAAATATTCGTAGCCTCAACAGCAAGAGGACTATCAACATATACAGGGAAATTATCGTGTCCCTTTATCAGTCCGTTATCCTTGATGGTTCTTATAAGATAAAGCAGCTCCTGTGTTCTGCCAACCGCGAATGAGGGGATTACAACATTACCTCCGCGGTCAAAGGTATCCTGCAGAACCTGTGTAAGCTGGCCGACATAATCGGGGCGCTCACCGTGAAGACGATCACCGTAGGTCGACTCGATAATAACATAATCGGCGTGTGTCGGCTTTTGCGGATCACGAATCAGCGGACGGCTGATGTTGCCGAGATCACCGGAAAAGAGAAGCGTCCTCTTTTCGCCCTCTTCTTCTATATCAATATAAATGCTTGCCGAACCAAGCAGATGACCCGCATCGGCAAATTTGATCTTAACACCGTCAAAAAGCTCAATTTCCTTACCGTAAGAGAAATATACAAAATTGGAAAGTGCCTCTTCGGCGTCCTTCATGGTATAAAGGGGAACATACGGAGCCCCGCCGGAGCGCTTTGCCTTACGGTTTCGCCATTCGGCCTCCGATTCCTGGATATGTGCCGAATCACGAAGCATTATCTGGCACAGGCGGTAGGTAGCCTCGGTCGAATAGATCGGTCCTTTGAATCCGCCGGCAACCATAGCCGGAATTTTGCCCGAATGATCCATGTGAGCGTGGGTCAGGCAGATAGCATCTATCTCTCCCGGAGATATCGGCAGTTCGCAGTTTTCGTATGTATCCGCACCCTGCTCCATTCCGCAATCGATAAGAATGTTCTTTCCGCACGCCTCAAGAAGCGTACACGATCCGGTAACCTCATGTGCCGCACCCAAAAACGTAAGTTTCATCAGTATAACACTCCTTTTACAGGTTAAATTTTTATGTACAGCTTTAATGATACCACATATTATCACAAAGTGATATACCAATTTTCTAAATAAATTTAAAACTTACGAAAAACCGACGTTACCTTCATCACGCCATCCTTGCATGTGGCAAAAACCTCACCGCCCATCTTGTTCATTAGCTGACGGGCAATATATAATCCGAGACCGCTTCCATCGTTTACATTCTCTGCGTTGGAACCGCGCCAGAAGCTGTCAAAAATATGCGGAAGCTCACTTAAAGCAAGTGTACAGCCGCTGTTTGAAACGGTAACAAGACGGCAATCCTCCTCATCCGAAAACGAGATATCAATAAAGCCTCCGTCACCGTATTTTACGGCGTTTTCCACGATATTCTGCAAAACCTCCACCGCACGGTCAGCATCGCCTTTCAATATACAATCGGAATATTTCCCCACCGAAAAATCTATCTTCAGCAGTTTGAGCTTGTCCGCATAATACTCGCTGATTTTTCCGACAATTTCCGAAAGATAGAATTCGCTCTCTTTTACGGAAAGCTGGAGGAAATCCTCGTTTGAAGCCTTTACTATCTGCGAAACAAAGCCCTCTATTTCGTCCGCCTTCCGATTGATGCTCTGCGCTATCTCCTGCTGCTTATCTTCGCCTTCGTAAAGCCTTTTTTCCAAAGCTTTTGAATAAAGCTTTATTGCCGAAAGAGGCAGCTTGATATCATGAGATATCGATAAAATAAGCTTCTTTTTCTCGCTTTGTAATTTGAGTTCATTTGCTTTATGGGTTTCGAGGTTTTCACGAAGCATATCCATACCCCAAACAAAACGCCCGAAGAATTTATGCTTATTCTCTTTCAGAGGGATATTAAGATTGCCCTTTGAAAGCTGATATGGCATATCCCTGTATTTAAAAAACGGCACAAGCAAACGATTGCGTATATAAAGCATCAGCACAATAACCACAACCGCGGTCAACGAGAGTATGACATTTACCGTTACTGCAGTCTTATCAAGGTAATATCCATCTGACGCAGTATAATCAAACCTGTAAATATCGTCACCGATCTGACGTATGAGATAATCGCTGTTTCCGCCGTAAAACCTATCTTTGTTTTTGTCGGTAAGCTTTTCTATCGCGGTAATTGACTCATATTTTGATATATCCGCGCGCCCGTTTTCCTCAATCTCCGCCGCGGCACGCTCCACATCCACCCTGTACGGACGTCCGTTTACTCCATCAAGACTGAAAATATAAACATTGGCACCGACACACAGCATCGCAAAAAGCACAAGCACCGCAATAAAGATTCTGCTAAACGCTTTCATAAATACCCGCTCCTTGAATTTCTTGACAAAAATCGCGAAATTTACGCTTCAAACCGGTATCCGGTCCCCCATACCGTCAGGATATGCTTCGGTTTCTTGGGGTCATCCTCAATCTTTTCACGAAGCCACTTTATATGCACGGTAAGGGTCTGCGGCTCGGAAAAGCTGTCCAATCCCCATATCCTGTTGAATATCATATCCTTTGTAAGAGTCGTTTCGATATTTTCCATCAGCAGAAGAAGCAGCTCGAATTCCTTTGCCGTTAACTGAATCGGCTGTGACGCCTTATATACGGATTTTTTGACCTTGTCAAGCTTTATATCGCCGCATACAAGCACGTCACTTTCATATCTTCTCTTGAATATACCGCGGATTTTTGCTATCAGAATATCAATATCATACGGCTTTTCCCTATAATCATCGGCACCAAGTATAAGCCCGTTAAGCTTATCCTCCTTTGATATTCTTGCGCTCAGTATGATTATCGGAGTATTCGATTGCTCGCGTATTTTGCTGCATACCGCAAATCCATCAATACCGGGAAGCATGATATCAAGCACAACAAGCTTAGCGCCGTATTTTTCATACAGCGCCAAAGCTTGCTCTCCGCTGTGAGCAACGCTCACAGTAAAATTTTCACTGCGAAGAAAATCACATAACAGCCGGGATATTTCCTCGTTATCCTCAACGATAAGAATATCAATCATATAAATCACCCTCGGTGTCGTAAATCAGGGTTTACCAGCCCATCTCAAGCAGCCAGTTATTGAGGGTTCTTTCGCGCTCACGCATGGAAGAACCGTCCGCAAACTTACCTAAATTATACTCCCCTTTTATATTACCGTCAACGATATACATAACACGTGTACATTTTGCCGCAACCTTTACATCATGAGTCACGAGCATTATCGTAGTTCCCTCACGGTTGATATTTATGAGCTGATCCATAACATCATCGGAGGCCGCGCGGTTAAGCGCACCCGTAGGCTCATCCGCAAAGATAATTTCCGGCCGGTTTATAAGACTTCTGCAAAGGCAGGCACGCTGAAGCTGGCCGCCCGAAACCTCGTTTATGTCGTTATCTGCAACCTCGATTATACCGAGCTTTCTCATAAGCTCTTTGCCTCTGTTTGCGGTATCCTTTCGCTTTTCCTTTATCTTGTCCGACTGGCACGCAGGAAGGATTATATTATCAAGCAGGGTAAGGTTTTTGAGCATATACATCTGCTGGAATATAAATCCCATCTCATCAAGCCTTATTTTAGCAAGCTCCTTTTGTGAAAGCTTTTCGATATTTCGGTCACGGAACATAACCTCGCCGGCTGTTACGCTGTCCATGCCGGAAACGGTATAGAGAAGCGTAGATTTACCCGAGCCGGACGGGCCCATTACCGCAATCATTTCACCCTCGGCAACGCTGAAATTCACATTTCGCAGTACGTTGTTCTGTCTTTTGTTTACTATATATGTTTTGCAAAGGTCTTTGACCTCAAGAATATTGTTTGTCATGATTATTCTCTCCCTCTCAAATTATTCAATATTGGAAGTATCCGATGCCGAAATCTTTCTTGTATTGCCCGCCGCGATGAATACGGCAATAAGCGTTGCTGCCATAAGTATCAGCGGATATATTACAAATACCTCCAGCGCTTTTATATCAAATTCAATATAGTCTGCACCCATCATTTTAAATACGGGACCTATGCAAAGCTGGGTTACCGGCGTCGAGATCAACGCGCCGATCGCAATTGAGATAAACAGCACCACAGCCATTCGCAGCGTATGCCAGCCGATTATCGAGCCGTTGCTGAAGCCTATAGCTTTAAGCATCGCTATCTCGCCCTTTTCCTTAGCGATAAAGGAACGCTCCATAAGCATTGCAACAAGCATGCATATAAGGATCAGAACGGGAAGTACAAAGGCTATCAGCGATTCAACCGCTCCGGCCGCACCTATCATATAATTGACATATTCGCCGCCGGTATAAAACTTGTAATCGGGAAGGATCTCTTTCAATTTTTCAATTCGGTCGGCTACCTCTTCCCTTTCAGGACTGTCATCAAAGGTTATCTGATACGCCATCATTCCAATAGCATTTGCGTAATCTATTACGGCATCATCATGCAGCCTTACGCCGTCACCCATATTATTCATCGACTGGAACTTTGCCGTTATCAGATATTCGATTTTTTCGTCACCGCTGCTCATTGTTACCGTATCGCCGATCGATGCATCAAGCTTTTCGGCAACCAGACTTGTTATTGCAATCTCATTTTTATTCTGCGGTGCGCTGCCTTCGGTGTAAATATAATCTTCAACTTTTGTTCCCGTACCCTGAACTATAAGCGCGCTGTATTTATTATCACCAAACGCCAAAGTCTGTTTAAATGCAATCTCTATTGAACAGTTTGCATCCATATCGTTTTCTGCAAGAATTTCTTCAATCTCTTTAAGATCGGCCTGCGCTATTTCGCGTCCGCCGGGAACAAGGTAATTCATCGCTTTGGAATCGTTAACCATGTAGACATCGCTCGGCTTCATGCAGAACCAGCTTACCAGCTTATCGCTCTTGAGTGTATTAACGCTGTTGACAACCATAATTATGATAAGCAGACCCAAGGTAAAGGTAAGCACCATAATGGCATATCTTTTCAAGTTGCTTGCGATATCATTAAGCGACATGAAAAGTATAGGCCTCATCTTACTCTTTGAAAGGGATATCACGCTCTTTGCCTTATATCTTTCGCCGTTACTGCCGTTTCTTACCGCATCAACCGGTGTAAACTTATTTACCTTTGCAGCGCATCTGTAGCAGAAAAGGATTACTATTCCAACGACGGCCGCGACACAGATAAGATTTACAAAATACGGGTTTTTCTGCTTTATCATCATCGTTTTCGCGGCATTTTCAAGAAGCATGCTGCCAAACGGGATGCTTATAATAAAGCCTATCGCCGCGCCTACAACCGACAATGCAAAATACTTTACAAGATACAAACCCTTGATCTGACCATTTTTTATTCCGATCGCCTTCATAACGCCGATCTCTCGGAACTCTTCGCTTAATGTAAAGTTTATTGTAAAACGAAGAACCGCAAGTGCTATCAAGACAAGGCACAGGCTTACCACAAAAAGCAGACCGGCGATAACCATATCAAGAATATAGCAGTTTTCTATATCCGAAATCGACCCTAAAAAAGCCGTCGGGATATTACTGTCAATAACCAGATTGCTTACCTTTTGGGTTTCCTGCGTTTCAATGGAGTACAGCTCACCTTTCATATACAATGCATCTTCTTCATTGTAAAGCTTATTAAAATCCTTTTCCGCAATAAGAAAACGCGACAACCCCATAAAGCTTGAACCGAGCAGGGCATCCTTTACAAATCCCTTTATTGTCAGCTTCAAAGTCGTATCACCTAAAGTAATGTTTACCGTATCGCCAACTTTAAAGTCGTTTTTTGCAAGCGTCTTTTGCGGAAAATAAATCTCGCCCTCTTTTACCTTGGTTATCCTGTTATTATCCGCATCAAAATAATTAATCGCAGATTTTTCAAAAGGACTCAGCTCGGCACTTCCCACCGTATATTCGGTATTCTCATATCCAAACTCTTTATCGCCAACAAAAAGAATCGGTTCGACTGTATATGAATCTACACAATCCTCTTTCCTGATTATATCCTCTAAACTTTTTTCGCTCTGCATACCGATTGTTTTTGTAACCACAAAGTAATCGCTCATTCCGGCGGCATCGAAAAAATCGTCCATTGCCGTTACCACAGTTACCATATTGTTTACGCTGCTTGAAACAAAGGTCGTTGCTAAAATAATAAACACAAGCAGTATTGCATTCATTATCCTTTTTCGTTTCAGATCCTTTTTCAAAATGCGAAGATACATCTGAAAAAATCCTCCTTCTCTTTACTGTGGCTTCAGTATAACAGGGCAATTATTAAATAATCCTTAAATCTAAAAAATCTTTTTTATAAGCAAACTTAAGCTGTCCGTTACCGACTTTTGCAACAGACAGCTTTTTATTTATCTTATTAATTCATAATAATCATCATAGCTTTTCCCATCGTGCGAACCGATAAGAAGATATTTGCTTTTCACAAACCCAAGCTGCAAAAGAGCTTCGATCCTCTCACGAGTCTGAGGCACAGCCTTCACCGCAAGCATATCACAGCCGAACAATTTATACAAATCCGCAATTATCATACTCAATATCCTATTGATAGTTTCGCTGTTTTCATAATCACTTCGCATATCGAGCCTTATCAGACCGCAGTTATTAAAATGATCCTCTGCACAGCGGTTGAACACCTCTATTGTGCCAACAGCGCTGTTATCAGCCTTGTCAATTATTGTCCAACGAACAAAATCCCCCTGCTGATACGACCACAGCCAAAAATCAATGGCTTTTTTCATTCGGCTGAGCGTTGTATAGTAAAAGTCATCACCATCACAGTTATCGCTGTTGAAAAGCACGACAGCTTTTTTATCGCTGTAAACCTTTAATAGATCCTCTGCATCACCCGGCTCGACAAAACGGAGCAAAAACCTGTCATCTTCAAAGCTCGGACATTTCTTATATACATTCATATTATCACACCTTTCTGACCGGATGCCGTATAACAGTTCTCAGTCTATCCGGCGCACATCTTCTTGGATCGGAAAGGTATATCTCATGATGTCTTCTGCCGCTTTCAAAATCTTCAATATACCCGTTCTCTTCAGCAAATTTCTTCATCAGCCCAACGGTCTCCGGCTCATCATCATACGAGCCCTTATGCATCATCTGAACACACAAGCCCTCTTCAAACAACATAAGCCTTGCTTTGTCTGCATCAAGCTGAGGCTTCTTATTTTTTAAATGCTGTTTTGCATCATTGAACACGTTTTCGGTAACGAAATCCGGCTGGCGGATCATAGACGTCCATACAAAGCTATCTTTATTTATCGCATTGGTATGGTCAAAAAAATCCTCTCCGATATCCCAAAGCCCCTCAAGCGGTGCAACAACATAATCAAAATACCCCTCCGGCCGTCTTTGGCCGTTCTTTGACATCTTTATCGCATAAGAAAGCCCGTAAAGTATTTCAATCGCTTCTTTATATTCCGCGCCGGTATTAGGATCGCCGCATCCATCGATTGCGATAAAAAGCATTTTGGGAACCTCAATGAGCATCGGACTGCATGAGGGCTTATAAAGATCTTTATATTCCTTTTTGAAATCAATTTTATCCATCGATACGCCCCGCCTTATATTCCTTTGCTGCCTGCGAAAGATTTTCTATTCCGTCCTTGTTCCATTCTACAATTGTTTTGCTGATATAGTCACAAGGAAATTTGCTGCAAAGCCCACAGAATAAAACCTTATTTTCCCTGCAGCAGCGAAAGATCCGACACTCGCCCTCCCACATTTTTACACACTTGCCATCGGTCGAAAGACAGCCCTTACATTCACCCGTCAACAGCTTTTCACAATCGCTGCAATTACCGCCGCATGGGGTGATTTTCTCAAAATCAAATGACATTACGCTCATAAATCATACCTCATTTCATTATTTATGAAACAAGTATAATTCATCAAACATGACATCAGTTTGTCATGTTTCATACTTTGCAGAAATTAATTTTAACTGCTTTGCCATCTGCCTGCGAAGCCCTTCGGGTTTGATTATCTCCGCCCTTTCGCCAAAGGTCATAATATAGTTTATAAGCGACGGCTCATCCGACCATGTAAAGTCAAGAACTATATCCCCATTTTCATCTTCCACTATGTTTTCGGCACCAAAATCATCGGCAAGCCGCCACTTTACGCTGCTGTCAAATCTGACGCAAACCTCTATTTCATTTTCGCCGTGAAGAAGCTTGTCCGGTTTATAACGCGGAACGTCCCTATCACCGACAGGCTCGCCTGTCGCAATCAGATCGGTCATTCGTCCGAGCCGGAACATTCTGTAATCATCACGCAGATAACAATAACCCCACACATACCAGCTTGACCATTGAAAAACAAGATGATACGGCTCGATTATACGGTGCGATTCACCATCGGGCGAAAAATAATTAAACGAAATTACCTTTCTGTCCTCAATCGCCGATTTGATCAGCTCAATTTTTGCCGATATTCTTGATTTATCCCATAACGACAGATCGATTATTATGCTCCCTGCATCAGACACATCTGATTTTTCGCCGGAAATCTTTTCAATAAGCAGGCGGCTTTTGCTTGTTTCATCTATGCTGTCAAGGCTTCTAAGACCAGTCAGTATCGCCTGCATTTCCGGCACGGACAAAAGCGTTTTGTCTATCTTGAAGCCCTCCATCAGAGATATGCCGCCGCGCTGTCCCTGTGCCGAAACTATCGGATATCCGGCCTTACAAAGCTCATCGATATCACGGTAGATAGTCCTTACCGAAACCTCAAACTTTTCCGCAAGAGACGAAGCTGTTACCTTTTCATTTTTCAGCAAAGCATATAAAATGCCTATCATTCGATCAAGCTTCATACGAACCCCCAAAAGACAAAAGCAGGATGGGTACATTCCGACCCATCCTGCCATAATATTTATTCTGATATTTTGATTGCAATACCAAGCTCATCAAGCTGTTTCGGATCGACCTCGCCCGGAGCGCTGGTCATAGCCTCGCTTGCGTCCTTAAGCTTCGGGAAAGCAAGAACATCACGCAGCGAATCGGCGCCGCACATGAGCATAACAAGACGGTCAAGGCCGATACCCATTCCGCCGTGAGGCGGTGCGCCGTACTTGAACGCATCGGTAAGGAATCCGAATTTGGTCTGTGCCTCTTCCGGCGAAAGGCCGAGAGCCGCAAACATCTTCGACTGAAGCTCGGGGTCGGTTATTCTTATCGAACCGCTCGAAAGCTCGATTCCGTTGAGAACCATATCGTAAGCCTTTGCGCGTACCGCACCGGGATCGCTGTCAAGATACTGGATACATTCGTCAAGCGGAGAGGTAAACGGATGGTGCATCGCGACCCATGTTTCACTCTCGTCATCCCACTCGAAGAATGGGAATTCGACTACCCAGAGGAAGTTGAACTGGTCAGGAATGATATCAAGACGTTTTGCGATATTAAGACGCAGCGCACCAAGAACAGGAAGAACGACCTTTGTTTTATCGGCTACAAACAGCACGACGTCGCCCTTTTCGGCACCGGTCTTTTCAAGGAGCTGTTCAAGCTGACCTTCGGCAAGGAATTTTGCAAAGGAACAGGACGGTGCTTCATCGGCCCAGCGTATCCATGCAAGCCCCTTTGCGCCAATTCCCTTTGCTGTTTCGACAAGCTTATCGATCTCCTTTCGGGTATAGACCGAAGCTGCATTTTTTGCGGTTATAGCCCTTACGCTGCCGCCTGCTTCAACAGCCGAAGAGAATACGCCGAAGCCCCAATCCTTGACCATATCGGAAACATCAACGATCTCCATACCGAATCTGGTATCCGGCTTGTCGGAACCGTAACGCTCCATAGCCTCTTTATATGTAATTCTCGGGAAGGGGGTCGGAATATCCATGTTCAATGTTTCAGCGAAAAGCTTTTTGATATACCCTTCGCCTATCTTGAGAACATCCTCAACGTCAACAAATGACATTTCGGTATCAATCTGTGTAAATTTCGGCTGACGGTCGGCGCGCAGGTCTTCATCTCTGAAGCAGCGTGCAAGCTGGAAATAGCGGTCAAAGCCCGAAACCATGAGAAGCTGCTTGTAAAGCTGCGGTGACTGCGGAAGTGCATAGAAATTGCCCTGATGCACACGGCTCGGAATGATATAGTCACGCGCACCCTCCGGAGTGGATTTTATCATCATCGGGGTATCTATCTCGATAAAGCCCTGTTCGCTGTAATACTCTCTTGTAACCTGCATCACCTTATGACGGAAAAGAATATTATCTCTCAACTCCGGTCTTCTGAGGTCAAGATAACGGTACTTGAGTCTTATATCCTCCGCGGTTTTACAGCCGTTTACGATCTCAAACGGCGGAGTCTGTGCCTTTGAAAGAATTCTGAGGTCCTCTACCTCAATCTCTATATCGCCCGTTGGGATCTCGGGATTTTTCGCATCTCTTTCGCGAACCTTGCCCGATACGGCAAGAACAAACTCACTTCTGCACGAAGCGGCCTTTTCAAAAACAGCCTTATCGGTATTCTCATCGAAAACGAGCTGAACGATTCCTGTACGGTCGCGCAGGTCGATAAAAATGAGCGCACCCTTATTCCTCTGCTTCTGGACCCAGCCGCAGACACAGGCTTTCTCGCCTGCGTTCTCTATTCTCAGATCGCCGCAATATGACGACCTTTTAATTCCCTGCATTGTATCTGCCATAATATGCCGACTGCCTATTTAAAGCAGTCACTCCTTTCATCAAATTGCTGATTATTCCTCGGTTCCAAATAAACCGGCAAGACCTTCAAAGCCTTCCATTGTTGCATTAAGGTTTTCAAGCGTACTGCTTATACCGATATCGTACAGCCTGTCAAGTATCCCTTCTTCCAAAGTGGTTTCAACCTGTTCACCGGTTGCCATATCCTTGATCTTAACCATACCGCTTTCAAGCTCGGAATCACCGATAACGCAGGTGTACTTAAATCCGCGTTTATCTGCATACTTCATCTGAGCCTTCAGCGAACGGCCGCAGACATCGGTTTCGGCCGAAAAGCCTTCGGCGCGGAGCCGTGCACACAGCCCCATGCATTTTACTGCAGCTGCGCTGCCCATCGGCGCAAGATAGATCATCGGCGGTTCTTTTTCGGGGAAAGCGCAGCCCTGAGCCTCCATTATCATAAGCAGACGCTC
>JAGBFS010000076.1 GCA_017936365.1 Clostridia bacterium
AAAAACGCTTTTGACAGATTCTCTGTCAAAAGCGTTTTCTTTATATATGCCTTAATTATTCAAGTCCGAATTTCTTTGCCGCTTCCTCGCGCATCTTGTATTTAAGCACCTTACCGGCGGCATTCATCGGGAAGCTGTCAACAAAGTCGACATACTTCGGCACCTTGTGGCGCGCCATGCTGCCCATTACATATTCCTTTATCTCTTCTACAGTGGAGGTTTCACCCTTCTGGAGGACTATGCAGGCGCATATTTCCTCGCCATACTGCTTATCGGGCACGCCGATAACCTGAACGTCCTTTACCTTGGAGAATGTATAAAGGAATTCCTCTATCTCCTTCGGATAAATATTTTCACCGCCGCGGATTATCATATCCTTAAGACGGCCGGTTATCTTATAGTTTCCGTCATCATCGCGGCAGGCAAGGTCGCCCGAATGGAGCCAACCGTCGGCATCTATCGTCTGTGCCGTTGCAGCAGGCATCTTATAATAGCCTTTCATCTGGTTATAGCCGCGCGAAAGGAATTCGCCGTTGACACCGTTGGGTACTTCCAGCCCGGTTTCCGGATCGACAACCTTACACTCGACATGCGGGAAGGCGTATCCGACCGTTTCGGTTCTTACCTCAATGCTGTCACCGCAGGCACTCATGGTGCTTCCGGGCGAGCTCTCGGTCTGACCGTAAACGCTGACGATACCTCTCATATTCATTTCATCCGGCTGAGCCGCACGCTTCATAAGTTCGGGCGGGCATCCGGCACCGGCCATAATTCCCGTACGCATATACGAAAAATCGGTCTTGCGGTAATTGGGATGATTGAACATCGCTATAAACATCGTCGGCACGCCGTTGAAGCAGGTAATATGCTCCTGATCGATACATGCAAGCGATGCCTTTGCCGAAAAGTAAGGAACCGGAAGAAGTGTTCCGCCGTGGGTCATCATCGATGTCATTGATAGAACCATTCCGAAGCAGTGGAACATCGGGACCTGTATCATCATTCTGTCTGCTGTTGACAGATCCATTCTGTCACCGATACACTTACCGTTATTTACAACATTATAATGGGTAAGCATAACACCCTTCGGGAAACCGGTAGTACCCGATGTGTACTGCATATTGCAGACATCATCCGGTTTTACCGCAGCCGCCATACGGTGTATTTCCTCCAGCGGAACAAGGTTTGCCCGCTCGAAGGTCTCATCAAAGGTAAGACAGCCCGGCTGACGGAATCCAACGGTTATAACGTTCCTCAAAAACGGCAGTCTCTTTGCATGAAGCGGCTGACCGGGAACGGTATTCTTAAGCTCCGGACAAAGCTCGTTTATAATCTCGGCATAGTTTGAATCCAGACAATCCTCAATCATGACAAGCGTATGGGTATCCGACTGCTTCAGAAGATATTCGGCCTCATGCACCTTATACGCCGTGTTGACGGTAACAAGGACTGCGCCGATTTTTGTTGTTGCCCAGAAGGTTATGAACCATGCCGGAACATTGGTCGCCCATATCGCAACCTTGCTTCCCGGCTTTACGCCAAGCGAAACAAGAGCACGTGCGAAATTATCGATATCATCGCGGAACTCGCTGTAGGTTCTTGTGTAATCAAGGGTGGTGTATTTGAAAGCGTACTGGTCGGGAAATTCCTCTACCATACGGTCGAGAACCTGTGAAAAGGTAAGGTCGATAAGATCGTACTTTTTCCAGATATATCTGCCCTTGCCGTCCTCGCTGCGGTAAAGCTTTTTATTATCGCGCGCTGCTATTTCAAATTTCCTCATCGTGTTGACGAAATGGAGGAATATAATGCTCATTCCCTGAAGCTCCGGCATCCATTCCTCATCCCATTCAAGGGAAACAAAACCGTCATAATTGATGGAGTATAGCGCATTCATCATATCCTGAAGAGGCAAAGAGCCCTCTGTGATAAGACGATAAACAATATCTCCGTTTTCAACATCGGAATCCTTGAGATGAACGTGCTTGATATATGCGCCGAGATTTCTGACCGTTGTATCGGCAGACTCGTTGTTATAGCGGTAAGGATAATGCATATCCCACAGCGCGCCAAGGTTATCGCAGGCAAAACGATTGAGCATATCGCACAGCCTTGCCGTATCTGAATATATACCCAGCGTTTCGATAAGCAGAGTGACATTTTCCTTTTCCGCCGCCGGTACAATCTTTTCAAGATAAGAATAGATCACATCATCTGCATCATCATTATCTGATGTTGCATGGATTCTTACATAAGGGATCGAAAGGGCAGCCGCCGCTGAAATACATTCAAATATTTCTTCACAGTTTTCGTCAAAAGCCTGTGCTTCTGCTATATTGCATACCGAATCTATACACGGTATTTTAAGTCCAAGCTCGATAAGACGGCGCTTTGTGGAAGCGGTCATCGCCGGATCAAATATTCCGTTGGGACCGGTGAAAATAGGATCATGGATATTGTGCAGCTCTATACCGCCGAACTCCATCTCTGTCGCTACATCGCAGAATTCCTGCCATTCGCGCCTGCGCCATCCTCTTGTAGAAAATGAAAGCTTCATAATACTCTGGTCTGCTCCTTTCTCAGCTCTCGTAAGCTATTTTATTAAGAGCGCTGACATAAGCCCTGATCGACGCCCCGATAATATCTGTTGAAATGCCGTTGCCCGAATAAAGCTTGCCCTCCGAACGAAGCTTTACAACAGCCGAACCCATAGCCTCACGACCCTGTGTTACCGACTGGATCTGGAAATCGTCCAGCTCATAATGGCGTCCGACAATCTGCTCTATCGCGCGGAAGGATGCATCGATGGAGCCGTCGCCCGTTGAGAAACCACGAAGTATCTCGCCATCTTTTTCAAGCTCGACACACGATGTCGCATTTATTTTATTGCCGCTGTTTATAACAAAGCTGACAAGGTTATATGTCTGCGGAACCTGAAGAGCAACCGCCGCTATTATAGCCTCCAGCTCACGTTTGCCGACCGTTTTCTTATCAGCAGTCGCGCTGAATGATTCATACACTCTGGCGCAGTCATCTTCCGAAAGGTCATATCCGAGATCGGCAATAGCCTTTGTGATTGCGGCGAGGTCATCGTTTTTGTCAAAAACTATGCCGCTGTCATCGATGTTAACATCGGCCGCGGACGAAAATGCAGGTACGCTTCCAAGAATACGTCCGACAGCGTGCTTAAGCTCGGTGCTGCGCAGACCGCACTGGATATCATAATATTCGCCTCTGTTGCTGATGATTGCTGATATCGACTCCAGCGACGGTGCAATTCCTCCATCGGCTGTAACTGTAATAGCCGATGCCGACGAACGAACGGCGGAAACTGCACAAGCCGCCGCAATGTGAAGCTGGTCGCTGCATCTGACGCCAAGCTCAACATCATCAAGTGCCGGAACATGCGAATGGATATTATCTATAAATTCCGTAAACTCATCGGGCATCATAGTTCCTGCTGTATCGCATACCGTAACAGCGGTAGCTCCGGCTGCTATAGCGGTATCTATCGCGCTGCAAAGGAAATCAAATTCCGCACGCGTTGCATCCTCGGCCGCAAATTCTACTCTATCACACAGCGAGCAACTTTTTTCCACAAGCTCCTTTATCAGCTCCAGCATCTTCTGGGGCTTCTTGTGGCAAAGATATTCCATCTGAATGGTGGATACCGGAAGTCCTACATAAAGCTGTGGCTTTGCGGCCTTGCTTATTGCATCCCACGCAACATCAACCGACTGCGCTGTGTAACCGACCGGCATGGAAAGCACGCTTCGCGTAACAACAGACGATATCGTTTTTGTGAGCAGCGAATCGACCTTCTCATTGACTATCGGAGCAAGGCAGATAGTATCGACACGAAGTCGGTCAAAGGTCTTGCAAAGATCAACCTTTTCCTTGTAGCTGAATTTCATATCCTGTCTTGCAGCGGCTGCCGACAGGGTTGCATCGGTAATTCTGATCCTTTTCATAATACTGTTCACATATCCTTTCAGGTGTAATAATTTGCTGGATTTGTGCAATAAAAAAGCCCTGAGGCTTAAAACTTAAGCCTCAGGGACGAAAAATCGCGGTACCACCCTGATTACCGTAATACGGTCACTCATTAGGATCCTAACAAATCCAAAGCCATGATAACGGGGCATCCGTAATCCCATACTGAAATTTCCGGGATTCCGCTCCGGAACGAGACCGTCAGAAGCTTATGCACCGGCTCACACCAACCGCCGATTCTCTGAAAGCATAACGCGCCAATGACTTAATTCCTTCAAAGCGTTTTTAATATTGGTACGTATTATAAACGAATTTTTTTGCCGTGTCAAGAGCTTTTTTCTAAACAGCCCTGATATATTCAAAAATATATTGCTGTGCCACCCCTGCATAGGGTGAACCGAGCAGCGGTGTATCACGGAACTCACCCTCCAGCGCCCGCTTTATCCAAACATCTTTCGGGAAGCACTCAAGTCGATGCAGCCCGTAAAGCAGCATACAATCGGCCACCTTGGGCCCCACTCCGTGTATTTTCAAAAGCTCCGCCCGCGCCTCTTCTATCGGTGCATTGCGCAGAAGCTCAAAGGATATTGCACCTTCGCACACGCCCTTTGCCGCCGCCAAAATATACGGTGCACGATATCCGCAGCCTATATCTTTTAGCTGCTGCTCCGATAATACCGCTACCATTTCCGGTGAAGGGAAAGCAAAGCCGCCGTTTTTTGCCGGTACGCCGCAAAGCTCGCACAGCCGCTCGATTATCCCCCTTATACGGGGGATATTGTTATTCTGGGATATTATAAATGAGCACAGCGCTTCCCACGGTTCCTGATTCAGTATATGTAGTCCTGCACTTTTTTGCGAAGCCGATTCAAGCCGCGGCTCAATTTCCAGCACCGAGCGTCTTATAGCATCATAATCGGTATCAAGATCAAGATACTCGCGCCACAGCGACTGACGGTCATCACCATCAATAAACAGATGGTCTCCCTCCTGAACGATCGAAACTGTCACACCGAACGCAGTTCCCACGATCGCCTCACCGTCTTTCGACCAGCGAAAGCATTGACCGCTTATAAGTGTATCAGCAAGCGAAAAATTACTGCCGCACATCAATTTCATTCTATCACTCATAATAACCAATCTTCTCAAAATATAATTGGATATTAAAAATTACTTGAAACTTCTTTTTCTTTTACATATTTGAGTTGCCAACTGCCAATAATTATAGATTCCTATCGCAATAAGTCCTATTCCACCAACAGTGATTATAAGCGTATCCAACACCGAATTTCCTGTTCCTATACGTATAACTTTACAAAAATATGCAGTATAGCAAACAGCACATCCCATACAAGGAATCACATTAGCCGGTTTGATTCCCTCTCTTGTCATTCTTCTGATAAGGAAAACAGAAAGAGCTATCGCTGAAAACAATCCTCCGAGTGCAAATGAGACCCTAACTGTCTGGAGTTTCGGCACCAAATTGTTTATGAAGAAGAGCGGATCTATTCTTTTATCCTCAAGTAGCCCATGTGTTAATGTATAAGTTATGACAAAAATCAAATAAACGTCACCACTTATTGATCTGAAATTTTTATGCTTGAGAGAATAGTTTATCAACCAGAAAAGAAATACACAAATCCCCGCAGACACCAACGACTCATAAAAGAACAATGCAGTACGCCACACCTCTTCGCCCGTACTGTAGACAGCAAAAGGAAGACTCTGCATCGACTCGCTGTCTACAATTCCTCCCATATTTTCTCCGGAAAAAACATTCGCCCATCTTCCTACAGCTATACAAGCAGCCAGCCCCGGAGCTAAAACATCCAGCAAATTACCTACTTTGCAATGCAGGAGCAATGCCGCTATTATAGCTCCAGCTAAAACACCAATAAGTGCACCATAAAGCGCATATCCTCCATAAACACATGGATTACCTCCCGACGATTCTGCAAAAGCATCATTACTGAATGACACATAATACAGTCGACCGCCAAGCCACGCCAGAGGCATGGAAACCATAGAAGTAAAAAGAATATGATTTCTATTTATATTTCGCAACTTCGCTGCATAACACGCCACAAGCACACCGATTCCGATAGCCAAAGCAATAATTATCCCATACCAATATACTGCTGTATCTCCCACAAGAAGAAATATCTGGTCGGTCCTCAACAATTTCCCCTCCTAAAACTCACTCATTCGGGATTGCGGTAGCAAAGTAAAGAACATCGCCAAAAGTGCGCTCATCACCGCCGTTACTAATCGTATTAAAGGGCTTTCCTTTAAAAACAAGTGTACTGCTCTGTCCTCCATCAAGATTATATGCCTGTATACACCCAAGTTCTTTCATAAATTTTGCAAGCGAATTCTTTTCCATACCTGCTGAATTTTTTATTCGACCCTCTATTGCCACCAGCACGTATTCAAGTGGCCCAGTCTGTCCTATAGCAGAACACGGCTGACGGTAATAGTGGAACAGTTCAAGCTGCCCCGGTTTGAACTGCAAAGCTTCGCCATCCTTTACAAGCACAGGACCAAAAGAAAAATTATGAAGGATTTTCTTGTCGCCTTTATCATAAATACCTTTTTCCTTTGCCTCTTTACCGCTCATAAAAATAAAATCGCCATTGTTATCGATGAATAGAATATTTGCATTGTTCTGCTTTGAATCTCTGTATACTGTACCGTTGCGTATAAGCGTATAAACACGCTTCCGGTGATTATAAAATTCTCCATTTATCGCAACAACCGCATTGACAGAATTGGCTATTTCAGAGCATCTGAATCTTGCTGATTGACTGAATTTTCCGCCGGCAAATGCAGAACGTATCTGAGTAGGATGCGCTACCTTGACCTTTGCTATATTGGCAATAACGTTCGATCCATTATCCTTAAACCGCATTTTATAGCAATCCACCGATATGGTTTCATCCTTATATATCGAATGCTCAGTCCCATTTTCATCAACATAGGATGAATAGTTTTCTTCTTTTGGCTTTGGTCCGCCTTCCTCGCTTATCGGAAGGATATATACCTGCGGAAGTCCATACACCTCATTGATTATATTTGTATTCATCAGATCTACACCGGTTTCAACATCAATGGCTGCCGTCTTCTGCAAAAGCCCAAAATCATCCGCATCAATGGCATCGCCGGACGGAACAACACAGGCACAAACAAGGCAAAGTATTGCAATTGCACCCATCATGATTCGCCCGCCCTTTTTGGAAGACAAAAGGTTCAACAACTTATTATTGTCCTCTCTCTTCTCACAATCCGCATAATCTTCTGTTATTGCATCGTTATAATTAGTGCATTCATCGTCTTCAATAATGTTATCAAAATAATCATCGTCTTCAATAATGTTATCAAAATAATCATCGTCTTTTAAAATGTCTTTTCCTTCGAAATCTTCAAAGCATCCACTTCTTGAAAAATTGCTATTAAAATCCGCAACGCTATGTCTGTCAACACTGTCGAGATTTTTGCCTTTTCCAAAAAACGAATAGTAGTCGTATCCACTAGCATTTCGTTCACTCATAATATTTATTACCCCCAAAGACTAGATCGCATATCCTATCAAAGCCGAATAAAGTTCTTCGGTGCAAACGATTTTCCATTTACCATCCGACAAACGCATATTAACTTCAAATTCATTTGTGGAATAATACTCTGAAATACTCGGAGTCATTTTATCAAGTATTTCACAAGTCACTGTAATAATTGCTTCTTCTGTATCAAATGATTCCCCACGGAATTCTCGTGCTTTTATCTCTTCCAGTGTTTTATCGGTCAGAGACGCTTTGAGCTTTCTGAAATCCAAAGTTGTCAGCCTTATTGTCACAGTAGACGATTTTCCATATACCTCTCCCTGCTCAACTATTTCCACGCTACGGCTTTTTTTAAGAAGTTCAAATATTTTTTGGTTGATAGGATCATCACTCTTGCTTTCAAATCCTGCAGAGCTGTAATTAAAAATATAATCCTCCGCAACAGCATAGTTTCCTTTTGACAGCTGATCAAAGAAAATATTCACATCATCAGCCGGTGGATTTGAAAACGTCAGATTGATAGACGGCATCTCACATCCATATGCCATCGGAAGCAGTAATAATATTGTACATAACATCAGTAAAAACAAACGCTTCAAAACTCCCTGTCCCCTTTACATTTTATTATATAATAATATCCCTTTAAGCTAATTTTGTCAAGCAATATAGTCCACTGTAACATGCCGCCAACATGCTTCAAAATTTTTTAGACTGTCGACACATTCAGCGCATATTTTCACTTTAATCTGCATATCATATTAGTTAAGAATAAGCAACGCGGATATCACACCCTTAATCGAACGGAGGAAATTATGGCTGCAGACATCAGTTTTTGTGACGGCTGTATGACAGTAAGACTCGGCGGAGAAATAGACCATCACAACGCCGGGCTTTTAAGAGAGAGCATAGATTCATCGGCCGAAAGAAAACTACCAAATAAGCTTATACTCGATTTTTCAAAAGTGGGTTTTATGGACAGCTCCGGTATAGGTCTCATCATGGGGCGCTATCGTTTAATAAAGGAATTAGGCGGCGAACTGGAAGTTATCGGTGCATCACCGCAGATAAAAAGAGTCATAAAGCTCGCCGGGCTTGAACGACTCGGTCTTAATGTAGGCTGAAAGAAAGGAAGCGATCCCTGAATATGGAAAAACCAATAAACGAAATGCGGCTTGTTGTTCCCAGCCGTTCAGCAAATGAAAGCTTTGCAAGGGTGGCTGTTGCGGCATTCGTATCACAGCTCGATCCCACCCTCGATGAGCTTTCCGACATAAAGACCGCCGTTTCAGAAGCCGTTACAAACTGTATAGTTCACGGCTATCGGGATACTATAGGCAGTATATACATAAACGCACGTCTTTTCCAGAACGGCAAAATATGCGTTAAAATCCACGATACAGGATGCGGCATCGCCGACGTAAAGCAGGCTATGGAACCGTTATATACTACCGGCGGCTCCGATCGTTCGGGTCTCGGATTCACCGTAATGGAAAGCTTTACGGACAAGCTTCGTGTACGCTCAACCCCCGGCAAAGGTACCACGGTTACGCTCGAAAAACATATCGAAAGAAGAACCCATGACTGATACTGTTTCGTCCGTAGTTGAGGAAAACATGGGACTTGTCTACGCCTGCACCAAGCGCTATGTAGGAAAAGGCATCGAATACGATGATCTTGTTCAGGCGGGCTGTGAAGGACTGATAAAGGCGTCCAAAGGATTTGATCCATCACGCAATGTCAGATTCTCGACCTACGCTGTTCCGGTTATACTCGGCGAGCTTCGTGCAATGTTCAGAAAATCCGGCACGGTAAGTGTTTCCCGCTCGGTAAAGGAGCTTGGAATCAAGGCACAGAAATTATCCGATGAAATCTATTCGCAAAAAGGAATCCGCCCCAAAATATCAGAACTTGCAGACGCGCTGAGCACATCCTGCGAAGAGCTTGCCGAAGCACTATGTGCTGCCCAGCAGCCTCTGTCTATCGACAGCGAAGAATGGCACGACACACCCGCGCCGGGATTTGAACACAGCCTTACCGAAAATGTCGCCTTAAGACAGGCTGTATACTCACTTGACAGCAAAAGCCGAAGCGTGATAATGCTGCGATATTTCGGCGGTCTTACTCAAAAGGTTACCGCCCAGCGGCTTGGTATGACCCAAGTACAGGTATCACGCACCGAAAGCCGCGCTATGAAGCAGCTTCGCGTAAAGCTTGAACCATAAAATACAATATCACCCCTTTTCATTTTCTTTAAAAACGTATCGAAAGGAGGCTGAAAGCCAACGCGCCGGATAAGGATTCACCACCCTTATCCGGCGCGTTTTATTTTTCGCGAATCTATTCTGTCCTCACAACAATACATTGCATCACTATTTTTTCAAAGAATTAACTGCTTTTACAACTATCCCCAAAACGATCTGCACCAGCATTATGCCCAACGGTATATATGTCATATATCTGCCAATGCTTTTCATAAAAGGATCATCCTGAAGCAAAAAAATCAATCCGATTATTAATACTATACCTAAAAGTGCCGAAATCGTTGTTACCGTATTTTTTATGATTTTCTTTGCTTTTTCAGGGACAGTTTTATCAGGGACTATCAATTGCATCAGTTTTATATAGCAATATCCTATAAGCTCAACTATTCCCTCCACAAATATCTCAAAAAACAGCTCTGCTATACATCCCATTATTCATTTCACCTCACAAGATTAATTCATCTGCTTCCGAGCGGTTTCTCCAACTATACTTACAACACTATAATCGTATTTTTTAATGATATATCGCTGATGCGATATGATATACGGCTTGCACCGCATGATATATTTTCGCTTCGTGAAAATATGATATGATATCCGTTCCTTTATATGCATTTGGCATATATCATCCGCCGAAGGCGGATATCATATCGAAGATATATCACACGTTCGTAATAAGGAACGGATATCATTGTAAAAGCCTCTTTTGTCCGGTAGACAAAAGAGGCTTTTACATGGTGACCCATCGGGGATTTGAACCCCGGACACCCTGATTAAAAGTCAGGTGCTCTGCCAACTGAGCTAATGAGTCATATCTGGCTGGGATGGCCGGATTTGAACCGGCGACTGACGGAGTCAAAGTCCGTTGCCTTACCGCTTGGCTACACCCCAGTATATATGATGGTTTCAAAGCGAATAAGGCGAATCGGCACGCAGAAGCGGTTA
>JAGBFS010000077.1 GCA_017936365.1 Clostridia bacterium
CTGGCGGTATTTGTCATAAAGAAAAAGGATGAGCTTCTTGCCATGTTCGGCAAAGGCCGCGCTGCCCACGTTACGCGTGATTAGTGGGACTAAATTAGTTTACCGCGCGGATTGATTTTCCGCACCCAAACGTGCGCGGCACAAAGCTCAAAAGTTTTTGTTTTCCTTTTTTCAAAAAGGAAACACGCTACGCGTGATTAGTGGGATTGATTCAGTTTGCAGAGAAAACGGAAAAGCGAGCAATGGCATCCGGCGCGTTTACCGCGCTGATTAAATTTCCGCACCCAAACGTGCGCGACTCAAAGCTCAAAAGTTTTTGTTTTCCTTTTTTCAAAAAGGAAACGCGGCACGAAGCTCAAAAGTTTTTGTCTTCCTTTTTACAAAAAGGAAGGAAGGAGTTGTAAAAAATGGCTGATAAACAGCTTGCAAAAAAGATAATAAACGTCTTTACCGATATCGCATGTGCGTTTGTAAAACGCGACGAAAAGATGGTCGTTGTCGGCGGCTGGTACGGCGACAGATTCTGTGACAACTCGAAAGCGATATATCTTTTCCTTACCGAAAATAAAGAGAAATTCGGGCTTGACAGGGTAATATGGCATACGCGCAACGACGATGTCTATAATCAGCTCAAACGGGACGGCTACGACGTCGAAAAGATTGGCACGCGCGCCGCAAGAAAAAGCTCGATAAAAGCCAAATATCAGCTTATCGACAGCTGCGGAGTCGATATCGACCGACTCTTTTCGGGCAGCGCAGTCCGTCTTGAGATGTGGCATGCCTTCCCCGTCAAACGCTTCGGCGGCCTCAACGAGTTTGAAAAGGGCGGTATCAAGGAAGCGGTCAATACCAATATCCACCGCAGCGAGCTTGGCAGATGGTCGTACTTCTATTGCCTTTCCATGTCGCAAAAGCACAGCGAGATAAATCAGCAGGCGTTCGGCGTAAACGAAGAGCACTGCATCATCGGCCCATATCCGCGCGTGACATACCTCAAGGGCGAGATCGGCCGGTATATGCTCGACTGCGAAAAGGAAACCATGAAAAAGCTCGAATCGCTCCGCGCCCAGGGCAAGAGAGTGGTCGGATATTTCCCGACCTTCCGCGACGATACCGAGAAAAATGATATAACCATCGAAACGGTCGAAAAGCTGGTCGAATGGGCAAAGGATAATAATTGCTGTATCATGACAAAGATGCATTATGCATCGTCAAGAGAGGCTGGTGGCGACGACGATCTTCTCATCGCGCTTCCGCCGGCAAGCGATGTCTATAACTTCATCCAGCTTGCCGATATCATGATATCCGACTATTCCTCGATAGTTTTCGATTATCTGATAATGGACCGCCCGATAATCTTCTATTGCTTCGACTACGATTATTACCTCAATAAAGACAGAGGCTTTGCCATAGATTACGATATCAGCGCGGCCGGCGCCAAGGTGTATAATTGGGACGAGCTGATATCGGCGATAAATACCGCACTGGAAGATCCGCGCGCCTATACCGAATCGTACGCCGATAAGACCGAGCGGCTGTGGAACGTCATCACCGACCCCGATACGCGCGAGGCAACTCCCGAGCAGCTCGAAACCTTCTGGAAAAAGCTTTACGCAAAGGATAAGACCGAAAAGCTCAGAAAGATAAAGGATTAATTTTTTGAGTTTTTTTAAAAGAAAAGAAAAACGCCGAAAGATAACTATGACTTTCGCATAACGCAGGGAGGTCTTTTGATTTGGAAAGCGGTCAGATACGCGCATCGGTAGCGATGGCGGTCTATTGCGGCGAGGAATATATCCGCGAGCAGATCGATTCGATATTGCCCATGCTCTCTGGTGAGGACGAGCTTGTTATATCATACGATAAATCAAGCGATTCGACATGGGATATAATAAAAGAGTACGAAGCCGCCGATGAGCGCGTGCGCGTGGTGGAAAATTCGAAGCCCGGCGTCCAGAATAACTTTACAAACGCCGTCACAAACTGCCGCGGCAGGTATATTTTCCTTGCCGATCAGGACGACGTCTGGACGGGCGATAAGATAAATACCATGGTAAAGCTCATGCGCGAGGAAAATGCGATAATCGCGATGCATGACGGCTATTTTGCCGATAAGGAGCTTAACCCCTACGACAAGACCATCTTTGAAACCTACGGGACATATAACGGCGCATTCCGCAATTTCGTAAAATGCACCTATTGGGGCTGCTGTATGGCCTTTGATGCGCGTCTGGTGCCGCTGCTCTGCCCGTTCCCCAATAAGCATAAGGTCGGGCACGACCTCTGGATAGGCGTCTTTGGCGCAAAATACGGCAAGATAGTGCGCTGCGGCGAAAAGTTCATACTCCACCGCATCCACGGCGATAACGAGTCGACCGAAAAACGCCGCGCGATGTATAAGGTCATAGGCCACCGCCTCGCCCTGCTCGGATATATCATAGGGCGTCGGATAAAGCTTGCCGGAAAGGGGCTGGGTAAGTGAGCATCAAAATAACCGCCTGTGTGGTCGTTTATAATAAAAGCTGTGCCGATTCGCTTACCTGCAAAAGCCTTGAAGCGATAAGCGGCGCGTGCGCGCCCGATGTGCTTATCATCGATAACAGCACAAGTGATTTTAATAATGTCGAATTTTGTAATA
>JAGBFS010000078.1 GCA_017936365.1 Clostridia bacterium
ATCCTTCACCACCCGTATCGGCAACATCCCGAATCGCTGCAGGAACCGCTTTGTAAAATAAGACGGAGTATTGAAGCCGCAAGAATATGCGATCTGCTGAACCGAATCATCACTGTGCAAAAGCAGATACCGCGCATATATAAGCCTCAACTCCAGAATATATTGATTCGGCGCCTGATTCAATTCCCTTTTGAAAAGCTTTATCAGATGGTTTTCCGTGATATGCAGATGCGCCGCAATGCTTTTGACGGTGATATCTTTTGTGAAATTCCTGGAAATGTATTCACAGGCTTTTTTTACATGGCGGTTTTCATCGGTACTGTTTTCATCGGTACGCTCGTATCTTGCGGCATCATGAAGCACGAGCAAAATAAATTCTTTTATGTACTGCTTTTGACGTACCGAATCTGCGGCGCTGGGATATGAGCATTCGGACAGCTTTTCCATAAGCTCACGCAGCTCCTCGAAATGATGTGGATGAAAAACAGCCGGAATTGATTCAAGCTCTTGAAAATCGCAGACAGGTTGAGGATTGCCGAAAACAGGTCTGTAAATTTTGCTTTCTTCACATATTATTCCGCTGAAATCGAGAGTGAGGATATACATATTATAATGACCTGTGCCGGATGTTATCTGTCCGGGCTTGCGGAAAATCAGACAGTGATCGGTGTCGGGATATTCGATTCCGTCCAAATTTATTCTATGTCTGCCGTCAAGATAAAGGTCAAATTCATAGTTTACGACAGTTCTTTTATCCTCAGACGAGCTTTGACCGGTAAAGTACATACATTCAAGAACATTTGGCGAAAGTTGCATTGCGAACAGCTCCTTTAATTCATTATGTTATATAATTATAATCGAAAACATTGAAAAAGTCAAATAAAAAGCATATTTTGTTGTATTATATGATATTTTTGTTGCTTTAAATAAAACCGACCCTATGTTATAATATAATTAAATCATCCGGAATGGGGGAGTATCTTGAACAACCAAGCTTTTTTAACCATGGACTCAGGAGGAAGCAAGACTGTGCTTTCGTTATATTCGCATGACGGTGTACCGATTAAGACGGAAAAGACATGCGGATTTGGCATAGCAGAGGATATCGACGGTGTTTCCGAAGAAGTGCGGCAGGTTTTATCTGACTTTGGCTTAGGATATAAAGTGTCTTATGTAATCTGCAATCTTGGCGGAAAGAATAAGAGCCAAATTGAAAAGACCGTAAAATCGGTATTCCCCGATGCGGCTGCAAGGGTTTTTCGCGAATCCGAGGGAACTGTCGGTCTTGAGCTTTGCAGAATGTATTCTGCCGATGTGACACTTATGGCGGGAACGGGAGCTATCGCCATTGCTCCGATTGGGGATAAGGCAGTTATTTCCGGCGGCTGGGGGGCAAACATAAGCGATAAGGGCTCGGGATATCAGCTCGGACTTGACGCTGTACGGCTTGCTCTGGAAGAGCTTGACGGAACGGGTGAGCTTTCTCTGCTTACAAAATCACTTACCGGTATAAATGATCCTCCAAAGCCGATGGATGCAAAAGAGTATTGCGAATTTCGAGACAACGTCAGAAGGTCACTTGCACCCTTTGACCATGCGCATATTGCAAGCTTTGCGCGTACTGTTTACGATACTGCAAGGCTCGGCGATGAAAAGGCTGTAGAGCTGTATAAAAATGCCGGTCTTGATCTTGCTGAGCTTGTCATTACTACCGCACGAAAGGCACAAAACAGACTGTGCTGCGTAGTTGAAAACGGCGGTATGGTAAGCGGAAAAGAATTCTGGATGGAAAGCTTTGAAGAAAGACTGAATAATAAATACGCCCACATAAAGGTACATTACCTGACCAACGGCATTGATAAGGCAATGTGCCATATGGCAGAAAAAATGATAAAAGGAGAATAAGAATGTTTCCAAAAGGACTTATTGTATCTTCACAGGCACTTGAAGGGAATCCTATGAAAAGCACGGAAAAGCTTGCATCCATGGCAGAGACTGCCGCAAAGGGCGGTGCGTGCGCGCTGAGAGTTGATGGCGCAGACATGGTTAGGGAGCTGAAAAAGAGGACGGATGCTCCTATAATCGCCATAAACAAAATCAAGGATAAAAGCGGCAGA
>JAGBFS010000079.1 GCA_017936365.1 Clostridia bacterium
CGTGCCATACGGATAATATAATCATCATCATTATTTTCAAGTATTTCCTCAAGCTCTTCAGTCTGAAGCTTCTGTGCTTCGATCTGAGCTTCTATAGCCGCAAGCTCGTCCTTTTTAGCGTTGATTGAGCTTTGCTGCTGAATAAGGATGATGACCGCATACACCATCAGAACAGCAGCCGCGGCAAAAATAAGCAAACGCCTTGTAGGCTTAATTTTTTTGCCGAATAATTTCATTTTAATATTCCTCATTAAAAAAGTATATAAAACGACACATTTTGACTAATACATACATTATACGAGTAATTTACATAAATTTCAAGAAGTTTTTTTATTTATCGGGCATTTTATTAAAACTTTTTTTGCGTGTATGATTAAATTTCTGGAGGATTTAAACATTTTGGAAAAAATCACCTTGAAGGTATGATCGTAAATTGATGTTATCATCTTGAAAATTGTTTTTAAAAGCCATGAAACAGCAAATACGATCAGAGTGCCGAATGTTGAGCAATATAATACCGCACACAGCAAAACAAGTACGACTATGTATATGCGTATTATTCCTCCGCACATATAACATACCGCGAAAAACACCGGTATTGCCGATGTGATAAAGAAAAAAAGATCCTGGAAAACAATAGTAGCATAGTTAAAATGAAAAAGTCGTCTTAATATGCGAAACAAATCGTAATAAACGCCCATTATGATTCCTATAGCCGCCGCCTGAGCAACTCCTGCGGCCTCGCCCGAAAGTGATGTAATCTCAATCATATTTAACGGAACAGACGTGAAAAGAAGCCCTGCGTTTGCTCTTTCATTTCAGAGTATATCAGTTCTGATATTTCACCGTCTATGCTCATCTCCCCTGTTTCCTGATCAATGCGGCTGATATGAAGCCGATCGCCCTTTATTGTCAAGCTGCCGAGCTGAGTTTTTACAAGAACGGTCTGCTCGTCAAAGCTGTCAACATCCTTTACTCCGGAGAGGTTAAGAAGTTTCCGGTTCTCCATAATTATATTATGTGACGGCTTCGGCACAAGCTTATCCTTTTCATTCATAACATAACCTCCGATATCAAGATACCAAAATATATGCTGATGAGGTGATTGTTATGAACAAAAAACACAGCAAACGGACGAAATGCCGCAATGCTGTGTTTTTATAATCAAGCATATTATTGAAGGATAAAAATTACTCGTTTACTATCTCATACATCTGTGACGCGGTTTCCTTTGTTGCATATTCGTTTACGGAAACAACTTTGACGGTCATGCTTTTTTCGCCGAAACGCACAGTCAGTTTATCATCGGGCTTTACGTCGTAGGAAGCCTTCACAACCTTGCCGTTGATCTCTACTCTGCCTGCGTCGCAATATTCATTTGCAATAGTGCGTCTTTTGATGATTCTTGACACCTTAAGAAATTTATCCAGTCTCAAAATATATCCTCCTAAAAATGCGCAAGAGCCGGTTTTTAAACCGGCTCAATAGGCAAAGTAAAATTGATTACTTGTTGTCGACAGCTTTCTTGAACGGCTCGCCGGGTCTGAAAGCGGGGTTCTTACCTGCAGGGATATCGATGGGCTCGTTAGTTCTGGGATTGCGGCCCTGTCTTGCCTTGCGAACACGAGTTTCAAAAGTACCAAAACCGACGATCTGTACCTTCTCGTCGTTAGCAACTGCCTCCTTGATAACCTTAACAATAGCGTTAAGAGCGCTCTCCGCATCCTTCTTGGACAGCTTTGCCTCTTCTGCTACAGCAGTAATAAGCTCTGTCTTGTTCATTGTTTTACCTCCAAAAAATTTATCATTCAACGGAAACCATTAGACTTCCTGTTTGAATCGCATTGTGCTTCGTCACATATTTTATACTATCCATCCGAGTTTTTCAAGTGTTTTTGCTATTTTTTCGCCTTTTGGAAGCATTTCAATGTCTGATTTTGAAACAGCTTTCAACACAAATAACGAAATTATGTATACTATAACAGCAACACCGATTGAAACTACGACGGTAATTCTTGACGAAATAAACATATTAAGAAGCTGTTGTGTGCCAAATGCCGCCAAACCGCACAATCCTGCGGATATAAAGGGTTTGACAAAAGTGGACATAATATCAAGCTTGACTTTTGCGTTTTTGCAAAGAATAATTATGCTGAAAACGGCAATAAATGCGTAGCAGGCGACCGAACCGTACGGTGCACCCTTGATATTGATGCTCTGTGTACCGACAAGAATATAGTTAAGTGCTATTTTTATAACCGCACCGCACAGCATAAGCTTGACAGGAATATCCTGTTTTCCGATAGCCTGAAGCATGCTGTTGAGAGGTGCCGCAAGCGAACCTACCATTACCATTATGCCGAGGACACGCATCATGGGGATGCATATTGTTGCCGCGGCTTTTCCGGAATAAAGGAGTCCGAGAACCTCCGGAGCAAGAGCAAAAAGTCCGAAACCGGCCGGGAATGCTATAAGGATGGAAATTTTGATAACGGAATTGATGCATTCCTTTATCTTTGCCCGGTCGTTAATGACCCATGCGGCCGAAAGATTGGGCAGACCGCTTGTACCGAGCGACTGAATAATATATGGTACAAGGTTGTAGATTGTAACACCAAAGCTATATGCGCCGTAAAGGAAATTGGACATTTCCTCGGGATCATCCTCAACAGAGTCGAGAAGTGAACCATACTGGGCACGAAGTCCGGGGATGCTTAATTTTTGAAGCTGTGACTGAATGGTAAGCAGGTCGATAAGCTGGGTAAGGTTAAGAGCCAGAACGCCAAGAGCGATCGGAATACCGATCTTGAAGAAGGTCTTTACTATATCTTTTGTTTCGCGCGGTGCTGGAGCAGCGGCAAGCTGTTCCTTCGTAAAGCCTATCCCCTTCTTTTTGGTGCGTATCCACATATAAAGAAGTCCGAAAGCCGAACCCATTGAGATTGCAAAAAGGGTAGCAGCGGCGGCAAAGGGATAGCAGGCATTGCGCACATCGTTAAGCGAGTGACACTCGCGGCCGAATACTGAAACGGTGACGCCGCCGGCAGCCGCAGCACCTGAAACATTTGCGGCGGCATAGAACTGGCTTTCACCGTATTTTACAATAATAACAGCAAGTCCGAGACCGAATATAAGCTTAACGAGCGCCTCGATTACCTGGGAAACGGCGGTCGGTATCATGTTGCGCAGACCCTCGTTATATCCGCGGTAGGAGCTCATCATACAGCAGAAGAATACGGAGGGACTCATCATAAGAATGGAGTATATTGCGTTACTGCTGATGGAAAGATTGGTAAGAACAAAACCGATAACGATCATTGCAAGGAATCCGAGCGTTCCCGTGATAAGGAAGATGTTACGGGCGATCTTTCTTACCTTTTCGACATCGCGGTATCTTCCGAGAGTCATGTTTTCGGAAACCTGCCGCGCAAGCGCAGCCGGGAATCCGGCCGCCGCAACGGTATATACGGGCAGATAGAGCGAGTAGGCGCTGTTGAAATATCCCATACCGGCTTCGCCGATAATATTGCTGAGCGGTATCTTGAAAACCGCACCGATAAGTTTAACAAGAACTATTCCTATAGTTAAAATAAAAGCACCCTCAACAAGAGTTTGCTCCGTCCTTTGCGCTGTTTTGCGTTTTGTAGCTTTGGGCAAAAAAAGCACGCACCTTTCAATTATATATAATAAATAATATTATACACGATTTAGGTGCGTTGGCAATATTTTTTTCTATTCCGTAATTAATATGTAACCTTTATCGGCATGAATCCGCCAAAGTCAAAAAGCTGTCCGTCGGCGGCAATAACAGAGATTCCTTTTGACTCAATAAAACGGCGTATGGAGCTTCCATCGGGATGCAGATCCGGATTTCCGAAAAAGAGTATCTTATCCTCTGCTATCTTGCCGCATGTGCCGCCGATAAAACCGTAACCATATCCCGGAAGATTGATATGACCGGGGCGTATAAGAAGAACATCTATCCCCTTTTCGCGCAATTTGGCGGCTATATTCTTATCAGCAGTTATAACCGAATTCTCATCTATAATGGCAATTGAGCATCGCGCATAGTCCTGTTTTACATTTATAAGCTCAAGACCGAGCTTTTGGGCTGCCGCAAGCAGTTCGCCGCACGCATAATTTAAATTGGCAACAAGATATTTTCCCACCACTGCGCAGTTTAAGGCAATATCATAAGGATAAATCGGCTGAGGTACAATATCGGGTACAATACATTCTATTCCCGATTTTTGCACAGCATCCTCTGCCGATTTGCTGTAAGAGAATATAATATCCTCAGACAGATGACAGCACAGCATATCGGCGTGACTGCATACAGGCTTTGGCAGTCTTTTATTGCTGTCTATTGTTATTACGTCAATACCATGACCGGAAAGCAGTTTTACGGCATCAGCATTATCGCCGCAAAGTGCTGTTTTTACAGCACCTTGCGGAAGCGACGGATAAACAAGACCTTGCATTTTATCATAACCTTTTTATGTATATTGGGTATATACCGCCCCGCAAAAAATACGGGACGGTATTGATTATACAGCCTAATTTAAACTTGTTCAATTACTTCTTTTTTAAGAAATAATCAATCGCCGGTCTTTAAAGCCTCGGCCGGGTCGAGTGATGCGGCTCTGAATGCCGGCATTGCGCTGAATATTATCCCAATAAATACAGCGATTAGTGATGAAGTTAATATAGTCGGCGCGGATATTGTTATACTGATCCCGGCAAAAACAGAAATTAAATATTCAAGCAGATATCCCATTGCTGTGCCGGCAATGCAGCCTATAGCGCTGATAAACAGACCTTCAAGCAAAAATTCCATCAAAATCCTTATACGTCTTGCGCCGATAGCCATTTTTATACCTATTTCCCGCAGTCTTTCGGATACCGATATTGTCATAACGGTCATTATTCCGATGCCTGCGACGAATAGGGATATACCACCGACAAGCGTCAGAACGAGTGTTACGGTATTTATTATACTGTTGAGTGCGTTTCTTTGTCTTGCGAGATCGGCTGTTGTGTAATCGCGCTCCGGATGAAGCTGCGAATTTGTAAGCGCATCCGCAATCCCCTGCCTGCATTTTTCAGGGTCTTCGCCGTCCTTTATTTTTACTACAAATTGGTCGCTGCCGGAATGTTTGCTTTTTATTGTGTCCGGTGCAACATATATAAACGACGGAACAACGCTGCCCATAAAGCTGTCAAGAAGTCCGCTTCCGGCCTCGACAACGCCGACTACCTCAAGCTTCTGAACCTCTCCGTCGTATAATACAGATATGCTTTTACCGACTATATTATCTCTTTGGTATATCTGCTGTGCAACAGCAGTATCGACCATACAGACCTTGGTTCCGGCATCCGAATCATCGGTCATTCTACCGTAAAGAAGCTCCAATGCAATAACATCGCCGGCATTTCCGCGCACCTCCCATATAACGCTGTCAAGCGTTTCTCCGCGGTAGAGAACGGGACAGCCGTTGGCCTTTATCGCGGCGGCTGATTCTACAAACGGCTGTGAACGTACTATTTCAAGCTCGCTTTCATCAAGCATCGCCGATTCGTTATCTTCATTTGCATATACGGCAATGCCGC
>JAGBFS010000004.1 GCA_017936365.1 Clostridia bacterium
CATCAAGCGTCATGGTAAGATCATGGTGATCTGCGAAAATCCGAAGCATAAGCAGCGTCAGGGTTAATGACGCATACTAACGGAGGTGTACAAACTATATGGCTCGTATAGCCGGTGTTGACCTGCCCAGAGATAAAAGGGTTGAAATAGGCCTTACCTATATTTTCGGTATCGGCCGTAAGACCGCCAGTGACATCATCGCCGCAACAGGCGTCGATCCCGACATCCGTGTTCGCGACCTCACAGAGGATGATGTTTCCAAGCTGCGCGATTATATCGACAAGAACTGCACCGTTGAAGGCGATCTTCGCAGAAACGTTGCTTTCGACATCAAGAGACTTGTTGATATCCAGTGCTATCGCGGTGTACGTCACCGCAAGGGTCTGCCCGTTCGCGGCCAGCGTTCCAAGACGAACGCTCGTACAAGAAAGGGTCCGAAGAAGACCATAGCAAACAAGAAGAAGTAGGGAGGATAAGCAGATCATGGCAAAACAAGCACCCAAGAAGGGTACTGCGATTCGCCGTCGCCGTGAGCGCAAGAACATTGAGCGCGGCGCAGCTCATATCCAGTCCACCTTCAACAATACCATCGTTACTATAACCGATACGCAGGGCAATGCTCTTTCGTGGGCAAGCGCCGGCGAACTCGGCTTCAGAGGATCGAGAAAATCCACCCCCTTCGCTGCACAGTCCGCTGCTGAGACAGCTGCGAAGGCCGCAATGGAACACGGCCTCAAGACTGTTGACGTCTACGTTAAGGGACCCGGATCAGGCAGAGAGGCTGCCATCCGTGCACTTCAGGGCGCAGGCCTTGAGGTAACCATGATAAAGGATGTCACGCCGATCCCGCATAACGGCTGCCGTCCGCCTAAGAGAAGACGCGTATAGCGATAATATTTGGAGGTGTAATCCTTAATGGCAAGATATACAGGTCCTGTATGCAAGCTCTGCCGTCGTGAGGGTCAGAAGCTGTTCCTCAAGGGCGATCGCTGCTACAGCAATAAATGCGCCATCGAGCGCAGAAATTACGCACCCGGCCAGCATGGTCAGGGACGCAAGAAGACCTCCGAGTATGGTCTTCAGCTTCGTGCAAAACAGCAGGCAAAGCGTTACTACGGTGTACTTGAAAGCCAGTTCCGTGATTACTACGAAATGGCTGAAAGACGTCAGGGTATCGCCGGTGAAAACCTGCTCTTCATCCTTGAAAGCCGTCTTGACAACGTCGTTTACAGACTTGGCTGGGCTGCTTCCAGAAAAGAAGCACGTCAGCTCGTGCTTCACGGTCACTTCACCGTTGACGGCAAGCGCGTCAACATTCCCTCTTATTTGACAAAGCCGGGTCAGGTTGTTGCTATTGCTGCTTCCAGCAAGGACAGCGATAAGATCAAGGCTGTTGTCGAAGCAACTGCATCCAAGCCCATCGTTAAGTGGCTTGAGCTTGACAGAGAGAATCTGAAGGCAAAGGTCATAGGCATTCCGGAGAGAGCAGACATAGATCTCGCAGTTGAAGAGACTCTCATCGTCGAGTTGTACTCCAAGAAATGTCAATTTCTGACAAGGGTTTTGTGATATAATAGTCAGTGCTTAAAACTTAAAGGAGGGTTATGAATGATCGAGATCGAAAAGCCCAGGATCGAAATAGCTGAACTTACACCCGACGGTCGATATGGCCGATTCGTAGTTGAGCCGCTTGAAAAGGGCTATGGAACCACCCTCGGAAATTCACTCAGACGAGTGCTGCTTTCCTCTCTCGAAGGCGTTGCTGTTAATTTCGTAAAGATTGACGGTGTCGTCCACGAGTTTTCAACTATCCCCGGCGTCAAAGAGGATGTCGCCGAGATAATCCTTAACATAAAGGGCCTCACAGCCAACCTTTTCGGCACCGGCCCCAAAACAGTCGTTATAGACGCAGAAGGAGAAGGCGAAATCACCGCCGGCTCCATCATGTGCGACAGCGAGGTTGAGATTCTCAATCCCGATATGCACATCGCAACGCTTGCCGAGGGTGCAAAGCTCTATATGGAGATCACCCTTGACACAGGCCGCGGCTACGTTTCGGCTGAACGCAACAAGCAGAATCTGCAGCAGAACGTTATCGGACTGCTCCCTGTCGATTCCATCTACACTCCCGTCACAAAGGTAAATTTCAGAGTTGAAAATACCCGTGTCGGCAACGTAACCGACCTCGACAAGCTTACTCTTGAGGTTTGGACAAACGGAACAATCAATGCACAGGAAGCTGTTTCGCTTACCGCAAAGGTTCTTACCGAGCATCTCAACCTCTTCGTAGAGCTGTCCGACGGTGTCGGCGGTGCGGAGATCATGGTTGAAAGCACACCTTCCGGAAGCGAAAAGATACTGCAGATGACTATAGAAGAGCTCGACCTTTCCGTTCGTTCCTTCAACTGCCTCAAGCGTGCAGGAATCAACACGGTCGAAGATCTCATCAGCAAGACCGAGGATGACATGATGAAGGTCAGAAACCTCGGCAGAAAGTCCCTCGAGGAGGTTGTAGCCAAGCTTGCTACGCTCGGCTACGCGCTTCGTAAGGACGACGATTAATATCAAAAAGGAGTGAATTCAATGCCCGGCACAAGAAAACTTGGCAGAGCAACCGCTCATAGACTTTCCATGCTCAGGGGCATGGTCACATACCTGCTCGAAAACGGCAGAATAGAGACTACCGCTACCAGAGCCAAGGAAGTCAAGGCACTCGCCGAGAAAATGATTACCATGGCTAAGGACAACACTCTCGCTAATAAGCGTAACGCGATGGCTTTCATCACCAAGGAAGATGTCGTAAAGAAGCTGTTCGACGAGATTGCTCCGAAATATAAGGACCGCAACGGCGGTTACACCCGCATCATCCTCACCGGCCCCCGCAGAGGCGACGCTGCTGAGATGTGCATCATCGAGCTTGTCTAATCAGATAAGAGCGATATAATAAAGCTGAAAATGCCTTCCGCAGAATTTTGCGGAAGGCGTTTTTTGTTGCATAATGGTATTAAAACAAAAAGATTAGCACCTGTGTGATAAAACCAAGTGCTAATCTTTTTCAAATTTTATGATATCACTTACCTCGCAATCAAGCGCGTAACAAAGAGCATCGAGTGTTTTGGTGCTGATTGCTTCACCCTTTTTTATACGGTGTATAGTATTCGCAGAAAAGCCCTGCTTGAATATCAGATTATATTCGGTTACGCCCTTTTTTAGAAGTGTGTCAAAAAATGGCTTGTAACTTATCATCTTTCATCACCGAAATTATAATATCATACGAAAACACTTGACTATACTCAATAAATTGAGTATAATTAAATACGGGCGAACGATATTTTGTCCAAAAATTCGAGGAGGTATACTTATGCTGTGCAAAAATTGCGGAAATGAAATTGATGGTAGTTTGGCGTTTTGTCCACACTGCGGAACAAAGGTTGAAAGCGAAATAATCACGGACGATTATGAATCCACTTTGGAGGTGACGAAGCAGGAAAGCGAGAATGAAGCCGACGCAAAAAACAAAAAATCCTTTTTGGAGTGTGTACTTATTCCTGCCGAGAAACCGTCCGAGGGGGCGGGCTTTGTCGATAAAGCACTTTATCATCTAAAAAGGTATTCTGTTATATATGGCTCTTCGCTTGTTTTAGTTGTTGTGGTTGTTTTGCTGGTATTTTTACTGACGGGCAACAGCAGAGACTATAATAAAGCGATGGAGTTGTACAATAACGGTCAATATGCCGAAGCTTCGGTGATATTCAGCGAGCTTGAGGACTACGAGGACAGCGAGGAAATGGCAAATGACTGCGCTTATATTCAGGCTTGTCAATTGGTAAGTGCTTCGGATTTCGAGGGTGCATCCGTGATGTTTAAAGAAATATCCGATTACAAGGATTCAGAAGAGATGGCGGAGCTTTGTAGAATTGAGCTGCTGTATCTGAAATATCCGGAGGTATTTGCTCTGATTCTGGATAAAGAGTGGTATTTCAGTTACAGCGATGATAGCGAGCTTACGGTACGTTCTATTATCTTCAAAAAAGAATTTGCGATAATGCAGGAAGCCGAGATAGATGGCAATGGACGCCATAGAGAGCAGGAAACTGAAAATCGATTCAACATTGATGAAGATTCGATAAATGTTAAAGTAAACAATGATAGTGTGTATAGAATACCATATGTAATAAATGATGGAAAAATTATACTTGCTGATGGGAAATTTTATACTCCCGAACAGGTTGACGCCGCAATTCAGGGCTATTGGAAAGCAAACATAGATCCAAATAGCATATGGGGCAAAAGTTTAGGCAGTGCATATTGTGTTCACTTTAATAAAGGAAGTTATACAATGGAGCATGCAAGTGAGGGTGTTAATCTTGAGAAGGGGTATTATTACTACTATGGTCCCGACAGCGGAAAGTATAAAATAACGCTTGGCTGCATAGAGATGACAAATAAACCTACAGGTGTAAATGAATGGTTCTTTACAATCGTAGACGGTAAAGTTGCTTTGTATCATTACACCGATAGGGCATTCAAAACCTCAAGACTTCCCGGAAGAGACGGATACGACTTCTGATAATACGGTGCTCTCATGAAACGATTTATATCTTTTTTAGCGGTTTTGCTGATGATAGCGGCGTTATTCTGCGGCTGCAGCTCATCACAATCCGATGATGAAGCTTTGGGGGCAGAACCTCAAAGAGCGTTAAGCGGCACTTGGGTTGTCGGCGGAATATACCTTGACGGAAAGCTTATTGATGTTAACGACGCGGAAGGTATTGCATCCATTTATGGCAACCAATTGATTACGTTTGACGAAGAAGGCAATTTCTCTTATTTAAATCTTTTTCTGACCGAGGGCAGCTACAGTAAGATTTTTCGCAAAGATTACAAAATGACCTATCTTCTCAAGAGCGAAAATTTTTTTCGGTATGACAATGATGCCGAGGAATTTGTAGAGCAACCTTTTTATCAAGGAATAAAGACGCAGTACATTATTTCGCTGCTCGATGAAAACACTTTAGCTATGTGGGTCTATGATGAATCAACGGATACATTAAAAGACGAATCAGAACCGATATTATATGTACGAAACGGCAGCACAAGCAGCTACATCAACAAATACAAGACCGATATCAACGATTGGTAAGAGAAGGAACAGGCACAAAAAAGCACAGCCGCGCAGGTTTTTATATCCCGCGCGGCTGTATTTTTATTAATCCTTTTCGGTTTTTGTTTTTCCGAAATTGGAGCCGAGTATTGAGCGATCCTTTGCGTTGACAAAGCCGTCGTCGTTCAAATCGGCGCTTTCGCTGTAGTTTGAATCACCGCGCCTTGAGGCAAATGCGTCGTTCATTACGCCGTGATCCTTCGCGTTTATCGCGCCGTCGCCGTTGACATCGCCCGCGTAAAGGGTTACCAAATCGAGGGTATCCTTGCCAGCCGTAAAGCTGTTGTCAATATAGGAAAGATGTCCTTTTCGTTCAACGATAAGACGGTAGCTGCCCTCCTCGACGGTTACAGAGGCCGGTTTTGAATAAGTGAATTTGCTGACCGACTGCTGTCCGCCGTCCAACGGTGTGAGTGTAAGAGTAGTTTTAATGCCGCCCGAAGGATTGCCGGAGGAGTGTAGGGGGAAGGATAGCTTAATATCGCTGGGCTCGACTGTGATGCTGCAGGTGGCGGTCAAATCGGCACAGGAAGCTGTTATTGTGCAGTTTCCTTTTGCTATTGCCTTGACCTTGCCTGTGCTGTCGACGGTTGCAATATTGCTGTCCGAGCTGCTCCATATTACCTTAAAATCGGCGTCTGACGGACTGATTGCAGCGGTAAGCTGGTAAGTGCTGCCTTTTTTCATGGTGTGTTCTGATGCGGAAATCGCAACAGATTCAAGAGCGGGTCCGGTTTTAACGTTACATGTAACCTTAAAACCACCGTCCTCCGATTTGGCGGTAATGGTGCAGGTACCGGTTGAAACGGCTGTGACTTTGCCGCTTTGGTCGACAGCAGCGACACTCTCATCAGATGATGAATAGATTATATTTTTATTGTAGGCAAAATCGGGTACAACCTTTGCGGTGAACACCTTTGACTGACCGTTTATAATCTGAAGCTCCTTTGAATCGGCCTCGATACCGCTTGCAGGTGTGTATACGGTGACCTTACAACTGTCGCTGAAATTTCCGGCGGTGGCTGTTATGGCAGCCTGTCCGCCGCCGACAGCGGTAATAACGCCGTTGTTATCCACGACAGCAACGGAATCATCGGATGATTTGAAGGTCGGTCGTTCACTTGTGTCCGTAGGCGATACGGTATAAGTCAGAGTGTGCTTTTCCGAAAGCATCATGGATACCGATTCATCCTCTATCGAAAAATCCTTTGCGGGTACGGGCACATACCAGAAATTACAGTCGATATTGGTTTTTCCGGCGAGCTGACCGGAGGATGTATACTGCCAGAAGCTGTATTCGCCCTGGTAATCCGTTACGGTGTTATAATGGGCGAGCCAGATGTCGAAGGAGTCGCTTATCTGTGAAGCGTTGAGGCTGTCGTTTAGCATGTTTCTGTTTGCGTAGACCATGGCGGTGTAGCCGTTCTTTTCGATCTCATCGCAGAATGCAAGACAGATATTTGTGGCGGCTTCCTTCGTAAGATTTGCGTTGTAAAGACGTCCGCCAAGGCCGTTTCCTACGCTTGCATATTCAAAATCAAATATAACCGGGAGTGTTATGTAGCTCTTATAAGGCTCTATGCGTTCGAGGATATATGATGCTTCCTGCCGCGCTTCGGCTTCTGTTATCGCCTGCGAGTAAATATATACGCCGATGGGAAGACCCGCAGCATAGGCGGCAGGAATATTCTCCTTATAGCGAAGATCCTCGTTAAGCGAGCCGCTTGAGCCATACCCACGGTAGGCTACTCTGATGATAGCGAATTCAACTCCGGCGTCTTTGAAAGCCTCCCAGTCGACATCCTCCTGATAACGGGAAACATCAACGCCGTGATAAATCTTGTGATACTTGAATCTGTCATTGTGGGTGTATGTTGATTCAATAAACGGACTTGATGTTGTAAAGCCGGATGGAGAACCGGAAGGATCGGCGGTGAGCAGACTCATCCTCATCTTCATTGGCGGATAGTATTTGAAATATTCGGGGTCGTCGCCTATGTCGGCGGGTACTCCGGGCGGCACGTCATCTTCGGCAAAAACCGCCAAGGGGAAGGCCGCAGACATAAGCATTATCAAAGCTATCAATAATGAGCATAATCTATATCTTCTCATTTACGTTTTTCCTTTCAAAATGACAAGGTTTTACGAATGTGCAAATATATATTAGCACATGATGATACGGATTGTTTTAACTCAATATAAAGAATATCTAAAAAATGCTGATAAGGCGTTAGTTGTTTGCGCTGTATTTTACCGATGTTACCGCACCGGTGGAGCCGTCGAGGATAAATGCGAGGGAGGAATCGCCGCCGGTAAGGGTGAATCCGGTCTCGCCGACAGCAACAGAAGAGGAGTAAACTGTGTTGAGGCTGTCAAGAGAGGAGCCTATGGAGATGCCTTCAGCGGTGGAAACGGTGTCGTTGGTAAAGCGCACCGAAAGGACATAATCAACGCCGTCAACAGGATATGTGCAAAGCTCAAAGCTTGCGTATGTGTAGATCTTGTCAAGTCCCTTGAAAGCGCAGCTTTCCGATTCAAAATAATTGAGCGGCTCACCAAGCTGGGATACGATGGGAGCGGCTTCGGCCTTCATGGGGATGCTGATGCCGTTATAGCTGAATACGTATTCCTTTGCCGGTGCGGAAGGGGCGTTGGGAGTGGCTTCGGCTGACGGAGCAGTTGAATCGCCGCAGCCGACGAAAAGCATGCACATAAGTGCTGCAAGGATCAAAAGAATTGAAACGGTCTTTTTCATAAAATTATAATTCCTTTCTTAATAGCTTTTAAGCTCGCCAAACTCAGAAAGCTCACGGAGCTGATCTTCCTTCATTGCGTAATAATCGGCTGACTTTTCGGAATATACAGCCGATATATCCGGGTCGTTGCGGTGATCGGTGATCTGATAATTACTGCACAGCCACCCGCCGAAGTAATTGGAAAGCTTTTCGGCACCGGAGAGGTTGAGATGAAGTCCGCGGTCGTAGGTGTCGGCCGTTTCCGGCGAATAGAAATCTATACCGATCTCGTCGCATTTGTCGAGAAGATTGATGTAAGCAAGCCCGTTTTTCTGAGCATACTCTACGATCTGCTCGTCCCATTGGTCATACCACACGGGGTAGAGGCTTGGGGCTTTTATAAGAATAAGCTCTATATCATTCTCTTTGCACAATGCCGCCATTTTATCAAGATATTCCCAGCAGGTGGCGGGGAGGGTATAATCGGCAAGCGGCTCGGGCTCGGGGAAGGTGGTTGCCGGACGGACATCAGCGCGCATTATAAAGCCGTTGTGCGATATCTTATCCTTTTTGAAGAAATATTCAAAATCTTCGCTCTTTAGCTGATTCCAGCGAGAATGATACCGAAGAATGGGGAAGATATAGGTTATAAGCTCTTCGTCTTCGGTCATTGATGCCTCAACGGCCTTTATCTTGACCGGTGAAAGCTCCATGCCGTCAAGCGTAAGACGGTTGTATTCCTCGCTTTGCGGCTCACCGTATTTCATTGAAAGAACATTGAAAACTACAAATTCCGGCTTTTCATATCGGAGAGTATCCTCAAGCAGGTAATATGACTGCCAGATAAGCTGCTGCGCGTTGCCGCGGATATAGCTTGTAATACCGTAGTTCTCCCAAAGAGTGACGGGCGAAAAGTTTTCGTAAACCTCGCAGTCGCCGATGAATATTACATCATGCTTTGTAGTTTCATCATAATATTCAGCCGTAAGAGCGCCTTCGATGAGGTCATCCATGTATTTGGGTTCAAGCAGCCGCTGGGTCATAAAAAATGCGCCGACCCATACCGCAACAGCGGCTACGACAAATATTATTCTTTTTATATTTCTTTTCATACGCGCACCCTAATTAAAATTGATTATAAATAAACTGCGAAGCGTCATAGCCCGTTCCGTAAGCGCCGAAGACCAGTATGGCAAGGAACAGGAGAAGACACAGTGCGCTGCGGACGGGGAACGGCATAGCATCAAGACGTTCACGCGCCGGCTTTTTCCTTGAGATAAGGCTGACTGTAAGCATAAGCGCACAGCCGAGAAGTATGATTATATAATCGTGTATCTCAAGTCCGAGCTGTGAAATTGAGCCGTCAAACAGTATTTTGCCGTTAAATGTTGTAAATATCGAGCCGAACATGCCGAATGTAAGCGGCACATCGCGATAGCAGTCGAGCAGACGCAGGGCGCACATAAGCCAGAAGGTACGCATAACCGTAAATCCGCGATAGAAGAAGTTACCGCCGATTTTCGGGAATCGGTTATGGAATTTTTCGTAAAGGGGCGAAAGCTCCTGCGAAATGATAATGACAAATCCATTAAGCAGACCCCAGACTATAAAGTTCCAGCTTGCGCCGTGCCATATACCGGTGGCGAACCATACGATAATGGTGGCAAGGTAAACTGGGATCTTTTTTCCGAGCTTCGGGCCAAGCTTTTCGCGCGATTTTTTAGAAAGCTTCTGCATGAAATCGGAAATGGAAAGGGGATAGAAGATATAATCACGGAACCATGTACCCATCGTGATATGCCATCTGCGCCAGTATTCTTCGATATTTTTGGAAAAATACGGACGCTCGAAGTTTTCCTTTAGCGTTATACCCAAAGCTTCTGCAACGCCGATGGTTATATCTATACCGCCGGTAAAATCGGCATACAGCTCTATCGCATAGAAAAGCATCAGAAGAACGACGTACATTCCGCGATATTCTTCCGGTTTGTCGATAAGAGCATTTACGGCGATGAGCATACGGTCGGCGATAACGAGCTTTTTGAAAAAGCCCCATAATATGCGCCTTATGCCATGCGAAAAGGTAAGCGAGTCAAATCCTTTGCCGGCAAAGAGGGTCTGCGCAAGGTCATCATATCTGCTGATAGGTCCCTGTACAAGCTAGGGGAAGAAGGAAACAAACAGCGCAAATTTGAAGAAATTGCGCTCTGGGGCATATTTTTTACGCTTTACATCGATAAGATACCCCATCGACTGGAAGGTGTAAAAGGAAATGCCCATTGGCAGTATAAGGCTTACAAAGGAGAGCGGAGCACCGCCAAAACCGGATATTATGGAATTGACATTGTGGATGACGAAATTGGTGTACTTCATCACCGCAAGTATTCCAAAGCCGGTCAGCAGGGATGGCAGATACCACAGCTTGCGCCGCTTGTCCATTTTCGCCTTGTATGCTTTTTTTTCATCTGATGAAAGGCTGGCTTTGTTGGCCTTTATGTAAGCCGTTTGTTCATCATGCAGCTTTCCTATCTTTATCGCGGCAAAATAGGTTACCGCCGTTGTTGCAAGGATGAAAAGGGGAAATACGGGGTCTGCAAGAAAATAGAAAAGATAGCTTGCACAAAGCAGAAACGGCCATCGCGAACGGCTTGGCATCGTGTAATAAAGAAGAAACACGATGCCGATAAAAAATATAAAGGTGTAGGATGTAAAAAGCATATCAGTCTTCTTCTATTCTCTGTATAAGATCAAACAGAGCCTGTGCGCTGTTGAAATTTTCGGGGATGATCTCTTCCGCGGGGATCCTTATATCAAACTCGCTGCCGACCTCTGTAATGATGGTAACAACATCAAAGGAATCAAGGATCTTGTTGTCAAAAAGCTTTTCAGCGGTTTCAAAGTCCACCTCGGGATGAAGATCGGATAAAATTTCAAGAAGATCGTTAAAGTCCATAATGTTTTAAATTCCTTTCGTTTAAACTTAAATTTATGCAAGCGGCTTTCCGCTGAGGTAACTTTCCTTTATAAGCTTGCGGTCGATTTTGCCATTGGGAGTAAGTGGCATGACATCAAGCTTTATGACCTTGTTAGGAGCCATATAACGCGGTAGCTTTTCGCGGATAAAGGCAACTACATCACCCGACTGAGCCTCGCCGCAATAATAAAGCACAAGCTTCTTTTTGTCCGCGTCAAATATGCAGCATACCGATCCCACACCGTCGCAGGTGTTGGCAATAAGCTCGATCTCGCCAAGCTCGATGCGGTGACCCATGTGTTTTATCTGATGGTCGCGGCGCGATATGAAGACAAGCTCGCCACGTTCATTGTATTTTACTATATCGCCCGTTTTGTATACAAGCTCGGGATAATGGTTATGAAGAGGGTTTTGCACAAAGGCATCCTTTGTGCGCTCGGGGTCGTTATAATAGCCAAGTGTTACCGGGGTTCCGCGGATAAGAAGCTCGCCCGGTTCGCCCATCGGGGCAGGCTTGCCGTCCTCGGCAAGGAGGATGACGCCTGTGTTGGGGAACGGGCGGCCGATGGGGATAGCCTCACCCTCGGAAAATTCACGGTCAACCTTGTAATAACAGCTCATTCCGGTAGCTTCGGTCGGACCGTAGAGGTTTATAAAACGGGTATTGGGGAGAGCCTGACGCCAACGGTTGAACTGCTTTATCGGGAATACCTCACTGCCGAAGGCTATGGTACGAAGATACTCCGGTGTGACCTTATCAAGCGCACCGAGCGAGGATATCAGAGTAAGTGCCGAAACGACCCAGCACACGGTGTTGATTTTATATTTGTTCAGGTATTCAACAAGCGGAATGGGGGTCATAAAGAGCTGCTTTGGGATAAGATAGGTGGTGGCACCGTATTTGATAGTAGGATAAAGCTCCTTCAGACAGGCGTCAAAATAAAGCGGTGTCTGGTTACCAAATAC
>JAGBFS010000080.1 GCA_017936365.1 Clostridia bacterium
GGGCGGCATAGTGCTTGTTTGGAAATCTGCGCACATTTTTCAAAATCGCCGCCAATACCTACACCAAGCACGACGGGAGGACACGGACGCCCTCCGGCATCGGCAACGACCTTTTTCACAAAATCAATAATATCACTCTCTGATGCTGCAGGAGTAAACATTTTGAGCTGACTCATATTTTCGCTGCCAAATCCTTTTGGGGCGACTGTAAGCTTTATATTATCACCCGCAGAAAAACCTATATGAATAACAGCCGGGGTGTTATTACCTGTATTTCCTCTTTTTAGAGGATCTTTGACAACCGAACAGCGAAGATAGCCCTCTGTATATCCCTTTGCTACGCCTTCGTTTACTGCGTCTTCAAAGAGGCCGCCGGTAATATGAACCTCCTGCCCTATCTGTGCAAAGATAACAGCCATACCGGTATCCTGACATACCGGCAGTACCATTTCTTCGGCGGCGGCTATATTGTCAAGCATATCACCGAATATACTTTTTGCAAGCTTGTTTTGCTCGCATTTTTCGCAATCGCTGATAATCTGACACAAATCTTTTGGGAGGTGTCTGTTTGCGTCGATGCACGCTTTTGCGACAGCATCAACTATTGTATTATAGTGAATTTCTCTCATTGCTTACATTCCTTATTTGCACAATATTCGAGCCTGCCGTTTACAAAAACCATTTCCGGTTTTGCGCAAAGATTAAGAGGATCCTGGGAATATACGGCAAAATCGGCGTCTTTTCCAACTTTTAAAGAACCGATCATGTGATCGAGGCCTAAAATTTTAGCAGGATTGATCGTTATCGCTTTAATAGCCTCGTCGCGATCCATCCCTTCGCGTACGGCAAGTCCGGCGCATACAGGAAGATATTGAAGAGGTATTACGGGATGATCGGTTATAATAGCTGTCATAATGCCGGCATTTGCCATAACACCGGGAGATGCCGGAGAAAGATTGCTCAGTTCCGGTTTGGAACGGTCGCATAAAAAAGGACCGCTCATAACCTTTGCACCGCATTTTTCAAGCTCACTTGCACAAAGATGCCCTTCGGTTGCGTGTACAATTACATAATCAAGATCAAATTCTTCGGCAATACGAATCGCGGTAAAGATATCATCGCGTCTGTGCGCGTGAAAATGCACAGGGAGCTTCTTTTGAACAACCGGAAGCAGAGCGTCGAGTTTTGCGTCAAAATCCGGTGCATCGGTATCGGGATCGTTTTCGGATTTTTCGATATCACGCATATAACGGACAGCTAAAGCAAGCTGTTCGCGTATAATTGAAGCTGTTGCCATTCGTGTATAAGGGGCTTCCTGCTTGCCGTGATATACGGTTTTGGGGTTCTCCCCCAACGCCATTTTCATTGCAACAGGTGATTTTACAATAATATCATCTATTCTGCCGCCGCAGGTCTTTACACAGATGTTCTGACCTGCGATAGGATTGGCGCTGCCGGGACCGGTTACAACTGTGGTTACACCGCCCTCAAGGGCTTCGCGAAAGCATTTATCAAAGCTGTTTACGGCATCAATCGCGCGAAGCTGAGGAGTTGCAGGATCGGTTTCCTCGTTGCCGTCATCGCCTTCAAAACCCAAGGAATCCTCCCACATACCGAGATGTGTGTGTGCATCTATAAAACCGGGGTAAATCATTTTTCCGGAAACGTCGATTTCATCTCCGGTAACTGTATACTTCTTCATTGTCCCGATTGCAGTTATACGTCCTTTTTCAAAGGA